>JADZAF010000048.1 GCA_020852755.1 Bryobacterales bacterium
CGAAGACGAGAACCTGGTTGGCCATGGTTTCGTAGAAGTTCTGGAGCGCCTTCTCGCGCACCGCCGCTCCCGCCACCCGGGGCATCTCCTTCAGCCGGGCGTACACCTCCTCCATGCGGGCGGAATCCACCGAGAGGTAGGCGCCGGAAATCGACGGCCCCTCGCGCATCAGGCGCTGCAGCGCGGGCAGGCGCATGTAGCCCGCGACGCCCACGTATTCGCTCACCACTCCCGCCACCGGCACGGTGCGGACGGGACGGCTACCCTCCAGCACCTCGACGGTGAGGATCTCGCCCGGCCGTATGTCCAGGATCTCCGCCAGATGGTCGGTCAGGACCACGCCGTCGGGGGGCAGGGCGACGGGCCGCAGCTCGCGGTTGAGCAGCCGGCGCAGAACACCGTCCTGCGGCATGCCGTTGAGCGAGGTGCGGTAGGTACGGTGCTCGTGGCGCAGCCGGGCGGGCACGGAGCGATAGCCTTCGGCCCGCCGCACTCCGGGCAGGCTGCGCAGCGACGAGAGGGCCCGGGTGGAGGCGACTTCGTGGAAGGTCACCGCGATGTCGTCTTGCTGCGCGAGCTTGAACTGCACATCCACCATGTAGTCGACCGCATCGTTGAAGAAGCCGCCGGTAATCAGGATAGCGCAGGCGAAGGCGACGCCGACCGCGGAAAGCGCAGCCTTCACCGGGCGGCGCTCCAGGTTGCGCACGATCATGCGGGTGGGCTGCGCCAGCCAGCGGCGCAGCCCGATCCGCTCCACGATGCTGACCCGGTCGCGCGCCGGCGGCTCGGGCTGCATGCCCACCGCCGGCGGGACCAGCGAAGCCCGGATGACCGAATAAAGCGTTCCGGCGGCCGCCGCCCCGGCGCTGATCAGGGTCGCGCCGAGCATCACCCCGGGACGGAGCTGGTAGAGCAGAAAGGGGAAGCGGTAATAGCCCATTTACAGCCGGCTCAGCGCCTGCCCCAGCCAGGCGCCGGCCCCGATGCCGGCCGCCACGCCGAGCAGGGTGATTGCCATCACCAGTTTCAGATAGTGACCCGCCACGGCGGCGTTGGAGTAGCCGAAAGCCTTCAGAATGGCCACCTGCTCCCTTTGGGTGGCGATCACCCGGGAGACCGCCACGTTCAGCAGAAACGCCGCCACGCCGAGGAAGATGGCGGGAAACAGGGTGGCCATCTGCTCCAGCTGGCGAAACTCCTCGGAGAGGTAGCGGTGCGACAACTGGTCTTTACGCCCGTGCGCGCCCAGGCCGCCGTAGCGTTCGAGCAGATCGTCCAGGCGGTCGACCACGTCTTCCAGGCTGGCCCCGGCCGCCAGGGAGAGCGCCACGCCGTTGAAGGCGCCGTCCATGTCGTAGGCATAGCCGAGCGGCTTGCGCGCCATCCACAGGATGCCGTAGCTCTTGAAATCGGGGATTACGGTGCCGGGGGCGAGCTGGTAGATGAACTCGGGCGAAAGCGCGATGCCTGCGATCTCCAGCTGCCTCCGCCGCCCGTTGATGGTGGCATAGATCCGGTCGCCCGGCTGAAAGCCGTGAGCATCGGCGAAGGATTCGCTCACGATCACTTCGCTGTTGCGGGCCGGATCGATCATCCGCCCGCGCCGCAGGTAGAGGCGGTTCAAAACCGGCTGGCCGCCCTGCGGCAGCGAGACGATCAGGGCGGTGACCGGATCGGGGTATCCTTCGATGTCCAGGTTGGCCGCGGCCATCACCCGGGTCTCCACCTGCTGCACGCCGGGGACGGCGCGGATGCGCTCGGCCAGATTCTCGGGCGCGCGCTTGAGGGAGGCGAAGACGTCGGCGAAGCGGTAATCGCGGTAGAAGGCCGCCTGGGTGAGCCGCAGCGATTCCAGGGTGCTGAGCGACATGATGAAGGTGGCCACGCCGCCGGAGATCACCAGGGCGATGGCCAGCGCCTGTCCCTTCATCCCCCACAGGTCGCGCAGCAGTTTGCGGTTGAGCGCCAGCATGAGCTACCAGTGCAGGTCGCGCGCCCGCTTCCTCTGCGCGTTGGATTCCACGCTGACGATGTGGCCGTCGCTCAGGTGCACCACGCGGCCTGCCATGGCGGCGATGTCGGAGTTATGCGTGATTACGGCGGTGGTGGTGCCCAGTTCGCGGTTGACGTGTTCCAGGGCTTCCAGGACCAGGACTCCGGTCTCCGAATCCAGCGCTCCGGTGGGCTCGTCGCACAGCAGGACGGCGGGCCGTTTGGCGATGGCGCGGGCGATGGCCACGCGCTGCTGCTCGCCGCCGGAAAGCTGCGAAGGAAAATGATCCGTGCGGCCGCCCAGCCCGACCAGCTCCAGCGCCTCCTCCGGCCGCATGGGATCCCGGGCGATCTCCGTGACCGCGGCCACGTTCTCCCTGGCGGTCAGGCTGGGGATCAGGTTGTAGAACTGAAAGACGAAGCCCACGTGGTAGCGGCGGTATTCGGTCAACTCGCGGTCGGTGGCGTTGGTGAGGTCGCGATCGTGATAGCTGACGTGCCCGGACGTGGCCCGGTCCAGCCCTCCCAGGATGTTCAGCAAGGTGGACTTGCCGCTTCCCGAAGGCCCCAGCAGCACGACAAACTCGCCGGGAAACAGGTCCAGGTCCACGCCGCGCAGCGCGTGCACTTTCACCTCCCCCATTGCGTAGGTTTTCGTCAGGCCACGGGCGTGGAAGACGAGGTCGGACATGGTGCGGAGCCCTCTCCCATCTTAGCGGCACCGGAGTGCCGCTTCCGCGCCGCGGTGTATAATTTCGGTGACTCATCCGGCAGTGTCCGCTTCAGGGAGCAAAGATGAAACGCCTCGCATGGATCCTCGTGTTCTCCGCCACAGCCGTTCCGGCCGCCGACCCGGTGATGCTCTCCGTCAAGATGGTGAAGAGCCGCGCCGGGCGGTGCTCCGCTCCGCCGCGCATGGAGTTTCCCGACGGCGCGTGGCGGCTTGTGGACAAGCCCTACCACTCGGGCGACAACGACTGGGAGACGTATTTCGAGATCGAAACCGCTGCGGCCCGGCCGCCGGAGTCCGAGGTAGTGATGGCGGCCCCGGGTGTGAAGGCGTCGCGAGTGATCGTTGGAAAGACCGACGTGGCTTTCAAGCAGCAGGGCGAGCGCATCCGCTTTCGCCTGGTGGACGACCGCTCCCGCGGGCAGGAGATGCGCGTTGTCTACCAGAGCCCGCGCGGCGGCTACCCGATTCACTTCCTGCACAACTGGAAGATGCGCCGGGCGGGAAAATTCGCGGAGATTCCCTACCCCGAGGCGCAGATCGCGGCCGTTCCCAATTACCTGCTGGCCGCGCAGGAAGTGCTGCGGCTGATGGGCATGGGTCCGGAGGATTCAAAGAAGTTCGGCGGCGAGATCGTGCTGATGGGCAGCGAGGTGGCCGCCACGCGGGGACACCTGGACTTTCCGGCGCATGTGCACATCATGCACTACCAGTTCGACGCGCGGAAGCAATGGATCTCACGCCTGGTTCCCCACCTCTACATGGACGAACAAGCGCGCATCGTGAGAAGCGGCTACGCCGTGCTGGCCGGGCGGGGTAAATCCGGGGAACTGGGGCAGGGAGACGTCTGCCGGTTCGAGGACGCCGGCGGGAGGCACATCCTCGACCTGGTGATCTCGGACAAGGGCCTCGTGCTGCGCCGCGCGGATGGCGAGGAGTACAGCCTGCGACCCGATCCGAAAAGAGGGGCCGCGCACGCGGTTTACGGCTTCCGCGGCGAGGAGCCGGTGTGCCGGGTGGAGGCCCGGGACGATCCGGCGAAGGGCGTTTTCCGGTACCGGCTGGATAGCTTCAAGGGCGGAAAGGCGGCCGCCCGCTTCACAGACGGCTACCGCTACGACCCCTTTACGGCCAGGCGAATCTCCGGGGGAAAACCGCTCCCCTGAAGATTCATCGTCCGCTTCCGAGCCGCGACCAAAGGGAGCGGTTGCAGTGCGAGGCGCGTGCTGCAACGCCGGCCGGTACCGGCTGGATAGCTTCAGGAGCTGAAAGGCGGCGGCCCGCTTCAGCGACGGCTATCGCTACGACCCGTTTACGGCCAGGCGAATCTCCGGGGGAAACCGCTCCCCTGAAAACTCATCGCCCGCTACCGAGCCGCGACCAAAGGGAGCGGTTGTAGTGCGAGGCGCGTGCTGCAACGCCGGCCGGTACCGGCTGGATAGCTTCAAGGGCGGAAAGGTGGCGGCCCGCTTCAGCGACGGCTACCGCTACGACCCGTTTACGGCCAGGCGAATCTCCGGGGGAAAACCGCTCCCCTGAAGATTCATCGTCCGCTTCCGAGCCGGTAGAGTAGGAGAGGGGGCGACGCAAGGGCGCGACCTCCTCTCCCCTCGTCGAACCG
>JADZAF010000049.1 GCA_020852755.1 Bryobacterales bacterium
CCCCTGGCTTGCCCCATCCGCCGGCACGGCCCAAGGAGGCCTCATGTCCGAAAATCAGCCCGAACGCAAGATTGCCCCGGAAGTGGTGGAAACGGCATCCGGCGGCGCCACCCGGCGAGACCTGTTCCGCGCCGCCAACGTGCTCGCGTTTCCCGCATTGCTGGGCGGCTCGCAGGCGGCCGCCGCGAGCACGGGGCTACGGGCGGGGCCGGAGATTTACCAGTCCATCGGCGTCGAGCCGGTGATCAATTGCCGCGGCACGTTCACCATCATCGGCGGCTCCATCGAGCTGCCCGAAGTGCGGGCGGCCATGGATGCGGCCGCGCAGCATTTCGTGCAGATCGACGAGCTGGCGGACGCGGTCGGCCGCCGGCTGGCCGAACTGACCGGAGCGGAGTGGGGGATGGTTTCGGCCGGCTGCGCGGCGGGCATGAAGCACGTGACCGCGGCCTGCGTCGCCGGCGGCAATCCGGAGAAGCTTCTGCGCATCCCCGATCTGACGGGGCTGGACAAGACCGAGGTGATCATCCCGAGATCTTCGCGAACCGCCTACGATCACGCCATCCGGAACATCGGGGTCCGGATCATCATGGTGGACAGCCTAGAGGAGCTCGACCGCGCCATCTGCCCGCGCACGGCCATGATCTACATGATGGCCGGCGGCCGTCCCGGCAGTTCGCTCTCTTTGGAGAACGTGGCCCGGGCGGCGAAACCCAAGGGCATTCCCGTTCTGGTGGACGCGGCGGCCGAAGTGTTGACCATCCCCTGTGTGCACCTGGCGGCGGGCGCCGACGTGGTGGCCTACAGCGGGGGCAAAGCCATCTGCGGACCGCAGTGCGCGGGTCTGCTGCTGGGCCGCAAGGATGTCCTGATGTCGGCCTGGCAGGCCAGTTCGCCGCACCACGGGCCGGGGCGCGACAACAAGGTCGGGCGCGAGGAAACCCTGGGCATGCTGGCCGCGGTCGAGGCCTGGGTCAAACGGGATCACAAGGCGGAATGGAACCGCTGGCTCTCCTACCTGGACACGATCTCGAAGCGGGTCACCCAGGTCGACGGCGTGAGCGCGTCGGTACGCGAGCCGGCCGGCCTCTCCAACCGCAGCCCCGCCCTGGTCATTTCCTGGGATCCGGCCAGGTTCCACGTTACCGGCGAGGAGCTGGCCGAGGAAGTGGCCCGCACCAAACCGCGGATCGCTCTGGGCGCGGGGGGCGGAGGACGCCGCGGCGGCAGCGCGGGCGAGCCGCGCATGACCTCGGTCAACATCACCGCCTGGATGATGAAGCCCGGAGAAGACCGGGTGGTGGGGGACCGGCTGGCCAGCCTGCTTTCCCAGAAACGCAGCCCCAAGCCCGCGCCGGCGGCTCCGGCGGCCAACCTTGCCGGCCGCTGGAACGTGGACATGGAGTTCTTCAGCAGCCGGAGCCGGCATTCCTTCGTGCTCGAGCAGAACGGAAACCGGCTGTCGGGCATGCACAAGGGAGATTTTTCGGTGCGGGAGATCTCCGGCACCATCGAGGGAGACGAGGTCAAGCTGCAAAGCACGGTGCGGCTCCCCGGCGATGCGATTCCCTGTATCTTTTCCGGCAAGCTTTCCGGCGATACCATCTCCGGACCGGTGTTCATGGGCGAGTACCTGAACGCCCGGTTCACCGCCACCCGGAGTCCCTACCCGGCCGACACCGGCTCCATCCTGGTGCCCGGCGGACCGCCCCTGGCGAACTGATTCGCGCACAACCCGCGCCGGTTTCCGCGAAGCGGCCGGCCGCCGCCGCGGGGACACCGCCGCCGTACGGTGAGAACGTGCGCTGCAACGCGCGGGGCGTGTGGTCCGGCAGTGTACAATTGAAGCGCGACTCGTCCCTATGGCCAAATTCAAGCCGGCAGGCAAGAAGAAGAAGGACACCGCTCCGAAAGGGGGCGTGCCCTGCGTGATATTCCTGATCTCGGGCATGATCCTGTTCCTGCTGCTGCTCTACGCGGTGATGAAGTCGTTCTCGGCATGAAGGGAGGGACGATGCGAAGCGACCGTCGCGGCGCCGCGGAGATACGGCCCGTGGAAATCCAGACCGGCTACCTGGTGACCGCGGAAGGATCGGCCCTGATCACGGTGGGGCATACCCGGGTGCTGTGCGCAGCCTCGGTGGAGGAGATGGTGCCGCAGTTCCTGCGCGGCTCCGGAAAGGGCTGGGTGACGGCCGAGTACTCCATGCTGCCCCGCGCCACCGTCAAGCGCACGCCGCGCGAGATCTCCAAGGGCCGGCCTTCGGGCCGCACTCAGGAGATCCAGCGCCTGATTGGGCGGTCGCTCAGGGCGGTGGTGGACCTGGAGGCGCTGGGCGAGCGGACAGTCACCCTGGACTGCGATGTACTCCAGGCCGACGGCGGCACGCGCACGGCGGCCATCACCGGCGCCTACGTGGCATTGGCGCTGGCCCTGCGGCAGATGGTTCAGTTCGGCATGCTTCAGAAATCGCCGCTGCTGGACCAGGTGGCCGCAACCAGCGCCGGAGTCATCGCGGGCGAAACGCTGCTGGACCTCTGCTACGAGGAGGATGTGCGGGCCGACGTGGACATGAACGTGGTCATGACCGGGTCGGGGCGGTTCGTGGAAGTGCAGGCCACCGCCGAGCGGGTCCCCTTTGACGACAGCCGGCTCGCGGAGCTGCTGGCCCTGTCCCGGCAGGGCATCGCGGAGCTGATCGCATTGCAGAAGCAGGCTCTCGAGCGGGCATGAAGCTGTACTGCGCCACCGGCAACGCCGGCAAGCTGCGCGAATTCCGGCAGGCGGCCGTCGGCCTCTTCGAACTGGAGCCCCCGCCGGGTTTCGCGTCCCTTCCAACCTGTCCGGAGCACGGGCACACCTTCGAAGAGAACGCGGTGGAAAAGGCCTTGTATTACGGCCGCCGCGCCGGGGGCCTGCTGTTCGCCGAGGATTCCGGTTTGGAAGTGGAGGCGCTGGGCGGCGCGCCGGGCATCTACTCCGCGCGTTTTTCCGGGCCCGATGCCGGCGACGAAAGCAACAACCGGCTGCTGCTGGAGCGGCTTCGGGGAGCGCGGAACCGGGCGGCGCGGTACGTCTGCGTGATCGCGCTGGCGGAGCACGGAGAATTGCTCGGAGCGTTCCGGGGGGAAGCGGCCGGCGAGATCCTGGAGCAGCCTCGCGGCACGGGCGGCTTCGGCTACGACCCGCTCTTCTACTACCCCGATTTCGGCTGCACCTTCGCCGAGGTTCCGGCCGAACGGAAGTTCGAGGTCAGCCATCGCGGGCGGGCCTTTCGCTCCCTGCTGGCGTGGCTGGAGGCGAACCGCGCGCGTCCCTGACGCGCCGCGGCGCTTTCCGGCGCAGAACATTTCAACCCGCGAGGCCGGCCCGGCTACAGCGGACTCATCGTGCGCGGGTCGTAAGCCCAATGGAATTCCAGTTCGTAGCCCATGGACCGCGCCAGGCCCTCCAGATCGGGAAACAGAGTAGCGTAGGTGATATTCATGCGGTACAGCTCGCGCAAGCCCTGGTCGCGAATCCGCCCGGCGGGCAGGATGATCTTGGCGAGGACGCGCTTGGGGTCGGGATAGTCGCTCAGGATCTCCTCGAGTGGCTTGTCCAGCACCCCCGGTATGGCGAAGGTGCCCGACTGGGCGATGAGCCGGCGGTTCATGGTCTGCGGCTCGCCGTTCCACACGAAGGGCAGGTCGCCCTTCAGGAAGAACTCGCGGAAGTGGCCCGGTTCCCGGGGATCGATGCGGACGTGCGTGC
>JADZAF010000050.1 GCA_020852755.1 Bryobacterales bacterium
ACCCCTTGTTGTTGCGCTGCTCCACGGTCGGCGTGTAGTAGATGTAGCCGTTCGTGTAACCGGCCACGAAGGTGAACGGAGCCGGAGCCCGCTTCTTGATGCCCAGGCCGATCTCCACCGACAGTTCGCCGGGAAAGGTCACCAGAATAAAATCCCCTACCCGCAATCCGGCTACCTCCGTATCGAGCGCGTTCTTTCCTGCCGCCTGGCTCTGCGCAAGGTGCAGCCGGAGCAGTTCCAGGTTAGTCTGCAGCCGGGTCAGGTGCTCCATGGTGTAAATGTTGCGCAGGTACCGCTCGATCTCTGCGCGGTTCTCCTCGTCCAGTTTGGCCAGGTCCTCGCGCCCGGCGGCCTTTTCGTGCAGGTAGCGCTGGCTGTAATAGGAAGGGAAGTCGTCAAAGACCTTGTACTGCAGCAACAACGGCAGGAAGGTCTTCAGATTGATATTGGTGCCCCGCAGTTCGGTCAGGAGCCGGGCCTGCTCGGCCTGAATGGCCTGCATCCGCCGTTCGTAATCCGTGGCTCTCGGCAGAGCCAGAGCTTCGTTGATCACCCGCAGTCCCCCGCCCTCCCGGGTCTGAATCGTTTTCAGTCCCTTGAGAACGCTGACGCCCAGCAGGTTCCCCAACGGCTCGGCATCGTGCGGCCTTCCGACATCCTTGTACCGTGCCGGATTGACGTCTCCCGCGCAGCCTTGCACGAAGAACGCCAGCACGTCGCCGCCCAGGTTCTCTTCGATCACTTTGGAAGCGAAGCCGGCAAGGTCCGCCGTGTTCCCTCCGCTGGGCACGCCCTGTATGGGATGGACCGCGAAGTTGTAAAGCACGGCCAGCGGCGTTCCGTCCCTGCGGTCCAAACGCAGCAAGCCGATCTCCGGATCCACCGGGCCCACAGCCGCCACCTGCCCGTCGGGCGGCATCGAGTAGGCCCGCCGCATGTCCACCTCGCTGCCGTCCTTCATCTTCAGCCGGCGGTTCTCCATGATGCGGTCTTCGTGGCCGCGTCCTGCCCCGGCCCGCACAGGTTCCAGCTTCTTCCACGCCTCCTTGACGGCCTCCACGGTCAGGACGTCGGCGTCTTTCCGCACCACGCTGTGGCAGTGGCTGGCGTTGACCAGCACGTTCTTCGGCGGAATGCCCAGGTCCTTCTGCAACTGCGAGCGCACGTTGCTCAGAAAATCGTTGCCGATGTGACCGATCTCCCCGATGGCCACCGCATCCACGGTGACGATGACCGCCGTCGTGGTCCCCGATTTCAGGACCAGTGCCTTGGCATACGACGGATCGTTCACCGGCCCCGCCTGGCGGTCCGTGATCTCTACCCTGGCGGCTCCCGCCAGTAGTTCCGCCGGCCGCGCTGCCGGCGGCGCGGCCAGCCCAGCCAGAAGGAGCAGCACGCTCACCCTGTTTACCCGCTCTCCAACACCGGTGCGCTTCATGTCAGTCCAGCCCCCTTCTCTCCACCAGCCCCTTTCGGAAATGCAGTCACGTATTCCGTTGCACCGCTTCCCGCGGTCGCGGCTCTGTATGCAGCGTTTCCGAGCCGCACCGAAGGGAGCGAGTGACGCCGGTCAGTGGGAGCCCGCGAACTTACTGCTCTTCCCGATCCCCTCGCTCCCCAGCGACTGGTAGCCGCCGTCCACCGGCAGGTCGGCGCCGGTGATGAAGGAAGCGTCGTCGCTGAGCAGGAACAGGATGGCGGCCGCCACTTCCACCGGCTCGCCGCAGCGTTCCAGCATGTGATACTGGCCCCAGACCGGCTCCCAGCGGGCGCGGTCTCCTGCCGCCGCCTTATCCACTTCCTGGGTCCAGATCCACCCGGGGCTCACGCTGTTCACCCGAATCCCGTAGGGCGCCAGGTCCAGAGCCATGCATTTGGTCAGCGTGTGCACGGCCCCCTTGGCGGCATTGTAGGTCCAGCGGTGCGGCTGGGCGATGAACGCCGAGATGCTGGAGACGTTGACGATGGCCCCGCCTCCCTGCGCCCGCATGCAGTCCGCCGTCAATTGCGCCAGCAGCGCGAAGGCTTCCGGTCCCACCTGAAAGGTGCGCTTCCAGTCCTCGCGCGTCACGTCCAGCCCTTTCGAGAGGAATGAGAAGGCGTTGTTGACCACGTAATCGATCCGGCCGAAGCACTGCAGGGCGGTGGAGACCGAGGCCCGGCAAAACTCCTGATCGGCCACGTCTCCCCGGAAAAACAGCACATCGTGGCCCGCTTGCGACAGCGACTCCGCCAGCGCGCCTCCCGATTCGCTGAGGTCCACAAACGCCACCGAGGCGCCTTCCCTGCACAACTCCTCCACCACTGCACGGCCGATGCCGGAGGCTCCTCCGGTCACGATGGCGGCGCGGTCTTTAAAGCGTTCCGAAAGCGGCTTTCTGAGTTTCATACCATGCGCGCTTGAGTGTAGCATTGTCCCCTCCCGGGAGGCGAGACCGCGCTGGCGGGGACAGACCGCGCTGGCGGGGGCCGTGCCGAGCCATAATCGAGCCATGCGGAGGCGAAGCTTCCTTTCCGGCGCGCTCGGCGGCGCCATGCCCGGTTTCGGTAAACCGTCCGCGCTGCCGCCCAACATCGTCCTGATCATCTCCGACGACCAGGCCTGGACCGATTACGGCTTCATGGGCCACCCCGCCATACGTACTCCCCGCCTGGACCGGTTCGCC
This sequence comes from Bryobacterales bacterium, assembly GCA_020852755.1. Taxonomy (GTDB): domain Bacteria; phylum Acidobacteriota; class Terriglobia; order Bryobacterales; family Bryobacteraceae; genus JADZAF01. The sequence continues at coordinate 2,667 of JADZAF010000050.1, forward strand.
CATCAGGGCGTTACCTTCACCCGCGGCTATTCGGCCGCGCCGCTCTGCTGTCCCTCGCTGGCGTCCATGCTGACGGGACTGCACCCGCACCAGAACCGCATCACGTCCAACGATCCCCCCCGCGTGGGAGACAAGCCCTGGCCGCCCGAGCGCCTGGCGCTCCGGGCGCGCATGATCGATTACTACGAAAGGTCGGCCACCCTTCCCCGGCTGCTCGCCCGCCGGGGCTACCGGAGTTTCCAGGCCGGAAAATGGTGGGGCGGCGGCTACGCGCGGGGCGGTTTCACCGCGGGCATGACGCACGGCGACCCGGCTCGCGGCGGCCGTCACGGCGACGAAGGCCTCCGGATCGGGCGCGAAACCATGCAGCCGGTCTTCGACTTCCTGGCCGGTCCGGCCGCCCGCCCCTTCTTCCTCTGGTTCGCTCCCATGATGCCCCACGCCCCGCACACCCCACCTGAGCGCCTGCTGCAGCCCTACCGCAAGAGTACCGGCTCCATACACGTCGCCCGCTACTGGGCCATGTGCGAGTGGTGGGACGAAATCTGCGGCCAGTTGCTCGACCGGCTGGATTCCACCGGCTTGTCGGACAACACGCTGGTCCTCTATACCTGCGACAACGGCTGGATCCAGCGTCCGGACGCTCCCGCCTTTGCGCCTCGCTCCAAACGCTCCCAGTACGACGGCGGTGTGCGGACCCCGCTGATCCTCCGCTGGCCGGGGCGCACGCGTCCCTTGAGGGACGAGCGCACGCTGGTGAGCAATCTCGACCTGGCCCCCACCATCCTCCGCGCCGCGAACCTCGAACCCGAGCCCGGCATGCAGGGGATAAACCTGCTGGACTCTGCCGCCCTGGCGCGCCGTGAAGCCGTCTTCGGCAGCGTCTACACCCACGACGCCGTCGATATCGACCGTCCCGTCGAGAACCTCGAGTACCTGTGGGCCGTGGAGGGCGCCTGGAAGCTGATCCTGCCCGGGCCCCGGACCGGCGCCAAAGCCGTGGAACTGTACAACGTGCTCGAAGACCCGCACGAGAACACCAACCTCGCGCCGGAGTACCCCGGACACGTGGCGCGAATCCGGAAGCGCATCCAGTCCTGGTGGCCGGAAGGCGCCGCCGCGCTGCAAAAGCCATGAGCTCGCGCCCGGGCCTATGCCTCCCGCGGGCACAGCTCCAACTTCTGTTTCGTAATCCCGGAATGGAGTATGGTGGGCGTGTGCACGGGGACGGTCCCGATCGGCGGAACCGCCGCTGAGACCCCGGGCGAATTGCCCTCCGCTGCCGCATTCGACTACACTCCTAGCTCATGAGACGACGAGAGTTCATCGCACAGGGAAGCGCCTTGAGTGTCGCCCTCGAAGCCGAGGCCCGGCAGGCCGAGCCGCGCTATACCGGCAGGCCGGCACTGCGCATTGCCGATGTCCAGGCCTTTCCCATCGGGGCCATGAACCACAACTGGGTCTTCGTCAAGATCACCACCGACCAGGGGATCTACGGCTGGGGCCAGTGCTACTCCGTCGGTCCGGACCTGGCCGTCGCCGAAGTGGTCCGCGATTTCAAAAGCTGGCTGCTGGGCAAGGACCCGCGCAACGTGGAGTACCTTTGGGCCACCATGTACCAGTTCACGCGTTTTCCCGGAGGCTCGGTCATCAACGCGGCTATCAGCGGCATCGAGCACGCTCTCTGGGACATCGCGGGAAAAGCCGCCGGCCTGCCCGTCTACATGCTGCTGGGCGGCAAGTGCCGCAACAAGGTGCGGGTGTACCAGAGCACGGGCGGCGGCACTCCGGCCCAGCTGGCGGCCAACGCCAAACAACTGATCGCTGAGCGCGGCTACAACGCCATCAAGATGGCGCCCTATCCCCCCGGCTCTCAGGCCATGTCTTACAATGCCGTCACCCGGGCCGCCGGGGAGCGGGCCGCCGCGGTGCGCGAAGCGGTCGGGCCGGACATCGACCTGCTGTTCGACGCCCACGCCACCATCTTCGAGCCCGTGCGCGCCTTCCAGATGGCCGAAGCCTTGAAGCCGGCCATGCCGCTGTTCCTGGAAGAACCCCTCCGCATGGAGAACGTGGACGCGCTGTCTGCCCTGAAGCATAAGGTCGAGATCCCCATCGCCACCGGAGAGTGCCTGTATACCAAGTTCGAGTTCCGCGAAGTGCTGGAGCGTCAGGCGGCCGATATCATCCAGCCGGATATCTGCCTGGTGGGCGGATTCCTGGAGATGAAGAAGATCGCCGCCATGGCCGAGGCGCACTACGTGACGGTGGCGCCGCACTGGGGCGGAACCATGGCCAACATGATCAACTGCCACTTCGGCGCCTGCACGCCCAACCTGCTGATCGTCGAGTACGTCCCCGACCACACCGGGCCATACAAGGACCTCATCCGCGACATGATCGCCGCCAAAGACGGCTACCTGGAGATCCCGGAGAAGCCCGGCTGGGGCTACGAGATGAACGAGGAAGCCTTCAGGCACTATCCGCCCAAGCCCTGGCATCGCGGCTTCGCCTTCCGGGCCGACGGAACCCCCGACTACATCTGATTTCCGGCCGTTCGCGAATGGGCGCGAACGGGCAGCCGTGCTAGCATGAAAGATTCAACGACTTCATGATTCGTGCCTATCGCGGCGTGTCTCCCAGGGTGGCCGCGTCCGCTTACGTTGACTCCAGCGCACAGGTGATCGGCGATGTGTGGATCGGCGAGCGGTCCAGCATCTGGCCGAACACCACCGTGCGCGGCGACGTGAATTACATACGCATCGGCGAGGAGTCCAACGTGCAGGATAATTCCTGCCTGCACGTGCAGCGGGACGAATGGCCCACCATCCTCGGCAACCGGGTGACGGTGGCGCACTCGGCCACCCTGCACGGCTGCGTCGTCGAGGATGAGTGCCTCATCGGCATCGGAGCCATCGTCTTGAACGGCGCTCGGGTGGGCGCCGGCTCCATCATCGCCGCCGGGGCGCTGGTGCCGGAGGGCATGCAGGTTCCGCCGGGCAGCGTCGTGATGGGGGTTCCGGCCCGCATCCGCCGCGCGGTGACGGAGGCCGACAGCGCCCGCATCCGCCGGCACGCCGCCAACTACATCCGCTATCGCGAGATCTACAAGGAAGAAGAAGCGTGATTCGGGCAGTCAAGGGAACCAGGGATATCCTGCCTCCGGACAGCGCCGCCTGGAACCACCTGGAATCGGTCGCGCGCCGGGTCTTTCGCTCGTACCGCTACGGCGAGATCCGCACCCCCATCCTGGAGGAAACCCAGCTTTTCGCCCGCGGCGTCGGCCAGGAGACCGACATCGTCACCAAGGAGATGTACACCTTCGACGACCGCGACGGGACCTCCCTTACCCTGCGGCCGGAGGCCACCGCCTCGGTCATCCGCGCCTACCTCGAACACCGGCTGGACCAGCGGCCCGGTGTGCAGAAGCTCTATTACCTGGGGCCCATGTTCCGCAGGGAGCGTCCCCAGAAAGGCCGCTACCGGCAGTTCTACCAGATCGGGGCCGAGGCCATCGGGTCGGAGTCGCCCGCCGTGGACGCCGAAGTGATCGAGATGGTGATCGATCTGCTCCGCCAGGCCGGTCTCCAGGGCTTCACCCTGCTGCTGAATTCCGTGGGCTGCCCCGTCTGCCGGCCGCGCTACATCCAGGAGCTGCGCCGGGAACTGGACAAGGTCTCCGAACAGATGTGCCTGGACTGTCAGCGGCGCGCCCTCACGAACCCCCTGCGCGTGCTGGACTGTAAAGTGGAAGCCGATCAGCCGATCATCGACCGGCTGCCATCGATCCTGGATCACCTCTGCGAAACCTGCCGCACCCACTTCGCTTTGGTGCGCCGTTATCTGGAAGAGCGCGACATCGCCTACGAGTTGCGGCCCCGCCTGGTGCGCGGCCTCGACTACTACATGCGGACTACGTTCGAGGTGGTGCACGGCGCCCTGGGAGCGCAGAACTCGGTGCTGGGCGGCGGGCGCTACGACGGCCTGGCCGAATCGCTTGGCTCCAGGATCCCGGCTCCCGGCATCGGCTTCTCCATCGGCGAAGACCGCCTGGTGATGGCCCTGGAAGGCGCCTGGTCCGATCCGCTGGACGTGTTCATCGCCCCGCTGGGCGAAGCTGCTGCCGGCCAAGCCGCCCGGCTCGCGCGCCCGCTCCGCGAGCGCGGTTTCTCGGTGGAAACCGGCAGCGAAGCGCGCCTGAAGCGCGCCCTGGAGCTGGCCAATAAACTGGGCGCCCGCTTCGCGCTCATCGTCGGCGACGACGAGATCGCCTCGGAGCGCTACACTTTGAAGAATATGCAATCGGGCGAGCAGGCGGCCCTGCCGCTCGATGCAATCATCGAGCGACTGAAGACCTGATCTATGGGACCAAGCGTACCACTGGACTTCCTCGGAGACTTGCGGCGCACGCACCACTGCGGCCAGATTCGCGCCTGCAACGCCGGCTCGCACGCCGTGCTGATGGGATGGGTGCACCGCAGGCGCGACCTGGGCGGCGTGATCTTCATCCATCTGCGCGATCGCGACGGCGTCACCCAGGTGGTCTTTCACAGCGAGGTGGCCGCCGAGGTCCATGCCAAGGCGGAGCTGATCCGGCCCGAGTACGTCATCGCCGTGGAAGGCCGGGTGGCGCTGCGCTCCCCGGAGACCGTGAACCCCAACCTCGAAACCGGCGAGGTGGAAGTGGTGGCCGACAAGGTCTGGATCCTGAACGATTCCCGGACTCCTCCCTTCCCCATGGAAGACACCGTGGACGTGAGCGAGGACGCGCGCCTCAAGTACCGCTACGTGGACCTGCGCCGCCCCAACATGCAGCGCAACATCATGCTGCGTTCCCGCATCTCCTTCGCGGTCCGCGAGTTCCTGCACTCCCAAGGTTTCCTGGAGATCGAAACCCCGTTCCTGACGGCCTCCACGCCCGAGGGCGCGCGCGATTATCTGGTCCCCAGCCGCGTGCAGCCGGGCTGCTTCTACGCCCTGCCGCAATCGCCGCAGCTGTTCAAGCAGCTGCTGATGGTGAGCGGGTTCGAGAAGTATTTTCAGATCGTGCGCTGCTTCCGCGATGAGGACCTGCGGGCCGACCGCCAGCCGGAATTCACCCAGATCGACCTGGAGATGTCCTTCCCCCAGCAGGAGCGCATCTTCGAAGTCATCGAGCCCCTGATCTCGCGTGTCTGCGCGGTGGCCGGGCACGACGTCCAGCCGCCCTTCCTGCGGCTCACCTATGCCGAGGCCATGCGCCTGTACGGCGTCGACAAGCCCGACCTGCGGATTCCGCCCATGACCGAAGCCGCGGACCTGTTCGCGGGTTCCGGACTGAACGAAAATGGCCTGCCCATGGTAGCCATCCGGATCCCCCGGGTCGGCGCGCTCACCCGGCGCGAGCGCGACGAGATGAAGGCTTTCGGCGCCGAGCACGGGCTGCGGGTCTTCGACGACCTGAAGCGCTTGGAGCGCGACTTCCCAACCGCCCTCGCGCAGGCGCGCGAACGCGCGGGCGCGGCCCCCGAAGACCTGCTGGTGCTGGCCTCCTGGGCGGGCGACCCCAGAGGACACCGCCCCGAGGAGACCGTCTACCAGGCTTGCGGCCGGCTGCGCCTCTACGCCGCCCACAAGTACGCCGAGCGGCACGGGCTGCTCAATCCCCGCGACCTGCGCTTCCTCTGGGTGGTGGACTTCCCCATGTTCGAGTGGGATGAAGAAGAGAACCGCTGGAACGCCGCGCACCATCCCTTCACCTCCGTTCACGATGAGGATCTCGACCGGCTCACCAGCGACCCGGCGCGCTGCCGGGCCAAGTCCTACGACCTGGTGCTGAACGGAACGGAACTGGGCTCCGGCTCCATCCGTATCCACCGCCGCGACGTGCAGGACAAGGTTTTCACCGCGCTGGGGCTCAGCGACGAGGAGGCCCGCAGGCGCTTCGGCTTCCTTTTGGAAGCGCTCGAATACGGCGCGCCGCCGCACGGCGGCATCGCGCTCGGCCTCGACCGCACCGTGATGCTCCTGGCCGGGGAGAACTCGATCCGCGACGTGATCCCCTTCCCCAAGACCGCCCGCGGCACCGACCTGATGGTCAACGCGCCCTCGGAAGTGCCCGAACGGCAGTTGCGGGAACTGGGCATTCAGATCCGCCGCCCGCACTGAGGACCACGTGGGGCAGCCCTTCCGGGCTGCCGCCGCGCTTCCGCGCGGCGCGCCGGGCGAGAGCCCGGCGGCGGGCCGGTGATAGGATTGATCCCATGCCCGTCGACCGCCGCACCTGCCTGCAGTTCGCTCTCGCCGCTTTCGCACCCGCCCGGAAGTACCGCGCGGCCGTCATCGGCCACACCGGGCGCGGCAACTTCGGCCACGACTGGGACACCAGTTGGAACGGCATTCCCAACGTGGAGGTAGTAGCGGCCGCCGATCCGGATGACGCCGGCCGGGCCAAAGCCGTGACCCGCAGCGGCGCTGCGCGCGGCTACGCCGACTACCGCGAGATGCTGCTCAGGGAGAAACCCGACCTGGTGGCTATCGGTCCCCGCTGGTGCGACCAGCGCGTGCCCATGTTCACCGCCGCCGCCGAGGCGGGCTGCCACATCCTGGTCGAGAAGCCGCTGGCCGCCACCCTCGAGGAAGCGGACCGCATCGTCTCCCTCGTGCGCAAGCACAACGTCAAGGTCCAGGTCGGCCACACCGCCCGGCCCATGCCCGAGGTCGCCCTGGCCCGGCGGATGGTGGAAGCGGGCGAGATCGGGCAGGTGCTCGAACTGCGTTCCCGCGGTAAAGAGGACGCCCGCGCCGGAGGTGAGGACATGATGGTGCTCGGCACCCACGTCTTCGACCTGATGCGGCTCTTCGCCGGCGACCCGCGCTGGGTCTTCGGCCATGTGACCCAGGGCGGGCGCGAGGTGGATGCCGGCATGGCGCGCCAGCCGGGAGAGCCGGTCGGCCCGGTGGCGGGCGACGAGATCGCGGCTGTCTTCCATTTCGACCGCGGCATGCACGGCTACTTCGGTTCCCGCGCCAATGACGTCCGCAACGGTCCGCGGTTCGGCGTGACCCTCTACGGCAGCAAAGGCCTCGTCTACATCCCGCTGACCGCGGTGCCCGGGGAGCCGCCTTACGTGCTCCTGTCCACCGCCTGGGTATCGGACGGCGCCCAGGGACAGTGGCGGCGGCTGCGGGCCCCCGACGGCCCGAAGAACCGGCACGAAGTCAACGGGCTCATGGCCCGCGACCTCATCGCCGCCGTCGAAAGCGGCCGCGAGCCGGTCTGCGGCGCCGTCGACGGGCGCTGGACGGTCGAAATGCTCTGCGGCGTCTACCAGTCGCACCTTTCCGGGCGCCGGTTGGCCTTCCCCTTGAAGGACCGCCGGCATCCCCTCGGCAGGGCTTAAAGCAGTCCCGCTTGCGGGACGGATGCGTCTGTGATCCGGACGCCGGCCTGCCCGTGCGCCCGTGTAACTCCGCGGTTTTTCAGGGTCGCTGCACTGGGGGCCGGCGTGCTCCGGGAGGGAGCGTGGACAACCTGACTGGCGATTTCCGGTACGCCTTGCGACGCCTGCGAGCCAGTCCCGGGTTTACGGCCGCCCTGGTGGCGACCCTGGCCCTGGGCATCGGGGCCAACACGGTCGTCTTCAGCATCCTCAACACCCTCTTCTTGAGGCCGCTGCCCTATCCCGATCCCGCGAGTCTGATCCTGGCCGGTGAACTGCCCCTGAAACAGGCCCCCCAGGGCGGCATGGGCCTGGCCGCTTACCCGAATTTCCTCGACTGGTCCCGCTACAGCCGGTCCTTCGAGCACCTGGCCGCTTACCAGGCGGACCTCTTCAGCTTCAAGGCCGGCGGCGACCCGGAGCGGCTGCGCGGCCAGCGGGTGAGCGAACGGTATTTCCAGGTGCTGGGAATGAAGCCCGCCGCCGGCCGCACGTTCTCATCCTCGGAGTTCTTTCAGGCGGGCGGTGGGGTCGTGGTTCTGAGCCATGCCTTGTGGACCCGCCTGTTCGGTGCGCGGCCCGATGCCATCGGCCGCAGCGTCCGCATCGATGGCCATCCGGCCGTGGTGATCGGCGTCATGCCCGAAGGCTTCCGGCCGGCGCGCGTGGATGGAGGCGCCGACTTCTGGATCCCGCTCCATCCGCGGCCGGCGGAGCGGGATCGCAGCCGCCGGTCGGTCGAAGTGATCGGGCGGCTTAAGGAAAGGGTCGCCATCGATGAGGCCCGCGCCGATCTGGCCCTGATCGCCGGCCGCCTCGCGCGCCAGTTTCCCGAAAGCAACCAAGGTTGGGGAGTCCGCCTGGAAAGAATGCAGGAGCACCTGGCGCAGGCCGGCCGCACGGCCCTGGCTCGCCTGCTGGTCCTGGCGGTGGCCTTCGTCCTGTTGATCGCCTGCGCCAACGCCGCTGGTCTGCTGCTGGCTCGCAATGCCGGCCGGAGGAAGGAATTCGCCCTCCGCATGGCGGCCGGCGCGGGCCGCTGGCGGGTTGTCCGGCAGCTCATGATCGAGAACGTCCTGCTGGCCCTGCTGGGTGGCGCCGCTGCCTGCCTGGCCGCCGCGTGGGGCCTGAGCTACTTCACCCGCGCGGGCGCGATGATGCTGGCAAGCTCCGGCATCCCGGCCTTTACCATCGACGCTCGTGTTCTCGGCTTCACCGCCTTCATCTCGCTGGCCGCCGCGCTGGTCTTCGGCCTGCTGCCCGCATGTACCGCGTCCGGCCTGGCGCTCAGCGATGCTTTGAAGGAAGGCGGCCAGGCGGCCTCCGCCGGAAAGCGGCAGACCAGGATGAGCCGCGCGCTGGTCACGGCCGAAGCGGCCCTTGCGCTCATCCTCCTGGCCAGCGCGGGGGTGGTGCTCCACAGCATCTACCGCTTCTGGCGGCTGGATTGGGGCTTCCCCGGAGACCGTATGCTGGCCATCGAGATCTTCATGCCCGAGCGGGTCTATCCGGGGCCGGCCCAACGGCTTGTTTTTCTTCAGACGCTGCTCGAGCGGCTGCGAGGCCTCCCGGGAGTCTCCGCCGCCGCTCTCTCCTGCCCGCTGCCTGTCGGGTACGGGGCGCGCACCGTCAAAATGAGCATCGATGCCCCGGGACCCGACGGCGAATCGGGAACGGCGCGCGCGGTCCTGCGCGTGGTCAGCCCGGATTACCTGCCCGCCCTGTCTTCCGGCGTCGCGCTGGGCCGGGGCTTTTCGGCTCAGGACGCCGCGGGCGGCGCTCCGGTGGCTATCATCAACCGCAGCATGGCCGAGGCCTTCTGGAAAAACGGCGACCCTCTGGGCGCCCGCGTGGAAGTGGGAGGGGTCTGGCGGACCGTGGTGGGCGTCGCGCCCGACCTGCTGAACCAGGGACCCTGGCGCAAGCCCGGCTACGAGGTCACCGTGCCGTACGGACAGGAGGCGCCGGCCGCGGCCGGTCTCATGATCCGAACCCGGGACGATCCCCGTACGCTGTCGCGCAGCGTGGCGGACGTGATTCGGGAACTGGACCCCGATCAGCCGGTCCGGGAGTTGCGGACCATGGACGAGTGGCAGGCCCTGGTCGTCTCTCCGCTGCAGTTTATTTTCAAGCTGCTGGCCGCCTTCGCCGGCATCGCCCTGGGC
>JADZAF010000051.1 GCA_020852755.1 Bryobacterales bacterium
ACCCGCCCTCTGCGGGATCTTACAGAAATCCTCCGGCGCATGGGGTGGAATCCGGCAGGGAATTGTGCCGCAGGGCACGCTGCGGAGCCGCGCGGCCGTGGCTCAGCGGTTGATCAGGCTGGCTACGTAGCCGGCGCCGAAGCCGTTGTCGATGTTCACCACGGTGACGTTGCTGGCGCAGCTGTTGAGCATGCCCAGCAGGGCGGCCAGGCCGTTGAAGCTGGCGCCGTAGCCGACGCTGGTGGGCACGGCGATGACCGGGCAGGAGACCAGGCCGCCGATGGCGCTGGGCAGGGCGCCCTCCATGCCGGCGCAGACCACGATGACCCGGGCCTCGCGCAGCCGGTCGAGGTTGCTCATGAGGCGGTGGATGCCGGCCACGCCGATGTCGAAGATGGCTTCCACCTCATTGCCCATCACTTCGACGGTGACCTGCGCTTCCTGGGCCACGGGAATGTCGCTGGTTCCGGCGCAGACCACGGCGATCTTGCCGCGGCCCTGCATGCGGCGGTCGCGCCAGACGCGTATGGCGCCGGAGAGGGGGAAGAATTCGGCCTCGGGGGTCCGGGCGCGGATGAGTTCGGCGGCACAGGTATCGGCGCGGGTGATCAGGACGTTCTGCGAGCGCTCGATGAGGCGCTCGGCGATGGCGGCCACCTGGTCGGGCGTCTTCCCCTTGGCAAACACCACCTCGGGCATGCCGTGGCGCAAGGCGCGGTGGTGGTCGATCTTGGCGAACCCCAGGTCTTCGAAAGGCATGTGGCGCATGCGGGTGAGGGCGGCGTCGATGTCCACGGCGCCCGCGCGCACCTGCTCGAACAGGGTTCTCAACTGCTCTTCATTCATCAGGCTTCAGAATAACAGACCGGGGCGGGCCTCCCCGGCGCGCGAGCGGGCGAAGCGAAGCGCGGCGGCCTCGTCCGCGCCGCGCAACTCGGGGAAGCGGTCGCGCAGGAACTGGAGCAGCTCGAGCTTGTAGGGCAGGTTCTTCTCCAGGGCACCGGCCATGAAGGCGAAGCCGGGAGCACGGCCGGCCAGGACGAGTTCGCGGGCGCAGGCGGTCCGGACCCACACATGGGGGGAATGCCGGAGGGCATCTTCGAGGGAGGGGAGGGCGGCGGCGCCATAGGCCTGGTGAAGGGCGTAGGGAAGGACGGCCAGATCGTGCCGCGGGCGGGCGTCCCCGGCCGGCGTCGTGAGAAGCGCGGCGAGGCGGGGCAGATCGGCGGGGTCGCGGTTCCAGGTGAGGGCGATGACGGCCTGGGAGAAGGCGATCCGGCGGTTCACGAAGTCCCATAGCAGCACGCGGGCGCGCGGGCGCCTGATCCGGCCCAGCGCCGCCGCGTAGTCCGTGAGGGTTTGGGGACCGGCGGTGCGTTCGACGTGGGGAGCGGCGTCCAGCAGGGCGTTTTCGGCCCGAGCCTGGAGCGGCGCGGGCAACGGCCGGCCGGGATAGAAGGCGAGCCGGGAGAGCAGGGTCAGGGCGCCGCGCAGCAGCGCCGGGGAGTCCGAGGAGAGAAACGGGATGGCTGTGGCGACCAGATCCGCGGCCTCCGGGCTTTCGGGAGCAGGGTTGAGGGCGTCGACGAGAACGTCACTGGGCCCGCGGCGGTGGAGGAGGGCGAGCATGGCTTTCCGGACCTGGTCCCCGGGCCAGTAGTGGAGGCCGGCGGCGGCGAAGCGGCGCACCAGGTCCTCGGGATGGTGGAGGTAGCCGGAGACGATTTCCAGGCTTTCGTCGTCAGGGATACCCAGCACGGAGGGAAGGAAGCTGGTGACAATATCGGCGGCGTCGCGAGGGGCTCCGGCCGAGGCGCGCTGCAGCCACGCGCGCCGCGCCTCCGGGGTGGCGTCGCCGACGTGGATGGGGGTCCACTCGGAGAGAACGGCCGGCTGATCCGGGTTCAGGATGTAGCGGACTTCGTAATCGCCGGGCTGGTCGAAGCGGTATTGCAGGTGGAGGGGCAGGCGATCGCGGCTCGCGGCCGGGCCGGGGAGCCCGAGGAAGCCGCAGAGGCCTCCGCCGCCGAGGCCGCTAAGACGCGGCGGGCCGGGCGGGAGGCGCGGCAGCAGGGCGCCGTTGCGGCGCACTTCGACCGAGTGGCAGGCGAAATCGCCGGGCGCGACGCCGAAGGGGTACTGCAGGTTCTGCTGCCAGCCGTGGGGCATCCAGACGCGGATCCAGACCGGCATGCGGGTAAAGGCCGGGCCGTCCAGGGTGACGACGGCGAATTCGAGCCCGAGCTTGAGGGTGACGGAGGGCCCCGGCCGGCCGTCGCGGAACACCTGAACCGCGGCGGCGCCCTGGAGGGGCGTCTGCTGCGGCGCCTTGAAGTTGATCTGCCTGGAGTGCACGTAGAGCAGGCCGGCCGGGAGGCCGCCCACCCGCACCTCGACGCCGCAGAGCCGGGTGGGGTAGATCAGGGTCTCGGCGAAGGTCTGGAGCGGGCGCTGGGGGCTGGGCGTTTCTCTTCGGGCGGTATCGGCCTGGCCGGTGCAGGCGGTCTCCGGGCCGAGCCCGGAGCCGTAGATGGACATGAGCATGCCGGGGGCCAGCGAGGTCGGGTGGCTGCCGCCGCTGGGCAGGACGGACTGGATGGTTTGGGCGGCGCCGGCGCAAGCGATCAGGAAGAGCGAGAGCCAGCGGTGAGCCGGGATCACGGGGTAGTGGACGCTTGGGAGGGGGTGGAAGTTCCGGCGGCAGGAGTGCCGCCGCTGCATTCTAGAGCGTGCGCCACCGGTGGGGGGGCGCCTCAGAAGCTCAGCACGCTGCCGACCTGGAGGCCCAGGCGGGCCGCCTCGCCGCCGCCCAGTTCCAGGATGTACTGGGCCATCTCTTTCCCGCCGTAGGAGGGGCACTCACTGGCCCGCCCCGGGCAGGGCGGGGTGTTGGCGGAGATTTCCACGATGCGGCGGTTCGAATCCATCCAGATGATGTCGAGCGGGATCTTCACCTGGAACATCCAATAGCCGTAGTAGTCCGGCCGGGCGTGGATGAAGAGCATGCCCTGTCCGCGAGGCAGGGAGTCGCGGAACATCATGCCGCGCTGCATCTGGACCGGGGTCATCGCCACTTCGGCCCGGATCTTCTGCCCGTTGGGGAGGGTCACCATGCGGGCGCGCAGGTCGCTGAGGTCCGAGGACGGGCGGCCGCAGGAAATCAGCAGGAGCGCCGGGGCCAGGACCGCCAAACGGAAAAGTGCCGCCATGATCTAAGATGGTAGCGTCTTCTCCCAATCGATTGCATGTTTTTGAAACGGCTCCGGCTGACGCTGGAGATGATCAAATTCGAGCACTCCGTCTTCGCCCTGCCGTTCGCGCTGACGGGGGCGCTGCTGGCCATCCGGGAGAGCGGCTTCGCGCGCGAGGCCTGGTGGCCTGGCCTGGTCTGGATCCTGGCGGCCATGGTGGCGGCGCGCTCGGCGGCCATGGCGTTCAACCGGCTGGTGGACGCGGGCATCGACGCGCGCAACCCGCGCACGAAAACGCGGCACCTGCCCGCGGGCGCGCTTTCGAAAACCTTCGCCTGGGGCTTCGTGGCCGGGTCGTCGCTGGTTTTCCTGGTTGCCGCGAGGATGCTGAACGAACTGTGCTTCCGCCTGGCCCCGGCGGCGCTGGCGGTGGTTTTCTTCTACTCCTTCACGAAGCGGTTCACGGCGTGGTCGCACGTGGTGCTGGGCTTCGCGCTGGGCATCGCTCCGGCGGCCGCCTGGATCGCCGTGCGCGGCTCGCTGGACCCGCGCATCCTGTGGCTGACGGGGGCGGTAACGCTGTGGACGGCGGGCTTCGACGTGATCTACTCCTGCCAGGACTACGAGTTCGATACAGGCGAGGGGTTGTTCAGCCTGCCGCGGCGGTTCGGCATCGCCGGGGCCCTGCGGATCTCCCGCCTGCTGCACGTGGGGATGCTGGCCTGCCTGGCGATGCTGGTGCATTCCTTCGGCCTGGGGGCATTGAGCCTGGCCGGAGTGGCGGCGGTGGCCGGCCTGCTGGTGTATGAGCACCGGCTGGTGAAGCCGGACGATCTCTCGCGGGTGGATGCGGCTTTCTTCACCATGAACGGCTACGTCAGCGTGTTATTCTTTGTTTTCTGGGCGGCGGACATTCTCCTGTTTCCGATTTCGGGGCGATCATGAAACCCGTGGCGATTGAAGACCCGCGGCTGCGGCCGGTGCTCGATAAGGTGGAGGCGGGCGCCCGTCTGGATTACGAGGACGGCCTGGCGCTCTACCGGACGGGCGACATCCTGGCCCTGGGCTACATGGCGAACCTGGTGCGGGAGCGGCTGCACGGTTCGGTCACCTACTTCAACGTCAACCGGCACATCAACCCGACCGACGTGTGCGTGGCCAGCTGCCGGCTGTGCGCCTTCGGCAAGAAGGCGCGGGATCCGCGGGCCTACACCATGTCCCTGGAACAGGTGTGGGAGACGGCGGGGCGGGGCTGGTCGGAGTCGGTAACCGAGTTCCACATCGTAGGCGGGCTGCATCCCGAGCTGACCCTGGACTGGTACTGCGAGATGCTGCGCGGGTTGAAGCAGCGCTTCCCGCAGGTGCATCTGAAGGCCCTGACGATGGTGGAGGTGGGCTACCTGGCGCGGCGGGCCA
>JADZAF010000052.1 GCA_020852755.1 Bryobacterales bacterium
ACACGGCCATGCTGCCGTACGGGTCGCCCAGCGGCTGACCCTGACTGCTGGCGAAATCCAGGTTGAACTCGCCGGCCCGGTGCCCCACGCTCACGATGTTGTACCAGCCGGTGCCGGTCATGTTCGTCCCCGCCCGGCCCAACGGGATCTCGATCTCATTCACCAGGACCTTCAGCACTCCCTCGATTTCGCCCATCCCCGCCAGGGCCTCCATGCGGGTCAGGTTTCCATCGTTCCGTGCAAACGCGACCAGCGGGCTGGTCCACCCCGTTCCGTAGATCAGGGGCACGAAGTCGTTGTAGCGTGCCTCGTTCTCTGACACTGCCGCCGTGTGGCTGCCCTTCTCACCGTAGCTGCGCACTCGGATCGATGACGGCACATACTCGATCCCTCCGAATCGCCGGGTGGGCCGCAGCGACGCATCAACACCGAACATGCCCCGTGCCTGGCACTCCGCTCTCGTGTAGCCGCAGGTTGTGAATGGCGAGCCCTCCTCCAGGTTTCCCGCTCCGCCTTCCACATCCGGCGAATACCCGCAGCGGTAGAATCGCGAGTATTTTCCCAGAACGCCCCCGTCTGCCGCTTCCTGCCGCTGCTCCGCTGTTCCCGGAAACTCCCACGGGCATCGGCGCTGAATCCGCACGGACGGCAGGAGCACTCGCTGCATGCTCATCCGGTTCGTTGCCGTCAGCCGTAAGGTGGCGTCCGTGATCTCTTCGGGCGGATTGGCAACGCCCCGAAACAGCACTACAGCCTCCGACGCCGCCACGTCGCTGCGGAGGTCGTAGAAGAGGAAGCGCACGGTAATCCTCGCGCCCTTGAATCCCACAGCCCGCTCGATCTGCGAGAAGTGCGAGTCGGCATTCGCCAGAGTGACCGAAACCCGCGGTATCGCGTCGATGCCATGGTCGGACGCCGTCTGCACTTCGAACAGGTTGTGCTTCAGCACCCGGGCCGCATACAGAGTGCCCTCCGGATTCACCCGGTGTGTGCTCCAGCGATCCACCTGCCCGCCCGCCAGTTCACAATCGAACAGCAGTAGGGGTGTCTCTGTGACCGTCTGTTCCTTGATGGTGAAGATGCTCTGCATGCCTGACTGCCAATCCCCGCCGCTTACGATCTCACCGCCATCAATCGCACCCGCGCGGCGTGCGACTGCGGCCCGCTGGCCGTCACCTCCAGGAAGTCGTCCGCGAAGCGGGCCCTTGTGTAAACGCCGCCGGCCGCCAGCGTCCTCTTGTATCCGGATGCGCCGGGTTGCGCCTCCGCCTGAAACCCGAACAGCTCGATCTCCGCTCCCGGCGCCACTTCGACGCCGAACTGCACGCTTTCTTCATTGCCGCTGAAACGCCCCGAAACCACTACCCGTTTCCACTCCGGGCCAACGGCCGTCGGCGCCGCCTGCACCTGCGCGGTGGTTCTGCGATACAGTCCGATCGAACCGGCCGCGTCGCTCCTCGCGTACACACTGAACGCATACCAGAACCAGGCCGGGACATTGAGGGTCTGCTGAACGATCGCCGGCGCCCCGCTGTCATTGCGAATCCGGGCTGCCCGCCTCGAACCCAATGGATCCGCCGCCCCGGGCCAAACCTGCAGGAGAGGACTTTTCTCCCAAACGGCCTTCTCCAGGTCCTCGCTCCAAGCCAGGAGATTGCCGGCCGGGTCCAACAGCACGAAGCTGTGCAAGCGGCCCTCCGCTTCCGCAAATAGCTGTTCGATCGATCCGCGCTCCGCATCGCTCAGGCCTGAGAAGTCGATCTCCCATTCCACCCGCGACGCCCCGTCATCGGACCACTGGATGCTTCTTCCGTCCGCGCATTCGTTCACCACCGTTCTGACCAGGTGTCTCTTGCGGACCGGGAACTGCGCGGACGCCCCCGTCGCCAGTTGCGGAAATACCCTCATCTTCAGCTCCTGACTTCCCTCACCAACAGCGTGGCTTTCCCCCGAGACTCCCCCTCCAGCTCCAGGGTGAATTGATCCTCCTCCAGTCTGCAGTCGGAATACTCCCTCCCGTCATGAGGGTCCGTGAAAGTGAAGGTGCCGTAGCGTCCTTGCTGGGCCTCGAAAAACTCCTCGAGGCTGGCCAGTTCCCCGTCGTCCAGCAATGCCAGGTCGACCTTCCACCGCCGCAGGGGTCCGGCCGAGTCCCGGTAGCGCTGCTCCTCGCCATCCACGAACCGCACCACCTGATTCGAGTAGCCGGTCACCGTGACCGCCGGGTATTGCATCACAGCGCCGGTTCTCAGCTTGGGAAAAGTGGCCATGACCTTTACAGTTCGTTCACCACGTCGTTCAGCGAATGCATATTGAGCATCGCTTCGCGCACCGCCCGGGCGATCTCACCGCTGTGATCGAGAAAGGAGCGGCTGTCCATGGCCTGCACTTGGACCGTGATCTGCGCTGGCCGCTCGCTTTCCCGTTCGGCCGGGCGCTGCACCTCCGGGCCCGCGGGCTGGCGGTAGGACCGCGGCAGTCCTCCTTGCACCGAATCGACCGCCGCGAATCCGTCGGGCATGCCCGGAGTATTCGCCCACTCGAACCGCAGCCGCTGGGGCGCTTCGTATCGAATGAGCTCCGGCAGCGCCTCGCTCTTCCCGCCTCCGAACAGCTTTGCGATTCCCGTCACCAGGGGCGAGAGGCCCAGCCCGCTCCCAAAAACTCTGCTCAGCATGCTGGCAGCGCCCTTCACCCCGCCCGAACTCGCCTGCGCGACCGTGTTCTGCAGCACCGCCTGGGTGTTTGAGCCTACTGCCTCGACCTGCAGCCCGCTGGCCGTCGTCAGTCCCTGCAGCTTGCTCGACACCTCCGTCAATGCCTGCACGTACTCCTCCCCGGATTGCGGCAGCAGGCTATCCAGGCTCACCGCGCCGCCAGTCCCTCCCGACGCCTCCTGAAACGCCCGCATTAGAGCATTGGCTGAATCCATGTCCATCTCCTCATTGGGCTTCCTGGCCCAGCTGGTCCTCGATCAGCACGTAAGCCTCTACCTGCCGTGCCGTGAGCTGCTCCATCCGCATCGCCCCCAGACGGCGCCATACGTAGAATTCCTCCAGCCAGGCTATGCTTTGGGACGTGATATACGAACGCGGACACGTCGTCAGCGCCGCCTGCTTTCGTGCCCACACTACCCTCTCCGCGCCGGCCGCCGCCTCCGGGATCCATCCGCAGCGCCGCCGCGTTTCCAGGCCGTTCCTCCGGCACTCGTCGCACCTCCACCCGGCCTGGTTCGCAAACTGAAAATGGAAGGCGACCGTCAGTTTTTTCGCTCTTCTTCCGAAAGTCCGCACTCCGCCCGCACGGCGGCCAGGGCCTCGCGGAAAAGCTCCTCGGGACCCTCTTCAACCAGTGACTGTGCGGTAGCGGGCGAGCCGTCCACTGCCAGGTTGCGGATCTCCTTGATGCCCCATAACACGTACAAGCGGTCGATCTCGGCCGAAAGTATCGCCGCTTCCATGCGGTCCTTCGCGTCTCCTCCGGCCTCGTGGAATTCCACTCGCCGCGTCAGCTCGCGGATCTGCTTCATCAGTTCCATCCGCCGCCCGAATGACATGCGCGCCAGTACAAACGAGACTCCGGCCGCCAGCTTGGATTCGACCGTCTTGTGGCTGCTCCAGTCCATGTTTATCCGAATGCGACAGCGATCTCGTCATCCACCGTCCCCTGCGCCCGCGAGTTTCGGAAGCGCCACCGCAACCGCCGGTCGCTGTCGTCGAATTCCGGCACCTGCGGCACCACGCTCTTCAGATACACGCCGAACAACTGGCCGCTCTGCTGTCCCAATTGGAACATCACCCCGATGGGGGACTGCTGGCGGGCCGCCTGGTACAACCCGATGCTCGCGGGGTCGTCCTGCTCGTACAGTTCCAGGTCCAGAGTCGCCCTCCGCTGGCCGGGAACGATGCTGCGCGGCAGGATGGACCCGAATTCCCTGGCTCGCATCTCCAGGTCGTTGTCCAGCAGAAACGTCGCGCTGGTGATCGTGTAGAAACGGTCCGGACCGTTGCCCAGCCACGCCTGGCCGAGGTGGCCCGGTACAATGGAATAGTCGAAGGTCTCCACGCCCGGTTCCGGCGGGTAGCCGCTCAGCGACCCCATGCCGCTTTCGAAGCTGCAACTGTCGATCAGGTCCTGCGCCATGCCGCTGAAGGTGAATTCGTGGAAGTCGCCGTTCACCTCGATCCGCATCTTGTCCACCCCGGCCCCTCCCAGCACGCGCTGTACCGCCGTGTCCGGACTCCAGTAATCGAAGAGGCTGGCGCTTGGCAGTTCCGTCGCGGGAGTGTAGGTCACCGCTGCGTCAATCGGCGTTCCCTGCATGGGCACGGTGGACAGCGGAGCGTTGAGCTGCACGCTGAACGCGTCCGGAACGGCGCTCGCGAAGCGGATCTCGCCGTTGCAGCTCACGGCTTGGCCCGGAGTCAGCCCGTGCGGACCTGCGAAAACCAGCGCGGAAGCCGTCGATCCCGCTCCCGCCGCGCCCCCCGGGAATATCAGCGGATTCCCGCCCAGTGCCGCTTGAAACAGGGGACCATAGCCCGGCCCTGCGAGCCCGCTCCACCCGGTGAGGTACGTGGTCAACTCGAAACTCGTTTCCCTGCGCCCTCCCCCCGGGTTGCCCGTGAATGTTCGGCTCCCCGACTTGTCCTTCCGCTCTACAGCCACCAGTTCCTGTTTTGTCGCAAGCTTCACCGCCGGGATGCGGTGGCTCGCCGTGATCGCTCCCACCTCTCCGTAACTGCTTTCCAGAGCTACGTAGAATCGATTGGCATTCGATGAGATGTACCCCATGTTTAATCGCTCACCTCGACCTCAAGACTGATTCGCGCCGCCTGCATGAACGCCCGTCCGCCCCGCTTCACCGCTCCAAACACGGCCTCGTAGCCGCCTGCATAGAACAGCCCCTCCCCCCAGTCGCCGCGGCTCGCGTCCAGCACTTGCATCACCGCATCGGCGTACAGCTGCAGGCTCCTTTCCAGTCCCTCCAGGCGATCCCGGGTCACCCGCACCTCGATCGCCATGTGGGCCTGCCCGGAGAACCTCCGGAACTTTTCCCGCAGCGGGTTCGACAGCTTCTCGCAGTAAAGGCGGATCGCCGGGTAGCTCGCCCCGGCGCTCTTTTCCTCGAGATCCGCGCTGACGTTCTGCCGTACGATCTGCCCGGCCGGGATTTCCCCCAGCGGCGTCCCCTCCGCCTCCGAAACCATCGCGATCCTCGCGCTCAACCCGTTCGCCAGGATCTCCAGAAGCTTTCCCTCCGCTCGGCTGCCCGCGCTCGCCATCACCTGACACCTCTTTTCAAGAACTCGGTCACGTACTCCGCTCCACCGCTTTTCGAGCCGGGACTGCGGCGGTTGCCCGTACTTTTGACAGAACCGGCTCAACCCCTCTGCAGCACGCGTGGCAAACCGCGCAGGCAGTTCGGCTCCTGCCCCGACCCCGGGAGCCGCCCTGCCTTCAGCCCGGTCGCATCCTCCACCCAGCTCTCCCCAGGCTCCAGTGGCGTCAGATTCTGCAGCGATACGCCCTCCACGCTCGTTCCCACGTATACGTTCCAGCCCACCGCATTCCCAGGAGCCTTCGCTGCCCGGACCACCAGAAGGCTGCCGCTCGGCACGTCCAGTGTTCCCAGCTTTCCTGGACTGCCTTCCTCACCCCTGGAGTTGATCCAGCTCATGCGTACGAAATAGGTTGCTGCCGCCACCGGGCCGGCCACATAGCCGAGTTCCGGTGCCTCCGCCGCGGCCACCGGATCCCACACGATTCCCACCCCGATATGGAACAGCGTCTCCGATGCCCACTTCGAAAGCCGCTCGTACTGCTGCCATTTCCGCCGGTACCTGTCGTTGAGCTGGCTGGTGCTCGCTTCCCGGTACACCAGTTCCAGGGTGTGGAACACGTGCCACAGTTTCAGAGGAGCTGTGACTGCTACGTTTCGCAGCGATAGTCCGTTGCTCCCGTTCGCGGCCAGGCGCAATGAGGAGTTCATCAACTCCACGCCGATCTCTTCCTGAGCCAGCCTGAGCTTCGCACTCAGGTCGATCGCCTCGCTGCTCGTCAGCCCGAGGACACCGCTCTCATGATCCGCCAGGTCTCCGACCGCCCCGATGATTCCATCCGTGAACAGCGCCATATCGCCTACTGCTTGCGCGAAGGCCCGCGCATGTTCGCCAGCTCGCTCTCCGGCACAACCGCTAGCTGGATCCGGCCGGCGGCTTCCCTGCGTTCGGCCTCCTTCCGGGCCGTCAGCTGTTCCTGGTGAAACGCCCGCGCCTCTTCCTCGCTGGCCGGCCTCGCTTTGCCGTCCGCGATGTAGCGGGCGGCCAGTTCGCGCGGAACCTCGGTCCGCAAGCCGGCCTTCCCGCCGTCCGGTGTCGCCAGGCTCACCAGCACCACATAGGGCTCGCTTAACCCCGCTTCGATCTGTCGCAACTTCTGGTAATAAATCCTCAGATCCACCCTCTCCCCCTTTCTGCAACCTGTCTTCGCGCCTGCCGGGAACCCGGCCGTTCGAGTTCCCGGTTCGCGCTGGATGGGCGCTTGGCGCCTTGCCCCTACGTGTTGACCTGAACGCCGCAGTTGTTCCGCAGTGCCGCGCAGCCGTACAGCACGTCCACGGTGAACTGCTGCGACAGCGTGTTGGGCTGGTAGCTCATCGTCACCCGCATGGCGAAGTTGCCCAGCTGAGCGTACTCCGCTACCGCCCCCATGCCCGGCATCGGGCTCGGCATCCGCCGGATCACCAGCCCGATCGCGTTCCTGGAAAAGGCCAGGTTGTGCGTGGTCACCGGCGAGCTTCCGGTCTTCGGCACGAACTGCGACCGGAAGACATAGAAGTCCTTGATCTTCCCGACCGTTCCGTCCACCAGCGCCCGCAGTCCCGCCTCGCCCGCGCTCTGAAACTCGCTGAACCGCGGAATCTGGCGCAGCTGCGAATAGGTCGCCGCGTCCACCACGAGGTACTTCGGCTCCGAGGCCGGCACCTTCGCCTGGAACAGGGCCGTCTCGGCCGCGTCCACCACCGCCTCGGTGATCGGCGTTCCCGCCGTCCCCACCGGGGTATTCGCCGTGAAACCCGCGTACAAGCCGAGCAGGTCCGATTCGATCCGCTCGGCCAGCGCCACCACCGCCGGCCGCATATAGACCTGCAGCAGATCCGGTACCGCAAGCACCTTGGTGACGTCCGGAATCTGGAACGTGGCCTCCACATGCGTGTTCAGCACGATCTGTGCGTTGCCCACGTTCGGGTTCTGGGCCTGTACCGTGCCCCCTTCGGCGATGTTGTTCGCTATCAGGCTCGGCATGATCGGCACGTTCACCGTGTCGCCCGCTTGCGCCGCGGTCGGCTCGTAGTCGCGATTCACCAGGTTCCCCATGACCAGGTTCCCCACCAGCGCCGGCAGTGCATCCGCCGCCACCAGCTTGACGATCGCGTTAGCTACGTTCGTTGACGTAATTGCTGGCATTCCTCTCTCCTTGCTGATTTGTTCTTGCTCTTCTCACTTCGCTCGCCCGCCGGCCCCTCCCGGCGCCCTTTTCACATCCCCTTCAACGCCTGAGAGGCTACCCGTGCGATCTCCTGTCGCGCTCGCTCCAGTTCCTCCCGGCTCATCCCCGGACGGATCCTGTCGAGGTCCACGTCCCCTCCGCTGGCCGTCTTCTGCCCCTGCATCACTCCCGATCCCCCAGAAATCCGGGCCGGCAGGAACTCCGGGTTCTCGGCCACGAATCCCGCCAGGTATTCGCGCAGGCTCACTTCCCCGTGCTCCGCCCGGCCCACCAGCCGTCCCTCCGGAGTCCGGGCGATGTCGTCCCGCACCGCCCGGAAAGCAAGGTCGGCCTTGGTTACGCCCAGCCTCTGCAGTTCCGCCCGGATCTCCGATTCCCTCTCCAGTTCCAGCGCCGCCTCCCGGCTGCGCTTGTTCTCGGCGATCAGCTCGTTCACCCGGCGCTCCAGTTGCTCGCGCCGTCCCCTCTCTTCCTCCAGTTCCAGCTTGTAGGCCGGCTCGTTCTTGGCCTGTTCCCGGCTTACGAACTCCTCCAGCGTTTGCCGGACAATCGCCTGCACGTCGATCGGATTGCTTGTTTCTCCCATAGCCTCAACCTTTCATGTCTCCGTCTGGCGTCTGCCTGAACCACTGTTCGATCTCCTCCGAGATCTGGTCCCGAAGCTCCTGGCGCGAATCGCAGAAGTACTTCTGTGCCACCCTCTTGAACAGCTGTTTCTTGAGGGTCGGAGACTGGATCCCCAGTTCCAGCAGCTTCTTCGCCTCCTCCAGCTCCGTGCCCAGGTCGGCGATGTCGAACTCGTCCAGCCCCGATACGTCGATCCTCAGGCCGTCCCGCCGTTCCCGCTCGATCGCCAGCAGCACCTTTCGCATCGATTCCTTGACCAGGTCGCCGTACGCCCGCAGAACCTCTTGCGTCACGCTGAAGTCCCGCTGCTTACTCGCTCCCGACTGGGCTTGGCCGTCCTGAGGGTTCCGCGCCTGCGTCATCTGGTAGCACACCCTGTAGATCTCGTCCTTCAGGCGCTCCAGATTCTCCGCCGCAACCTGGTAGACGTGCCCTTCCGGTTCCGTCCACCCGAACCGGTCGTTCTGGCCGAGCTGGATGAAGTAGGATTCCCCCACCACCTGCTTGAAGTCGCGCTCCGAGTAGATCACCGGCGTTGCGAACAGCCCCATCGTCAGGGCCCAGGCCAGCGCATTCGACTTGTTGAAGTGCTCCAGCTGTAGCAAGGCCGCCTTGTTCATCAGCCACAGCCCTTCGGTAACCTTCAGTTCGAAAACGGGAACTCTGTTCTGTGACGCCAGGCTGTGGCGTCCCCGGTCCGTCAACCGGATCTCGCCTTCTTCCCCTGCTTTCACCCGGTCGTAAATCTCGTACTCTTCCCGGTCGTAATAGATCCAGCGTGTTGCCACGACCGGTGCCGGATCGTTCACGCTGGGCTGTTTCAGCCATTCCGTCCGGATCACGATCCAGTCCAGCGTCTGGTCCTCCCCGTAGCTCCAGTTGATGACTTCGTCGGCCTCGTACCCCACCAGGTACGCCCGCGAGCGGCCCGTCGCGTCTTCCTCCGCCCGGCTGCGTGGCAGTTCCCGGCTCTTCGGGAACTCCACCGCGATGAAACTCCTGCCGCAAACCAGCGCCTCGATCAGCCGCTGCCGGTAAAACTCCGACAGGTTCGTCCCCTTGCGATCGCAATCCTCCAGAAACTGGTTGAAGAACTCCCGTCCCGCTTCGTTCGGGCCCTCCAGCGTCAGTACCGGCTCCCGCCGCATCAGCGTCGCCGCGTACCAGTCGATGATCGATCCGGCATAGTTCTCGTAGAACACCCGGGCGAGGCGCTCCCTGTAGACTTCCTGGGGCTCCTTGTTTCGCGAGATCAGGTACTGCCCGGCTGCCCGCCGGAATCTCTCGCCTCCCACGTAGAGGTCCTTGTAAGTCCTCCACATCGACTTGTTGGCTGTGTATGTCGGGTGTTGCCGCTCGACTGTGTGCATCATTTCCCTCTCAGAGAATCGGAAAGTTCCGCTCCCCGATCTGCAGGTCCGGCCGGCATTCCTGCCAGACTAGGTAACCCAGGGCATCGGACAGATGCGTGCGCCTCCGGTCTCGCTCCTTGTCGATCTGTGCGCTGTCCGCTTTGTAGGAAACCTGCTCGAAGTCCTGAATCAGCTCCTTGCAGCGCGGGTCGACCGTCATCCGGATCTCCCCCGAAGCCGACTTCAGCAGCGAGTTCACCAGGTTCACCCGCTCACGCACCAGTGGATTCCTCTTCGGTACTCGGTACTCGACTCTGCTGTAGCAGAGGTCCTGAAAGAACCTCTGGATGATCTCGTAGTCCGTGGTCCCCGTTGTCTGTAAGTGGTTGCCCGAAGCGTCCCCGTAAACGATGAGTCCCCCAGCCTGCTGTGCGAAGCGGGCGTGGAAGGCTGCGCACGCCTCCTCCGTGGTCGCATGGCGCAGCACGATCTCGTCCAGCACCCTGACCCTTCCCCCCTCGATCTGCGCCACCACCGAGCTCATCGGATCGACGTTGAAATCCAGCGCCCAGTACAGCGGCGCGCGTGGGTTCGCCGCTGCAGCCGCTACGTTCTCCTCCCGGCTGAACGCCTTGTAGACTAACCCCGCGTCTATGTTCAGGTATTGTCCCAGCACTTCCTGGGCGTAGAAGGTCCCCTCGTAACTGCTCTTCAATCGGTCGTAGAAATCCGGAACCTGCTCGAGCAGGAACCGGTTCTCGAAAGGCTTCGCCAGGATCGTCTCGTATCCTTCCACCCGGTTCGCCATGAACCGGCGATACACCCAGTCGAAACCTTTCGGAGTCCACACTCCGAACCCGCAGAGCTTCTTCGCCTTCGGATCCCGTAGCCTGCCTTCCATTCGCAGCCACGCTCCCTCGGGCGTGTAGGTGAGTTCATCCAGGCCGAACCAGGCTAGGTTCGTGCCCCGCAGCCGCTCGTATTCATCCATCGATCGGAACAGGATTCGCGCTCGGCTGTCCCGCATCACCAGAACGTTGTCCGCCTTGTTGTAGTCGTACGGGATCTTGTCCCCGTCCAGGATTTCGAACAACGTAGCCTGGGTCGCGTCGCGCAGCATCGGATACGTCGGTGCGCCCAGCAGTCCCAGCCGGCCCGGATTCAGGTAGCTCAACCGGATCGCCTCCTGGCAGAGCGCCTGGCTCTTGCCGGATCCGATGGGACCGGAGAAACCCTTGAAGCGGGCCTCGGAATCGTGAAACCGCTTTTGCGAGGGTAGCGGACTGTATCTTATTTTTCGGTAGCAGGTTCTGTCTCGCCCGGTTCTACCCATGTAACTTTGATCTCCCTGGCCTCGTCCGCCCTCAACTCCTTCTGTAGCTGAAGCAGCCGGATCAAGTCTCCCAGTGTCGCCCGGACTTTCTTGTCCTTCAGTTGCTCGCCGATAGTCCGGATTGCCTCTTCCACCAGTTGCTTCGGTTCTTTGCCGACCACCGGCTCTTCCGCCGCTTCAGCCTTGCTTTTCCGTGTTCTCGCGGCGCCTTCGACCCCGGCTTTCTTCCCCATCGTTGTCCCTGTGCGTGGCTCCAAGTAAAATGGGCCTTCCACACCGTAGTGGAAGGCCCGAAGTCGGTCCGCAACCGACAAGCTCTTTCCTGACCCGAAGGTAACATCCGGACCCGGCAGTCACCCCGGCCGGATCCGTTAACTCCTTAGGAGGCAGTAAGGAAAAATCTGGAAACAGCCGTGAACCGGCTCGGCCGGCCCCGTGTCGTTTTTCGCTAACCTGGAAGAGACCTCATGACTCGAAGGCATATCTTCTTCGCCGGTCTCCTGCTCGCCGCCTGTGGGCGGCCCTCTCCGGTCCCTCCCGAGACCCTGCTCCCGCCGGCCCTGGCGAGTTGGAACCGGGAAGAACTGTCCGCCGTTCCGCCTTCTGCCGCCCCGGCGGAGGTCCGCGCCCTTGGCCTCGAGCGCGCCTACCGTGCCTCCTACCAGGGAGCCGGAGCCGTCCAGGTCACCTTCTACTCCATGTCCTCACAGACGGCTGCCTTCGAACTGGCCCAGAAGTGGCCTCCGGCGCCGGACTCCGTTGTCTTCCATCAGGACAGCCATTTCGTGGCTCTGCATTGGCGGGATTCACCGCGCGCCGGATTGCAGGCCTTCGTGACCGCCCTCCGGAACCACTTGAGATCGCTCTCGCGCTGAAACTGCAAGCCGCCTGGCCGGGAGTACAATCTTCCTGTGACGCGCAGACACTGGCTCGCTTCCTCTCTGGGCGCCCCGCACCTGGCCCGGCCGCGAGGGCGCAACTTGATCTTCATCCTGACGGATGACCACCGCTACGACATGATGGGCTGCGCCGGCCATCCCTTCCTGAAAACTCCCCAGCTCGATCGTCTGGCTCGCGGCGGCGTCCTGTTCAACAACGCCTTCGTTACCACGTCGCTCTGCTCCCC
>JADZAF010000053.1 GCA_020852755.1 Bryobacterales bacterium
GGCGGCCATCGCGGGTGTGGAGCGGCTGCCGGCGCCGTCACGAGTGGTGGCCGGAGCGCCGGCGGAGTGGGACGGGCCCTGCGAACGCCTGGCCGCCCGCTGGGGTTCTGCCGCGCCCCTCGTTTCGAAAACGCTCAAGTACTACTGGCGCACGAAACGCGGGCGTTTCGGCCTGCTCGTCAATGGCCCGGTTCTTCCGTTCCTGCTGCTCATGATGGCCCCGGACCGTCGCGCTCCGCTGCTGCACTTCTTCATAGGCGTGGGGTTGATGGCGGTGGCCGGGTTCGCGGCGACGTTCGCCGTAGCGATCAATTCCTTCGGATTTGACGGCCCGGGATTCCGCCGCTACTTCCTTCTGCCGGTGCCGGCCGCGGCCGTGATCCGGGCCGCAAGCCTGGTTCCGCTGGCCATCGGGGCGCTGGCGCTGCCCGTCGTCTTCGCGGCCTGCCTCCTGCTGGCCCGCGTACCGGTCGATGCACGCATGGCCGCCATGCTGGCCGCGAACGGAGTGGGCGGCCTGTGTTTCTTTCACGCCCTGGCGCTGTGGACGTCCATCCTGGCCCCCAGCCGGACGGACGGTGAGGTTCGTTTCGGCAACGACTATTCGCTGGCGGCCAATCTGGCCGGAAACGGCGGATTGCTGGCGGGTCTTTTCGGCAGCCAGTTTCTGGGATTGGCCGCGGGAGCGCGAGTGCTCCAATTCTGGTGGGTGGCTCCGGTCTTCATGACCGCCGCAGCCGCCTTTTACCTGATAACCCTCCGCGCCGCGCCGGCGGTTCTCTTGCGCCGCCGCGAGCAGATCCTGGCAGTGGTGGAGCGCGACCTGGGAGGCTCACGCCTGCGTTTATGAACAGCGTCATCGAGATCTCGCATCTGCGCAAGGAGTATGACCCGGTTGTGGCGGTGGCCGACCTCTCGCTCTCGGTGCCGGCCGGATCGTTCTTCGGATTCCTGGGACCCAACGGCTCGGGCAAGAGCACGACCATCGGCTGCCTCACCGGGCTGCTGGACCCCACCGCCGGCGAGGTGCGCCTGCTGGGAGAGTCCATACGGCCGTACCCGGTTGCCCTCAAGGGCAGGATCGGAGTGATGCCGGAGAACCTGGGGCTGTTCGAAGCCCTCTACGCGCACGAGTTCCTGGCCTTCCATGCCCGGATCTACGGCCTGGACGAAGCCACCACGCGGGTGCGCGTCACCGAGTTGCTGGAGGCGCTGGAACTCGCCGGAGAAGGGAAAAAGCCGCTGGCCCAATTCAGCGCCGGCATGCGCAAGCGCGTGGCATTCGCCGCCGCCGTCATCCACAGGCCCGAAGTCCTGTTCCTGGACGAGCCCTTCGAGTCCATCGATCCGGCCGGGGTGGCCCTGATGAAGCACGGGCTGCGGCAGTTGACCGCGCAGGGCCGCACCGTGTTCATGACGACGCACGTGCTGGAAACCGTGGAGCGACTGTGCGACCGCGTGGCCATCATCCGCAGCCCGGGCGACCTCGTGTGGGAAGGCGAGATCACGCCGCTGGCGCGAGACCTGCCGGTCGCCGCCGGCGGCGGCGAGTTCCGCACGCTGGAGGCGCTCTTCCTGCACCTCACCGGCGAACGCTATGCCACGCTCGGCTGGCTCTGAACCGGGAGCGCTCAGTGGTTGAGCAGCGGCCGGTTGAGTTCGGTGCGCCAGGTGGACGGGTCGGGATTCGACTCCGGCCCGGCGACGTAGCGCTCCCACAGGTTGGGGGCGGGTGTATGGCCATTGGCTTGGAGCCAGGCGGAAAACTCTCCCCAGGCCTCGCCCAGGCCTTCATAGGGGCCGCGATAGACGGTCCGCGCCACCCTCGCCGCCGGCAGTTCTCCCGGCTTCACCCGTCCCGCGGGCGAGACGGGCCTGGCTACCGGCACGCCGACTTCGAAGTCGAACACCTTCGGATCCATCCGGAAGTGGTGCGAGAATACCGGCCCGGCGGGTGCGATGCCCTGGGCGGCGATAGCGGCCATCAACTCCCCGATGCCGGGTCCCATCACGGTGCGGATCTCCTCCCGGGGAATGATCAGCCGGATTACGGCGGCAAGCTGCGCGCCGGTGCGCAAAATCTGGGGTATTTCGATCATCCGGGTTCAACCTCCTGTCCATGGTCGAACGGCGCGAACCTCGTTCGACAGCGGCAGGACTCTCTCGAGGAGGAATCCGGTGAAGTGTAATACACTGGAGTCCGCACAAATGGAACGCCGCCGGTTCCTGCGGGGCGCCATGGCTGTCATGGCGGGCCCGCCGCGGTGCTGCATGACGCCGCCCTTGCCTCCGGGTTCGGTTGTTTTCGAAGACGGCAGAATTAGCGTGGACCTGCAACGGGTTCCCGATCTGCTGCGCAGGAACGCAGCCTTCGCCGTGATCGGGGAAGGCGGGAAGATCAACCTCATCCTGATCCACGTGGAGGGCGGGGAGTATATCGCCATGGACCGCTCCTGCACCCATGGGGGCGCGCAGTGTACGTATAACCCCAAGCGGAGCACGCTTCAGTGCACCAGCCTCAACCACGCGGAGTACGATCTGCGGGGCAGGCTGCTGCACGGGCGCACGCACGGGGATCTGCGCACCTACCCGGTGGAGAAGTCCGGCTCCCGCGTGGTAATCCGGTTGGAGCGCCGGACATGAAGCGCCTGGCAGCGGTGGCGCTGATTTCCTGGGCGGCCCTGGCGCAGGCGCCGCGGTTCATCGCGATCCCGGCCGGGGCGGGGCAGCGGCCCTTCCGGATGGCCCGGACGGAGACCACGGTGGAGCAGTTCGCGGCTTTTGTGCGGGCAACAGGCTACCGCACGGACGCCGAGAAGGCGGGCGCGCAGAGGACCTGGCGCAACCCCGGGTTCCGGGTGGAGAACAGGCAGCCGGTGGTGTACGTCACGCCGGCCGACGCCATGGCCTGGTGCCAGTGGGCCGGCGCCCGGCTGCCCAGCGACGCCGAATGGGAGTACGCGGCCCGGGCGGGGGCGGCCACCCGCCACTTCTGGGGCGATGCGATCGACGGGCGTTATCTGTGGTACCGGGCGAACTCGGACGGGCGGCCCCGCCCGGTGGGCAGGAAGCGGCCCAATGCCTGGGGACTGTACGACGTCGAGGGCAACGTCTGGGAGTGGGCGCTCTCGCTTCCGGACAAGGGCGAGCCCATGGCGAACCGCCGGGGCGGTTCGTGGATCGATTGCGAGGATATCGACGGCGGGCCCGAGAAGCGGCCGGGCCGGCTGATCGGGCTGTCCACGTATTTCAAGGTCCCGGTCAGACTGCGGCACCGCTACGACGATATCGGCTTCCGGTGCGTTCAGTAGGACCGCAGAAGGCCGGCGCCTGCAGGCTTGCTGTTCGTCTCAGGCTTTTTGGAACATCGAGATGCCGGCGATACCTGCCGCGCCCGCCGCCATGCACAGGGATGCGTTCCCGGCGTTGACGCCGCCCAGCGCCAGCACCGGAACCGGCGCAGCGGCCGCCTCTCTCAGCTTCTCCAGGCCGGCCGGAGGACCGTAGGCAGCCTTGGATGCCGTGAAGAAGACCGGGCCGAAGACGGCGAAATCGGCCCGCTCCTCCGCCGCGCGGCGCACTTCCTCGACCGAATGGCAGGAGACGCCGATCAGAAAACCGGGCGGGGCCAGAACCCGCAGGCGGAAGGGGGCGATGGAGTCGGAGGGCAAATGCACGCCGTGGGCGCCGCATGCCAGGGCTACGTCCGTGCGGTGGTTGACCAGGATGCGCGTACCGTGCGGGTTGGGCAGGCGCAGGGCGGCCTCCACCAGGCGGACCAGCTCGCGGGCGGGCAGGTCCTTCTCGCGAATCTGGATGCGCTCGATACCCGCCTCCAGGGCCGCCCGGATCGATCGCAGCAGCGGTTCCACGCCGCCCAGAGGCTTGCGGTCGGTGATGTAATAGCGCAGCATCAGAGCGGCTCGTAGTAGCGCTCGCCGGCGCACGCGCGGCACAACAGCCGCCCGTCGAGTTCCACCTCGCGCTTGAAATTAATGGTCTCGCCGCAACCGGCGCAAGCCACCCGGGGCGCCTTGAATCCGGGCAGTTCCTCCGGACCGAGTCTGACCCGCACCCATTGGAAGTCGAACAGCTCCGGGCTGGGCATCTCGCGGTAGGCCCGCATTTGCTGCTGGTTGCGGCTCTCCATCTCCGGGTACATTTCGCGGGCGCGCTGCCTGGAGCTCTCCCGGGCCGAGACGCGCACCGCCCGGTCGGTGCTGAGGTCGCAGAACGTGGCGGCTACCTTGCCGAAGTCCCGGAACTTCAAGGCGCGCTTTCCCAGGCGGCAGCCGGTCACCACCGGGATGGCGTCGGTAGCGCAGCGGTCGATCTCGACGAAGGTCACCAGGCGCTTGCGGTCCTTGCCTTCGGGATCCTGGATGCCCAGCAGCTCGAGGCCGTACAGGGCCATGCGCAGTCCCAGGATCTGTCCGGCGCAGATGTGCCCGTGGGCCTGCTCGGCCAGCGCCACGTACTCGTCGAAGCTTCTCATAGACGCCCCTCCGGCTTACACGATGCGGATGGCCTGGGGAGGAAACTCCACCAGCCATTCCTTATTATCCTTGCGGGCGGAGAATTCCGTGCGCGGCACGTCCACGAAGAGGTCGCCGGCGAACTCCAGGCGCACGCCCTGGGGCCTCTCGGAGACGCGGGCCAGCCGGGCCGCGACCTGGTTGGGAGCCGGCCTGCCGCCCTGGTTCGGGACGGCGCGCAGCTCCTCGGGCCGGGCGAAGACCCACACCCGGTCTCCCTTCAGGCGGCCGGAGTAGTAGGGGCCCGCCAGTTCGCAATCGCGCATCCGCAGGCGGCTGGTATTGCGGCCGGGATCGAGCGCCAGGATCTCGGCCTCGAAGAGATTGACGATGCCCAGCAGCCGGGCCACTTCGACGCTGGCCGGGTGGTCGATCACCGCCCGGGGCGAACCGCCCTGCACGGCGCGGCCTTCCCGGATCACGAGCATCTGGTCGCCCAGCTCGAAGCACTCTTCCAGGTCGTGGGTCACCAGCAGGATGGGGATGTGGAACTCCTGGCGCACCTGGCGGAGCACGGCGTAAAGGTCCGCTCGCAGCGGCGCGTCCAGGCCGCGGGCCGGCTCGTCCAGCAGCAGCAGGCGGGGCCCGGCGATCAGCGCGCGCGCGATGGAACAACGCTGCTTCTCGCCCCCCGAAACCTCGCGCGGCTTGCGCCCCGCCACGCCGGCCAGGTGAAATCGCTCCAGCATCTCGTTCACCTTGCGGTGCCGCTCCAGGCGCGGCAGACGTTCCGCCGCGAAGGCCAGGTTGGCCCGCAGACTCATGTGCGGGAACAGGGCGTAGTTCTGGAAGACGTAGCCGCAGCGGCGCAGTTGCGGCCGCAAATGCACCTGGGTGGCGCCGTCATAGAGGATCTGGTCGTCCAGCAGGATGCGTCCGGAGTCGGGCCGCACGAAACCGGCGATGCAATCCAGCGTCAGGGTCTTGCCGGCCCCGCTCGGTCCGAACAGCACGGTGACGCCGGCCGAGGCCTCGAGTTCGATATCCAGGGAAAACGCCGCCGACTCCTCGCCCGCCGGGAAGCGTTTTCCGATCCGCGCCTCGATCATGCGGCCGCGTGCCTCTGCTCTACCCGGTTGGCGACATACAGGATCAGGATGGCCACCGCCGAGATCACCAGCACCAGGATCCGCGCGAGGCGCCCGTTCCCGGCTTCGACCGCGTCGTAGATGGCGACCGCCACCGTCTGGGTGCGGCCCGGAATGTTGCCGGCGATCATGATGGTGATGCCGAAGTCGCCCAGCGAGCGGGCGAAAGCCAGGACCGAGGCGGCGAAAATGGAACGCCGCGCCAGGGGCAGGATCACCCGCCAGAATAGCCGCCACTCCGAAGCCCCCAGGTTGCGCGCCGCGCGTTCGTAGCTCTTGTCCACGCTTTCAAAGGCCGCGCGCGCCGATTTCACCAGCAGCGGAATGGCGTGAAACAGGGCCGCCACCACGGCAGCCTGCCAGGTGAAAACCAGGGGCTGGCCGAAGAGCGACTCGTACAGGCGCCCCGGGACGCTCTCCCGGCCCAGGACCACCAGCAGGTAGTAGCCGAGCACCGTGGGCGGCAGAACCAGGGGCAGGGTCGCGGCTGCATCCAGGGCTTCCTTCCCCCGGAAACTCCGGCTGGCCAGCAGCCACGCCAGCCCCAGTCCGATGACCAGCGAGATGGCAGTGGCAAGGGCAGCGACGCGCAGGCTCAGCCACAGCGGGAACCAATCGACCGGCGGCATGAAAGTCCGATTATAACCGCCGGAAGCGGGCCGTGAAATGGCGCAGAAAGGGTGGCTCGTGGACGATCTCGAGGCCGCGCAGGGCCTGCTTGCGGGCGTTCACCTCCAGGATGGCCTCGACCACGTAGTCGATGTGGCTCTGGGTGTAGACCCGCCGGGGAATGGCGAGGCGCAGCAGTTCCTGGCGCGCCTCCGCGCCGAACATCACCGAGCCGATCTCGACCGAGCGGATGCCCGCGTGGCGGTACAGTTCCACCGCCAGGGCCTGGGCCGGGAACTGGCTCCGCGGGATGTGCGGCAGCATGCGGGCGGCGTCGATGTAGATGGCGTGGCCGCCGGGCGGCTCGACGATGGGAACGCCCGCATCGGCGATGTGGCGGCCCAGGTAGCCGGTGGAGACTACGCGGTAGCGCAGGTAGTCCGGGTCCAGCACTTCCTCCAGGCCGACGGCGATGGCGTCCAGGTCGCGTCCGGCGAGGCCTCCATAGGTGGGAAAGCCCTCGGTCAGGATGAGCAGGTTGGTTTCCTGGGCGGCCAGGCGGTCGTCGTTGGTGCAGAGGAAGCCGCCGATGTTGGCGAAGGCGTCCTTCTTCGCCGAGAAGGTGCAGCCGTCGGCGAGAGAAAACATCTTCTGAGCCACCTGTTTCGGGGTCAGGTGGGAGCAGCCGGGTTCGCGCTGCTGGATGAACCAGGCATTCTCGGCGAAACGGCAGGCGTCCAGGTAGAGGGGGATGCCGTGCCGCGCCGCCACGCGCCTGACCGCCTCGATGTTAGCCAGTGAGACCGGCTGGCCGCCGCCGGAATTGTTCGTCACGGTCAGCATCACCAGGGGGATGCGGGCCGCTCC
The DNA here is from genome assembly GCA_020852755.1 of Bryobacterales bacterium. GTDB lineage: Bacteria > Acidobacteriota > Terriglobia > Bryobacterales > Bryobacteraceae > JADZAF01. The sequence goes on from JADZAF010000053.1 coordinate 7,100, forward strand.
TTCGGTCTCGATCAGGCGCTCCAGGGCGGCCGTGTCCATGTTGCCCTTGAAGTCCAGGCGGGCCTGCGTGTCGGCGGCCTCGGGCGACGGCAGGTCGACGGCCCGGGCGCCGGTGAATTCGATGTTGGCGCGGGTGGTGTCGAAGTGGGTGTTGTTCGGCACCACGTGGCCCGGGCGGCAGAGGACGGTGAACAGGATGCGCTCGGCCGCCCGGCCCTGGTGCGTGGGAATCACGTGCCGGAAGCCGGTAAGATCCTGCACCACGCGGCGCATGCGGTGGAAGCTTTCGCTGCCGGCATAGGACTCGTCGCCCCGCATCATGGCGGCCCATTGCTCCGTGGACATGGCGCTGGTGCCGGAATCGGTGAGCAGGTCGATCAGAATGTTGCGGGCCTCGATGAGGAACAGGTTGTATCCGGCCTCTTCGAGATAGCGCTCGCGCTCCTCGGGAGTGGTGTGGTGCAAAGGCTCCACGGATTTGATGCGGAAGGGTTCGATGATGGTCTTCACGATAGCCGTCAGCCGTCAGCCGTCAGCCATCAGCCGCCGGCCCTGGGGCACGGGCTTTCCCGGCTGGGCTGTGATGCGTGCCTCTGGTTCATTGTACGGGGGACGCCGGGCCGGCGGCACGCCTGGCCAGCGTCCTTCCTCTTACGTAAACTGGAGAACTATGTTTCGCGCTCTCCTCCTGGCTTGCCTGCTTCTCACACCTGCGTTCAGCGCCGGGTTCGAGTTCTGGCCCGGCACCGGCTACGATCCCCGCATTCCAACCTTCGAGAAGGTGCTGGGGTATGCGCCCGGCGAGAAGATCACGCCGCCGGAAGGGATTCTCCGCTATTTGGATGCGCTGGCGGCCGCCGCTCCGGAGCGCATCAAGGTGTTCCCATACGGCGAGAGCTGGGAGGGGCGCAAGCTGGTCTACGCGGCGGTGGGATCGGAAGCCAATATCCGCCGGCTGGCTGGAATCCGCGCGGATATGCAGGCCCTGGCGGACCCGCGCAAGACGAACGACGCGCAGGCGGCGAAACGGATCGCTTCGCTGCCGGCCGTGGTCTGGCTGGCCTATGGGGTGCACGGCAACGAGATCTCCTCGCCGGAGGCGGCGCTGCTCAC
>JADZAF010000054.1 GCA_020852755.1 Bryobacterales bacterium
GCGGCGTCAGGATGTTCCCCTATTTCACGAGCCCGGGTGGGGCCGCAGGCCCATGTCAGGCGTCCGCGACGGATTCGTCTGTCCCCAGGAGGATGCGATAGCTGGCCCAGGCGCGGGCGGCGATCTGTTGCCAGCCGAAGCGCCGCTCGGCCGCGGCGCGGGCCTGGGCGCCGATGCACGCGCGCCGCTCCGGGTCTGCCAGCAGGCCGCAAAGGGCGTCGGCGAAGGCTTCCGGATCGGCCCGCACCAGCAGATCGCGCCCGTCTTCGAGGTCCAGGCCCTGGCAGCCTACCGGCGTGCTCACCACGGCCTTGCCGCAGGCCATGGCCTCCATCACCTTGATGTTGGTGCCGGCGGAAACGAGCAGGGGGACGGCCACCGCCGCGGCGCGCGCGTACAGCGGCCGCAGGTCCTCGACGAAGGCGTGCAGCTGAATGCGGCTGTCCGGCTCGCCCTTCCAGTACTTCTCCGGGTCCGGCCCGGCCACCACGCGCAGGCGCGCGCCTGGTGCGCGCAGCCAGACGCGCGGCATGATCTCGTCCCGCAGGCGCTCGAAACCCAGGACATTGGGCTTGTGCCGGAACGATCCGACGTAGAGGATTTCCCCGGCGCCGGCCTCCGGTTGGGGAGTGAAACGCCCGGTATCGACCCCGTTGGCTACCACGAAGGTGCGGCCGGGCGGGCTGCCCTGCTCCAGGGCCTGCGTCCGGTCGGTCTCCGACATGGTCCAGACGCAGTCGTAGGAGCGCAGCCAGCGGCGCTCGAAGGCCAGCCAGCGCTCGAACTCCTCGCGCGCCCGGCGCTTCCCTTCCTGGAGCGCGAACTGGCGGTACAGGGTGAAGGTAAGGTCGTGCTCCACCAGGATGGCGGGAACGCCGGGAGCCGCGTCGCGAAAATGGGCCAGGTGCGTGAATTCGACCTGGAGGAGATCGACGGCTTTCTCGCGGCAGAGCCGGCCGATCAGGGCCTGCATCGACGAGGAAACGTGCCCGCGCACCTGCCGGGGCAGCGATTCGTCGCGCGAGGCCTTCTCATCCACGTCCACCACGTAGACTTCACGGAAGACCTCGTGCAGCCGGCGGTAGTCGGCCGTGTCGTCGCGTTCCCGAAAACAGGCCAGAATGAAATCCACGCGGTCCGAGAGCGCGCGGCAGAGACTGTAGATCCGGACCGCGCCGCCATGGGAGAGCGGATAGGGCAGGTAGGGGGAGACCACCAGCACCCGCGGCTTGCCTTCCCTGAACGGCAGCGCACAGGAAGGAGCGTGAGCGATGCTGCCGCGGACCAGGCCGGGCTCGCGCGGGCCGAGGCGGCGCAGGTCCGGAGCGGCCAGAACGCGGGTGACGAATTCCGCCTCCTCGTAGGGCCAGTCGGGGGCCTCCTCGAGCGGCCGGTTGCCGCCGACGCTGTAGGAGCGCCATCCGGCGGCGGCCGCTTTCCAGAACAGCAGCAGCCAGGCCGTGCCCGGCACGATGGTTTCCGGAATGCCCAGAGCGAGCAGCCTGGCGCGATCGACGAGAACGGCGTCGGAAACCGGCGCCAGCACCGGGCTGATCTCCTCCGGCTGCAGCGGGCGGAAAGGCGCCATGGCGAACAGGCCCGGCTTCCAGTCGCGAAAATCGCGCTGGCGGGAGACCGCGAAGGTGCGTGGATCGTCAACCCAGGGAAGCTGGTCCTCGGCGCCGCTCTCCAAGAACAGCACCCAGCGCGCCCCGGATTCCCGCAGCACGCGCAGCAGCTCCGCCCGGTTCCACTGGCGATGGCCGTAGCGGAAGCGAACCACGCCCTGCCCGGCGGAAGGCGGCGTGCCGAGGTCCAGCGGCTCGCCGCCATGCCCTTTCCGAAAGGCAAAGCGCGAGAGGAAGGCGAACCGCTGGGCCAGCAGGGCGAAGAACCAGAAAGCCGCGCCGCGCCGGAGATCGCGAAAGCGGTTCCAGCCCGAGTGGAGCGCGTCGGCCGCCCGGCGCCGGACGTGCCGCAGGACGGGGAGCGGTTTGCCATTGAAGAAGCCGCCGTGCTCGTTCATGACGAGGACGCGGAAGGGCGGGATCAGAAACGGCGCCAGCTTCAGCAGCCACCCGCCGCCGCTGCCGGTCCAGGTGACCACAACCAGGGCGGGGCGGTGGGGAAGGCCGGCCGTTCGGCGAGGCTCGATCACCTGCGCGCACAAGGCGGCCACCTCCGGTTCCACCGGCTGCCGGCAGTACAGCCAGACGGGCACATGCGGGATCTGGGCGTGCAGATAGCGGACCGCCCGCCCGGCAGACTCCGCCGAGACGGCGAATACCGCCGCTACCCGCGCGCCGCCGCTCATGCCCCGGTTCCTTTCCAGCGGAGGGCCAGCCAGGCCGCCGGGGGCGAGAGCGCGGCGGCCAGGATCACGGAGGTGTAGCCGAAACGGTCGATGGCGCCGCCGAACAGGGGCGATACCAGGGCCTGCATCAGGCCGTAGGAAGAGACCAGCACGGACACGGCGAAGGCCGCGTCCTTTCCGCCGAACACGTCCAGCGGCAGAGTGTAGAGGTTGACGCTGAAGCCGGACACCCAGAACAGGCTCAGGGAGATCCAGAGCGCGGCCCACCAGGGGGACACGGAGAGCGGCACCGCCAAGGTCACCAGCGAGGCCGCGGCGCACAGGCCGCAAGCGCGGCGGCGGGCGTTAGCCGCCTCCATGCCGCGCCGGATCCAGGCCATCGACAGCCATCCCCCGGCCAGGCCGCCCAGGGCGGCGAAGACGGGCGGGATCCAGGCGAACCAGGCGGCCTGCACCAGGGTCAGGCCGCCGGCATCCACCAGGTACAGGGTGGTCCAGTTGGTCCACAGCGAGTAGAGCATCATGCTCAGGCCGTTGGCCAGGGCGAATCGCCACATGCGCCTGTCGCCAAGCAGGGCCAGGCGCAGGGGCGGGGAGGCGGCCTCATCCCGGGCCGGGGCGGCGCCGGAAACGCGCAGCCAGAGCGGGATCCACAGGAAGCCGAGAAGGCCGGTGACGATGAAGGCCCTGCGCCAGCCCCAGGTAACGGCCAGCCAGGTGGCCGCGGGGGGCGCCAGCACCAGGCCCAGGCTCACTCCGATCTGGTTGACGGCATTGCCCAGCGCCCGCTCCTCCGGGCGCAGATAGCGGTGAATGGCTTTGCCCGCCGCCGGAATGCCTCCCGCCTCGGCCGCGCCGAGCACTGCCCGGCAAACCGCCAGGCCGGCCAGGCCGCGCGTCAGGCCGGTAGCCAGCCCGGCCAGCGACCAGACGCCCACGGCGAGGCTTATGCCGCGGTTCAATCCCAGCCGGTCAATCATGAGGCCCAGGAACGGCGCGCTCAGCGCATAGGTCGCCGAAAAAGCGGTGACGATGAGGCCGTAATCCGCGTTGGAGAGGTGAAACTCGGATCGCAGGACCGGCGCCACGGTAGCGAGCGACTGGCGGTCCAGGTAGTTGATGGCGGTGGAGAGGACGAAGATGCCGAGCACCACCCAGCGGCCCCGCCCGCTGCCGGCGCTCACAGGAACTCGATGGTGGCCACTTCGCCTGCCGTGGCCGTTTTGGAATCGGGCTTGGGATGGTACTCGACGCGCACGCGCCGGCCTTTCTGCGGCCCGCAGCCCAGGGTCTGAACACCGCCGCCGATGAGGGCCACCTGGCCGGGATCGCGGATCAGCAGCCGCAGGGTTTTGCCGCCTTCGACTTCCAGCACCAGTCGCGCCTGTTTGCCGATGCAGTCGATCTGCCTGAGAGTGCCGGTCGCTTTGCCCTGGGCCCGCGGCCCTTCCCACCAGGGCTCGACCTTCTCGCCGGGGGCGGCCGGCCTGGAGCCCGCATTGGCGCGGGCCTCCAGGGCGCGCACTTCGGCCAAAGCCTGTTCCTTGAGGCGCTTCAGTTCGCGCTCCCGCTCCTCGGCCGCGCGCCGCTTCTCGGCCTCCTCGAAGTCCAGGCGCTGCTGTTCGATGGAAGCCCGCGCCTGGCGGATGCGGGCGCGGTCCGCATCGTCCACGGCGGCCTGCTCGGCGGCGCGCCAGGCCTTGGCGGCTTCGGAGAAGTTCTTCTGATTGAGCCATTCCTCCGCCAGGGCCTGCCAGTAGACCGCCCGGCGGCGGCCTATCTCCGTAGCTGCCTGGAGTTCCTTGATGCGCAGGCCGGGATCGTCGGTCTTGCGCGCGGCAGCCAGATGCTCCTCGGCCTTGCCGTAGATGAGTTTCTCGGCCTGTTTTGCGCCGTTTCCCTTCAGACCGGCCAGGGCCTGCTGCACGACGGCGTCCTCGACCGGCCGCTTTTCGAAGTCCCGGGGCGACAGGGGGCGGCCGGAAACCTCCGCGGTAGTGAAGCTGCCCGCCTGAAAATAAGCCTGGGCCTGTTTGGCGATTTCGGCCGGCGGCTTCGCGAAGGCGTTGCGGTACGCGGCCTCCTGGTCGATGCCGCGCCGCAGGTTGGCCAGCAGCACCCGCACCTTGCCGTAGTATTCGGGGTCCACTGCCAGCATGTGCATGAGGGCCCACTCGCGAGTGCGGGCTTCGGAAGGCACCGGCCTGCCCAGCGTGATGTGCGTGCCATCCACTTCCAGCGTGGAGAACAATTCCACCAGGCCGCGTTCCAGGGGAGCGGGCAGGCGCTCGCTGTTGGTTTCCAGGTACAGCACGGCGAGGTCGCGCAGCAACTCCCGGGGGATGGCTTTGTTCTTCTCCAGCACGATCGAGAAACGGTCCGGCCCGGCGATGAGCCCGGGCGCGGCGGGAGGCGTCCGGTCGAACAGCAGGATGCGGATGGGCGGCTCGGTGCGCAATTCGTCGATGCCCAGCATGCGGCCCAGGGCGTGCCGGAACTGCTCGAACACCACCAGGGCCGTGCGGCCCTCGCGCTCGCCCGCATTGGTGAGCAGATCGAAAGCCGGAGACTGGAAACGGCTCCAGTCGTCCGCCAGGCACACGGAGCAGGCGGAGCACACAATCGCTGCAAAACCGGCGCGCCAGCCCATCAACCGCTATTATGGTACACTTCTCCGGGTCCTCCGCCGGAGGTCGGCAATGAACTGTCCGCAATGGCTCACCCGGCTCTATCAATCCTGGCCGGTGCAAACCCTGCTGGTGGGTCCGCTGCGATTCACGGTCTCCCGGGTGATGGTGACCCTGTTCAGCATCATCGTGCTGGCCCGGATTGCCACCTGGGTCGTGGGACCACCCAGCTACCGGGTCTACATCATCGGAGATTTCACCAACACGCCCAAGCACGGCTCGGTGCGGAAAGGATTCAACCCGGACAAATCGTTCAGCCAGACCATTGACGGCTGCAGCGTCACCGTCGCGGCCAAGGACGACAAGGGCAGCGAGAAACTGGCGCTGGAGATTGCCCAGGACCTGGTCGCGCGCAGCGACACGCTGCTGGTCGTTGGCCACATGCGAAGCACCATGACCCGCGCGGCGCTGCCCGAGTACCTGAGGAGGGAGCCGCCCATTCCGGTGATCCTGACCCTGGAGACGAACCCGGACCTGGCGCCCGCTCCAGACCCGCGCGAGCTGGACTACCCGGTGGTGCGGCTCTCGGCGACCGACACCGCGCAGGCGCGCCAGGCGGCCGCCTTCGCCCTGGGCAGGGGAGCGAAGACCTTCTGGATCATCCAGGACCCTTTCAATCCTGTCTATTCGAAGTTCCTGGCGGACGAATTCAAACAGGTGATCCATCGCAGCCAGGCGAAGGTTCTGTTGTGGACCCTGACCGAGCCGCCCAGGGAGATTGTGGGCGCGTTGAACGTGGATTGCCTGTTCTTCGCGGGGTATTGGAGCAACGGCCTGATCGCGGTCAGGCAGGCGCGCAAGTTCCCCGGCCAGGCGCCCCGCCTGTTCCTGTTAAGCGAGGCGTCCGTGGAGCCGGACCTGCTGACGGCGGGCGGCGGCGACGTGGAAGGTGTTCACCTGATGCACCAGCTCGAGGCCACCCAGTTTCAACCAGGCGTGAGCCCCTACGAGTTGTTCGGCCGGGACGCGCGCCTGATGGCGGAGTGGCTGGTGGAGCAGACTTCCTCCCGTTTCGAGTGGCGCCGCAAGAAAGTACACTGGTTGGATTACTGGATGAAGAAGACGCTGTCTCTGCACCGCGTCGCCGACGCCCGTGAGGTGCTCAACGAGGTTGTCCGCGGCCTTCCGAGGATGAGGCGGGAGGAGCAGGGCACCGAGGAGTTCACCTACCGCGCGGAAACGGGGCTTTCCGGCAGCAATCGCGGCTTCCACGTCATGCAGGTGCAGCAGGGGCAGTTCAAGGACGTCCCTCATCCGTGACGGAGCGGCGCAAGTTGTCCGGCCGGAACGCGGGGCAGGCATGATTTTCGAAGGAGGCGGATAGCGATGAAGATCACACGCCTGAGCAGCGCGGTGCTGGAGTCGAATTTCGACTGGACGCTGGTGAAGGTGGAGACCGACGCGGGCCTGGCGGGCTATGGAGAAGCGTTCGTGGGTCCGGGCCTGCCGGCGGTGATCCGCGAATTCGGCGGCATCCTGGAGGGGGAGGATCCCACCAACATCGACCGGAACCTGCGGCGGATGCGCGGCACTTCCGTGCACGCTTCCCCCGGATTGACGCTGCATGCCATCGCCGGCATCGAGTGCGCCCTGCTGGACGTGACCGGCAAGCGCTTCGGGCTGCCCGTCTGGCAGTTGTTGGGAGGCAAGTACCGGGAGGCGGTCCCCATTTACGCCGACTGCCACGCGGGCGATGCGCTGGAAAGTATCGGGCCGCTGCTGGTGCCGCGCACACCGCGGTGGATGCGGCGGGAGGACGAGCCGCAACGCGAGGCCACGGTAAGCCTCAAGCACCATGGCTGGGACGCTTCGGGCGGCGATCACTTGAGCCCGGAGGCCTACGGCCGGCGGGCTCGGGAGATGGTGGGACGCGGGTTCCGCATCCTGAAGTTCGACGTGGACGTGCCCACGCCCTTCGAGACCGACGAGTACAACCGCCACCTGAGCCATGCGGAGATCGAGCACATGGCCTCGCTGGTCGCCGCCACGCGCGAAGCGGTGGGCGGGGAGATCGGGCTGGCCATCGACTGCCACTGGAACTACAGCGTGCAGGCGGCCATCGACATGGGCCGCGCCATCGACCGCTACAAGCTGATGTGGTTCGAAGACCCCGTGCCGCCCGAGAACATCCGGGCCATCGGCGTGGTGCAGCGCAACATGCGGACCCCGGTAGCCACTGGAGAGAACCATTACTACCGCATCGACTTCGAGCGGCTGATCCTGGAAGCGGGCCTGCGGGTGCTGGCTCCGGACGTGCAAAAGATGGGGCTGTGGGAAGGACGCAAGCTGGCCGACCTGGCCGACATGCATTACGTGAATCTCACCTGGCACAACATCAGCGGGCCGATCGGCACCCTGGCGGGCGTGCATCTGTGCGCCGCAACGCCCAACGTCATCGCGCTGGAATGGCACGCCGCGAGCGTGCCGTTTTTCGACCGGCTGGTGAAGAATAGCCAGGGGCCGATGATCCGGAACGGGAAGATCGCGGTGCCTGACGCCCCGGGCCTGGGCGTGGAACTGGACGAGGACGCCGCCTATCCGTACCGCAAGCCCGGGGAAGAGTTCTTCTGACGAGTTTCCCTGACCGGCTGCTCAACCCCACGAACTCCCGTAACTCATTGTGCGGGCTGGTTTAGGGGTTTTGGAGCCTGTCACCGAGACTTGTTCGCGAGCGCGGAGAGGCGGACGTAATCGGTCTTTCCGAGCCGGTTCAGCGGCATCTGCCCCGGTTCCAGGATCACGTAACGGAGCGGGCGCAGGTAGCCGGCCATGGCGCGGGCATGCTGTTTCAGTTCCGCCACGGTCAGCTCGACGCCCGGCCGCGGTTCCACGAAGGCCACGACGGCCTCGGAGAACAGTTCGTGCGGAACGCCCACCACGCCCGCGGCGGCCACCTTGTCCAGCGCGCAGAAATGGCTCTCCACCTCGCCCGGGAAGACCTGGTAGCCGGCCGTTTTGATCACCCACTTGGCGCGCCCGGAGAAATGCAGGCCGCGGACGTCCTTGAATCCCAGGTCACCGGTATAGAGATATCCGTCGGTCGAGATGGTCCGGGAGGTAGCTTCCGGGTTGCCGGCATAGCCGAGGAAGGTCTGCGGGCCGCGGAAACAGATGTGGCCGGTCTCCCCGTCGGCCAGTTCCGCGCCAGCAGCGCCGTCGTCCCGCATGGGTTCGCGGATCGTCATGGGGTAGACGGGCATGTCGAACCCGATGCCCGCCTCCAGGTCGTCGACGCTCGCGTCCGGAGGCGTGTAGGTGCAGAAGCCCGCCGATTCGGTCAATCCGAGTCCGGTTCCGATGCGCGGCGCCATGCCGGCCAGCCGCTCCAGAAACGGGCGGGCCACCTGCTGCCCGCCGTAGAACGCCCCCTCAAGGCTTTCCAGGTTGTAGTCTCCGTAGCCGGACAGGCGCCACTCCATCTGGAACATGGTGGGGATCTGGCCCAGCACGTTCACCCCGTACCGTTCGACCGCCTCCAGCGAGCGGGCCGCGTCAAAGGCCTCCAGCACGACCGGCGTTCCGCCCCAGAACAGGGTGGTCATCAGCAGCTCGGTCTGGCCCCCGACGTGAGAGGGCGGAAGATTGACCAGCAGGCGGGTGCGCTCGCCGAAGGCGAAAGCGGCTCCCAGGCACATGTTCTGGCAGGTGATGTTGGCGTGTGAAAGCAGCGCGGGCTTGGGGGCCCCGGTGGACCCGGTGGTGAAGATGACCAGCGCGGGATCGTTTTCCCCGACGCCGTCCCCGCCGTCCAGCGGAGCTTCCCCGGCCATCTGCCGCACTTCGGAAACGTGCAGCAGGTGTTGGACCCAGGGACAGGCTTCGCGGACGTGCGCGGCCAGGTCCGGGTCCAGGCAGGCCAAGCCGCGCGGCCGGATGGCTTCCAGGCAGCGGATCACCCCGGCGGGCTTGAGCCGGGGATCCAGGGGAGCGTGGATCACGCCCAGCCGGAAGCAGGCGTATTCCAGCAGCACCTGCTCGGTGAGGAAGGGCCAGGCGGCCGCCAGGTAATCGCCCTTGCGGAAGCCCAGCCTGAACAGCGCGGCCGCCATCCCGGCGGTGCTCCGCCGCAGGGCGGCCCAGTCGAGAATGCAATCACGGCCGGCATCGATGAAGGCGGGCCGGTCCGGCTTCACCGCGGCCCAGTGGTCGATCACCCGGTGAAGCAGATGGCGGCCGGCGAATCGCGTCCGGAAATCCTGGAGCGTGCAGCGCGGCAGCTGGTTCATGGCTAAGCCCCCTTCCGATCAGTCAAATAGCAGTTATAATACAGGGAAGGCGATTTGCGCCGATAAAACAGGGAGATGCGTTTCTGTTTCTCAGCGCCGGCACTGCTGCTGGCCGCCGGGGCATTGCTTCAGGCGGCCAACACCGGGGCGCCGGCCCGGCGCGTCACCCTGGTGCGGGCCGACCCGCGCACCGGCCGCCTGGTGCGCGCCCCTGCCGCTCCCGCCCGCATGGTTCCGGAAAGAACGCCGGTTCCGGAGGTTCTGCTGGCCCCCGCCGAACCTCCCCCCGCCATACCCGACGAGATCCCGCCCCTGGTGGTGGAGACCGCCCGGCAGCACGGCGTGGATCCCCTCCTGGTACATTCCGTCATCGCCGTCGAGAGCAACTACGACCGCTACGCGGTCTCGCCCAAGGGCGCCGAAGGGCTCATGCAGCTGATCCCGGCCACGGCGCGCCGCTTCGGCGTGGGCAACTCCTTCGACCCCATGCAGAACCTCTCGGGCGGCGTGCGGTACCTGAAACACCTGCTGGACCTCTATGGCAACAACCGCGTGCTGGCCCTGGCGGCGTATAACGCCGGCGAAGGCGCGGTCGCGAACCATCAAAACCGGATCCCGCCCTATCCCGAGACACGGAACTACGTCTACCGGGTCGGCAGGAAACTGGGTGAAACCAAGCGCGCGGCGGCGGTCAAAGCGGCCCGCTCGCCGCACTCCAAGAAAGAGCCGGAGCAATACAGGCCCATTGAGCAGACGGTGGATGCGAACGGACGCATCGTCTATCGGACCAGGTGATCGATGACCGGACGCTGGCTTCCGAGGCTGGTTCTCGCCCTGCCCGCGGCACTCGCGCTGTCGTGGGCAGCGCCCGCGCCGCGAGTCACCGCCGTGCGCTTCTGGTCGCTGCCCGACGTCACCCGGGTGGCCGTCGAGCTGACCGGCGACTTCGAGTATCGCTGGGAACGCCTCTCCAACCCGGAACGCATCTTCTTTGATCTGCCCGGGGTGGCCGCCCCGGTCCGCAGGGGCCGTGTGCTGACCCGCCTGGTCAACGACAAGTACCTGGCCCGGGTGCGGGTGGCGGAAAACCAGCCCGGCATCACCCGGGTGGTGCTGGAAGTGGCGCAGGGGGTCAGCATCAGCGCTTCGCGGCTGGCGAACCCCAGCCGGCTGATCGTGGAGATTCGCGGCGCACGGTCCCCCGAGTCTCCCCCGGTGCGGGCTCTGCGGGTGCCGCCCGCCCGCGAGCCGGTGGTGCAGCCGCCGCCTTCCCCGGTCCGGACCCCCAAAGTCTTCGTGCCGCCCTCGCCTGAGCCCATGGGAACGCCGGAGATGCCTTCGGCGCCGCGGCTGGGAGCCCGCGCGCCCGAGCCGCCCCTGGTTCTGCTTTCCTCGGTTCCCAAGGAAGTGCCGGCCTACACCCCGCGGCCCGCGCGCAAGGCGGCGCGGCCTTCCCAGCCCGAGTCCGCCGCCTCAGGCCGGCCGGCCCCGGCCAAACCGGCGGCGCCGGGCAGCGCGGGCGGCCGTTCGCTGATCCGTACCCTGGGCCTCAAGATCAACCGGGTGGTGATCGATCCGGGCCATGGCGGCCATGACCAGGGCACCGAGGGCGCCACCGGCCTGCTGGAAAAGGACCTGGTGCTGGACATCGGCAAACGCCTGGGCGAATTGATCGAGAAGCGCCTGGGCGCCGAAGTGATCTACACCCGGACCGACGACACCTTCATTCCCCTGCACGAGCGCACCGCCCTGGCGAACGAGCGCAAGGCCGACCTGTTCCTTTCCCTGCATGCCAATTCGTCACGGGCGCGCTCGGTGGCCGGCGTCGAGACCTACTACCTGAACTTCACCGAGTCCAAGGAAGCCCTGGACGTGGCGGCGCGGGAGAACGCGACGTCGCAGCAGTCCATCCACGAACTGCGCGACCTGATCCAGAAGATCACGCTGCACGACAAGGCGCAGGAGTCGCGCGAGTTCGCCAGGCACGTGCAGTCGGCCGTGTACAGCGCCTCGGCCCGCGCCAACCGCAACGTGCAGAACCGGGGGGTGCGGAACGCGCCCTTCGTAGTGCTGATCGGCGCGGTCATGCCCTCGGTGCTGGTCGAAGTCGGCTTCCTGAGCAACCCGCGGGAGGAGGCGCTGCTGAAACGCGGCGATCACCGCCAGCGGGTGGCCGAAGCGCTGTACCGCGGCGTCACCCGGTATGTGGAGAGCCTGAGCCACTTCCAGGTGGCCAAGAGCCAGCCGGAGGCCGAGGCGAACGGAGCGAAGAAGCCGGATGGGCAGTAGCGCGGCCCCGCTGCTGGTGATCCGCCACGTACCGTTCGAGGATCTGGGTCTGATCGCGCCGGCCCTGGAAGCCGCCGGCATCCGGTACCAATACCTGGATCTCTTCCAGGACCCCGCCGCGCCGGTTCCGGACTTCCCCGCCTTGATCAGCATGGGCGGCCCGATGTCGGCCAACGACGACCTGCCCTTCATCCGCCGGGAACTGGACCTGATCCGGGAGGCGGTGGCGCTGGGCAAGCCGGTGCTGGGCATCTGCCTGGGCGCGCAGATGATCGCCAAAGCGCTGGGCGCCAGGGTGTACCGCAATCCGGTCCCGGAGATCGGCTGGTTCCCGGTGGAATGGACCGAGGCGGCCGCCCTCGACCCGCTCTTCCAGGGCCTGGCCGGACCGGAGACGCTGTTCCACTGGCACGGCGAAACCTTCGACCTGCCGCCCGGGGCCGAATGGCTGGCCCGCTCCGCCGCCTGCCGCCACCAGGCCTTCCGGGCCGGACGGGGCGTCTACGGACTTCAGTTCCACCTGGAGGTGACGCCCGCCATGATCGAGGACTGGTGCCGGGAAGAACTGAACGCCGGCGACGTCTCCACGCTTCCCGCGCCCATCGACCCTCTGGAAAACTCCGCCCGGCTGGCGGAGCTGTCGGAAATGGTGTTCGGGCGGTGGGCGGGGATGGTGGCTGAGCGCAGCTGACCCGGTCTCCTTGCACCCGCTTTCGTGCTTCCGGATACTGAAATCGTGAATCTCCCTGATCCGGTTCCCTCCACCCGCCGCTCCTTTGCCCGTCACGCGGCCATGGGCGTGCCTGTTGCCGGCTGCGCGGGGCTGGCCGGGGCCGCGGAGGCGCCGGGGGCGGCCGGCACGTTCCTGAATGTGCGCGAGCTTGGCGCGCGCGGCGATGGCCGCGCCGATGACACCAAAGCCTTGCAGCGGGCTCTTGACCTGGCAGGCGAGCGCCAGGGCGGGGCGGTGTTCGTTCCTCCCGGAGAGTATGCCTGCTCGGAACTGCGCATGCGGAGAAACACCGCCTTGCTCGGCGTCCCCAACTGGGACTACCGGCATCCGGGCGGCTCGGTCCTCAAGCTGATCGCCCCCAGCGCCCGCGCCCTGGTCAACATCACCGGGGCCATCGGGGCCACCATCGACGGGCTGTCGCTTGAAGGCGGCAACCTGGGCAGCGGTATTCACGGCATCTTCCTCGACAAGCCCGATTACGGCAAGGAGGAAGACACCTTCCGCATCGAGCGCTGCAAGGTGGCGCGGTTCAGCGGCGACGCCGTGAACCTCACGCGCGTCTGGTGCTTCTCCATCCGCCACTCCATGCTGGCTTTCAGCAAGGGCGACGGCATACGCTGCCTGGGCTGGGACGGCTTCATCGCCGACAACTGGTTCTCGGGCAACCAGGGCGCGGGCTTCGGCGGGCGCGGGACAGCGGCCTCGTTGACTTTCACCGGCAACCGCATCGAATGGAACCGGGAAGCGGGCGTGTTGCTGGCCGAGGGCAATCACATCAACCTGACCGGCAACTACATCGACCGCTGCGGCGGCAGCGGCATCGCCATCCTGAACGACGGCAACCGCCAGTCCCGGCACATCACCCTGACGGGCAACGTGATCTACCGCAGCGGCAAGTGGTCGAAGCCGGAAACCGGGGAGAGCACCCACCTGCGCATCGAAGGCGCGGCCGGGGTGACCTGCACGGGGAACTCATTCGTGGTGGGACGCGACGACGGCGGGCGCGGCGACTGGAGCCCCTCCTACGCGCTGGTATTGCAGGGCATGGAGAACTCGGTCGTCAAGGACAACGTGCTGCACGACGGGGCTGTGACCCAGCTGGTCCGCGACCTGGGCGGCCACCGGGAGGGCGTCATCATTCAGGACAACCCGGGGCGGCTCTTCCGGCCTCCCGCCGCGCGCTGACGCCCCCCTACTCCACGTAGTTCACTTCCAACCCCCGCGCCTTCCGGGCCGCGATAGCCACCAGCAGGGCCGAGAGCAGCACCAGGCCGGGAACCGCGACGTAGGGCGGGATGGGGTCGGCCGCCACGGCGATCAGGGCCATGGGCCCCTTCTCGGGAACGTCCACCGGGCAGAGGGATTTCAGGTAGAAGATCACGCTCAGCTTCTTCAGCATGCCGGGCAGCAGCGCGTTGCCCGATTCCCATACCATCAGGACCGCGGCCGGAATCATGGGGTTGCGCACCAGCAGGCCCGCCGCCAGGAAGACCGCGCCGTAGCCCAGGCAGGCCAGCAGGGTGACCAGCAGGTAGGACCCCATCTGCGCCGTGCCCGGCCCGCGCAGGAGAAAATCGTTCCAGGCCGCGCCCAGGTGCATGCCCAGGCCGGCGAAAGCCAGCACCACGCTGGCCGAGAACAGCCCCGCGCAGACCACCACGCCGGTCACGTACTTCGCCACCAGCAGCACTTCCCGCCGCACCGGCGCCAGCAGATAGTAATGCAGCGTGCGGGCCAGAAACTCGCCGCGGATCAACTGCGAGAACACTCCCACGCAGCCGAAGAAGATCCCCAGGCGCAGGTAGTAGATCTGGAACATGCCGGCGAAGATGTTGAAGTCGGTCTGCACCGTCCAGCGGCCGGGGCGCACCAGGGCCGACCGCATCAGGGCGAAGAACACCGGCGCCAGCGCCAGCAGGTAGACCCACAGCGCGCGGCGCGCGAACAGGTTGCGTTTCAACTCCAGCCGCAAAATACCCTGCACCTGGCGCCACCAGAGGTTCCAGGGCAGCATCCGGATCTCCGTTATACTCATGCCGTCCCTCCCTCGTGCCCGATCAGGTATTGATACACGGAGTTGACGTCCTCGTCTCCAGGCGCCACCGATTCCACTTCCAGCCCGGCCTCCAGCACCACGCGGTTCAGCAGCAGGTAGAGGCTGTCGGCGTCCCGCGAGCGGATCGAAAGGCTCCTGCCGTCCTCCAGGATGCTGGCCTCCACCACGTGGTCCTGTTCGAACAGGCGCGCCGCCAGCGCCCCGGGCCGGTCGCAGCGCACCAGGACCTGCATGGGATGCTCCTTCACCTCGCTGCGCACGCCCTGGATCTCGCCCTCGGCCACCACGTAGCCGTGGCTCATCAGGATCACCTGGTCGGAGATGCGGTCCACTTCGTGCAGGATGTGGCTGGAAACGATCACGTGCCGGCCTTCCGCGGCCCACTCGCGGAACAGGGCGATGGTTTCCGCCCGGGCCATCGGGTCCAGGCCATTGAGCGGCTCGTCCAGCACCAGGACCCGGGGGTTGTGCGCAATCGCCTGGGCCAGCTTGATGCGCTGGCGCATGCCCTTACTGTAAGCCGCCACGTTGCGGCCGGCGGCCTCGGTCATGTTCACCCGCTCCAGAGCCTCCAACGCCAGCCGGTCCGCCTCCTTGTGGCTCTTTCCGTGCACCCGCAGGTAGGAATAAACGAATTCGTAGCCCGTGAACCCCTTGGGAAAAGCGTCGAACTGCGTGCAGTAGCCGGTCCTCAGGAACAGCTGATCGGGGTGCGTGGGCGGGATGCCCAGCACGCGTATGGCGCCCTGGGTGGGCTGGATCAGCCCGGTCATCAGGTTCATGAGCGTGGTCTTGCCCGAACCGTTGGGCCCCACCAGGCTGGTCACCCCGGGAGGGATCGAGAGGTTCACGTGATTGACGCCCAGGATCTCGCCGTAGAAGCGCGAAACGTCTTCAAACACGATGCGGTCCGTCATCGCGCCACCTCCACGCCCTTCACCTTTTTCGCCAGCAGGTACAGGCAGAACCCGCAGATGGAGAGCAGCGATGCCCAGCAGCACCACAGCGGGATTTCCTCGCCCCTCGCCACGCGGAAGAACACGGCCCCCGCCCCGCGCCGCACGGGCTCGCCCAGCAGCCCCATCCATACACTGCCCACCAGGTGGGTGATATTGATGATGTGGCCCCACTGCGTACTCAGGGTGGCGTTGATCATGGCGGCGATGCCGCCCGAGACGAATACCGTGCCGAACAGCAGGGCGGCGGCCACCGGCTTCCACTTCACCCAGGCCGAAATCGCGAGCGAGAGCAGCGTCAGGAACAGGATCCAGATCCACGACCCGAAGAATATGCCCGAGGCCAGCCGCAGGTTCTCCCTCATCCAGCCGAATCCTTCGTAGTAGCTCTCGAAGCCGAACAGCAGCAGGCCCGGCACCCAGGTCATCAGCGACATCAGGATCAGCAGCACCGAGCCCTTGCCCAGGCAGTACTCCGCCCGGGAGAACGGGCGTGAGAGGTACAGCGGCAGGGCGTTGTTGGCCAGGTCCGGCGAGACCAGGCCCGGCCCCGCGAAAAAGGCCAGGAACAGGGCCAGCATGTTCTGGAAACCAAGCAGCGTCAGGAACAGGACCTGGGCGGAGAGGAAGCGGGGCACCTCCAGCCCCACCGCCTGCAGCGCTCCGAGGTTATGCGACATGTAGATGATGAAGGCGTTGATCAGCGGGAACACCAGGCTGCCCAGGGCGAACAGGGACAGGAAGCGGGATTTCCGCATCTCCTCGAAGGCATAGCGCGGAATGATCAGGAAGCGCGACCATGCCGGCGTCACAACCCCCTCGTACGGCTGATAGGTCTTCCTATAGACGGCCATGTCCGTTCTCCATCGCCTTCAGGAAAATGTCCTCCAGAGAATCCCGCTTGTGGTGCAGGCGCCGGATCTGCACCTGGCGCGCGCAAGCCAGCTCGTACAGGCTGCGGATCTGGAGCCCGTCGGGCAGCACCAGCTTGAGGCGGCCGGTGCTGGAAACGGCGGTCTCGCAGCCCATCCGCTCGACATCCCGGATGAAGTCTTCGCTCGACCCGCGGGTCTCCAGTTCCAGAAAGCGCCGGTTAGCCCGCCGTTCTTCTTCCAAATTGCAGAAGGCCGCGATGCGGCCGTCTCTCAGGATCAGCACCTGGTCGCAGCACTCCTCCACGTCGCGCAGAAGATGGGAGGAGATCACCAGGTGTACGTCGCCGCGGCCGGCGATTTCCTGGATGAGCTGGATCATGCGGCGGCGGGCCGGCGGGTCCAGGCCATTCGTAGGCTCGTCCAGGAACAGGAGCCTGGGCCCGTGCACCACCGCCTGCGCCAGCTTGGCCATCTGCTTCATGCCCAGCGAGTAGGTCCCGATGTTGCGGTAGCGCGCCTCGCCCAGGCCCACATAGAAGAAGGCCTCGTGCGCCCGCTCCATGGCCTGCTCGCGGGGGAGCCCGGAAAGCTCAGCCATCAGGCGCACGAAACGGACGCCGCTCATATTGGCGATGAAGGCGTCGTTCTCCGGCATGTAGCCGGTCAGTGCGCGAACCGCGCGGGCTTCCGACCGGATGTCGCGGCCCAGGATGCGCGCGGTCCCCGCGGCCGGCTTGTGGAAGCCCAGCAGGGTGTTGATCAGGGTGGATTTGCCCGCCCCGTTGGGCCCCAAAAGACCGATGGCCCGGCCGGAGAACGAGCCGCTCAATTCCTTGAGGATCGGCCGCTCTCCGAACCGGACCACCAGTCCGTCAAGCTCGATGACCGGTTGCATCACCTCTCACGATACGCAGGTTTCTCCCGTCTTGTTCCCTGGGGACGCAGTCCCATCAGGTCCGCCAGGCCCAAACGGCCCATGCCCAGGCTGAGGAGGTTGCCCCGGGCGGCCAGCACGATGCGGTCCCGCTCGCCGTAGACGCCCACCAGGTTCGGCTTGACGTCCTCGGCCAGCTTCTGCGCTTCGGCGTTCCTGGGCGCCACGATTCCCGCCAGCGAGCCGGCCAGCGACCCGACGTTCTGATAGAACATTCCCGAGAAATTGGCATGCCGGTCCTGCGGCAGCAGGGCCATGAAAGCGGCCGACTGCGGCAGGGTGTTGCCGGCCGAGCGGTTCTGAATGGCGCGCTCGATGAGGCTGCGATTGGCCGCCGCCAGCAGGTAGCCGTCCACGAAAACGAAGTTCGCTTCCAGCCCCAGCTTGCCTTTCGGCAGCGTCATCCGGTACCACGTCCGGCCGCCCGCCGCTTCCTCGGTCAGGCTGACTCCCTGGCGTCCCTGGCGGGTTGCTTCCTCGCTCGCCGCCTGGACCATCTTGCCCATCGTCCAGGCCAGCCGCGAGGGATTGTAGACTTCCACGGCCAGCTTCCAGGAGGGCGTAGGCAGGGCCGGCCCGTCCACTCCGAAGGCGAATTCGCCGCCCAGCGATGCCGCCAGGTCGTCCCGCACTTTGAAGCCGAGCTTGGCTTCCGCCTCGTCCAGTTCCTTCTTGAAATTCGCATCCGAGACTTGCAGCCGGCTGAACAGCTCATCCAGGATGGCCGCGGGGCTCTTCACCGCTCCCGCCGCCACCACGCTGGCGTCGGGCGAGAAGAAGTCCAGCGCCCGGATGGCGGCCGGCGCCGCCAGCCAGGAGGCCGGACCCTTGCCCGCATCCTTGAACGCAACCTCGACGCGGGTGTCCGGCTGCCCGCCCTTCTCCTGCTGCTCCAGCGTCACGTAGGTCAGGTCCGCGAACGGCAGGCCGTGCTTCTGGCCCGCGGCCGCCGGCGCTCCCTGGATCCTCTCCAGGTCGGCGCTGAAGAGCAGGCCGGTGCCGTCGCGGTAGGCCTCGGCGATGCGGGTGTGGAACGGCGTGCCGGCGAAACCTCCGGCTCCGCCCGCCACCTGTTCCATCACGGCCCGGTCGGTGGCGAAGATCACGAGATCGCCCTTCACCTGAATGTTCGCTCCGGAGGGCACTCCCATTTCCTTGTGCAGGAATTCCTCGATTCCCGGACGCTTCACCTCGGCCAGAAACACCGTGGCTCCCAGCTTGCCGGTGGGACCCGCCACAGCCGCCATGACGACCTCATCGCCCAGGTAGTCGCTGAGGGCGCGCAGTTTCTCGGATACCCGCTCGAACTCCTGCCTGCCTTTGCCCTGCTGCCACCACTCGCGCAGGGCCGGGCTGGAGGCCACGCGGTCGCGGATGATCTCCTGGGCCTGGCCCAGCGCCTCGCCCAGATTGGGGATGCTGCCGTAGACGGCGGTTCCGGCCGGCAGAAGATCGATCAGCCGGCTGCTGTAGCGCACTCCGGGCAGCTTGACTTCGGCCAGGTTCTTCTCCAGGGCCTTGAGTTCGCGCAACAGAGCCACGTGCTGCTCGGCGTTGCGGCTCCACGCGATCTCTTCCCGCACCTCCACCGGTGCGATGGCCGGGTTGGTGGTTACCTGGTCGCCGGCCCGCAGCACCTGCTCCCCGGCGGCCTGCCGCACCCGGACTTCGCCTTCCACCACCGATACCCGCGAGCCCTTGAGCCCGCTGTTGACACTGAAGACCGTTCCGGTCACCGCCACCGTGCAATCGCGCGCGGCCACATAAAGATGACCCGAGCGCCGCTTGGCGGCCTGTACGATGACGCTTCCCCCGGCCAGCCGGATGGTCATATCCCGGCGTGTGCCGGCAACGCGCACAGCCGAACGTTCCCGCATCTCGACGCGAGAGCCGTCCGCGAGACGCAGCATGGCGCTGGAGTCTTTCGCCGTCCGGATCTCGACCCCGGCCGGCACTTCCACACCCGCCGTCAGAACCTCGCTGCCCTGGCCGGACACCCGCAGCAACCGGCCGTCAGCCGCTTCCACCACGATCGCGCCGGAGCCGCCCGTCCGGTTCCAGACCGTCCAGGCCGTCATTCCCACGCCGATCGACAGCGCGGCCGCCATGGCCCATCGCAGGGCCGGCCGCCGCATCCATCCGGACGCTCTGCGCGGCATTTCAACGGTCTTCGCGGAAGCCGCCTGGAACGCCTTTCGGCAGGCGACGCACTCGTGCATGTGGTCCTGAAACAACAGGGCCCGCGCTTCGGGCAGACTGCCCGCCCGGTAGGCCGGGATCAACGCCTGGAAGTCCGCGCATCCGCGAATGGGCGCGGCATGCCGCAGTTTCTCCCACACCCGCCCGGTGGCTGCATCCGCTGCCGCCGGATCCACCGCTTCGCTCCGGATCTCCCGGAGGGCTTCCTCAAGCCTGTTTTCCAGCCTGTCTTCACTCACGGTCTTTCTCCCATGTAGGCGCGAAACTCTCTCTCGATCCGCTCGCGCGTTCTATGTACCGTTACCCCGATGGTTCCCTGCGAGGTCCCGAGCGCCTCGGCAATCTCCGCGTTGCTCAGGCCTTCGAAGAAACGCAGGGCGAAAATTTCCGCGGCCCGGGGGCTCAGCCTGGCCACCGTGCGGCGCAGCCAGGCACGGATCTCCGCCGAGGCATGTTCCCGGTCGGGAGCCAGGGAGGCATCCTGCCGCAGCACGGGCTCCACCTCTTCGAGGGGCATCAGGCGCTCCGCCTGCCGCGACCGCATCAGGTCCAGCGCGGCGTTGACCGCCGCCCGGTGCAGGTAGCTGCCCATGGTCCCGATGCTTGGGGCAGCCGCGCCCCGGCCCGCCAGGCGCAGGAAGACGGTCTGCAAGACGTCTTCGGCGTCGGCCGCGTTGCCGGTAATCCGGCAGGCGGTCCGGAACACCTGGCCGGAATGCTGACGGAAGACCGATTCCAGGTCGGCCGGCGTCTCGATCGTGCTTGCAGGCGCTGCTGCCACCGGTTGGCTGCCTCCTTGTTCTCCGCTCATGAAGACGGCTCCTTGGGCTGGTTATTAACAGCCTTCCCGAACAACGGCCGGATTCCCCCAAAAGTTCCCGCCACGGAGAAAAAGTGAGAAAGCTTACACCCGCCTCCGGCGTTTCCGGGCCGCCTCGTTTACAATACTCCGATGACTCCGGCCGCCGTTGCCGTCTCTTCCAACCGCGTCCGCTACGCCGCCGCCGCGGTGGTGATGCAGGTTCTGCTGGGCGTTCTGTATTCCTGGTCCATCTTCCGGGGGCCGCTGGCCCAATTGCACGGCTGGTCCAAGGCTGAAACCATCGCGCCTTACCGCTACTCCCTGCTGGCTTTTGCCGCCGGGATGATCCTGGCCGGGTTCTGGCAGGACCGCAAGGGGCCGCGGGTGGTGGCCAGCGCCGGGGGGTTCCTCCTGGCCCTCGGATGCCTGCTGGCCGCCTGGATCGGCGGAACGGTGAACGGGCTGGTTCTGGCCTACGGTATTGTGGCCGGGGTGGGGGTGGGCTTCGCTTACGTCACCCCGATTGCCACCTGCATCAAGTGGTTTCCGGACAAGCGCGGCATGATCGTGGGCCTGGCGGTGATGGGCTTCGGCGCCGGTCCGCTGGTTTTCGGGCCGCTGCTGGAGGCGCTGATCGGCGACGATCCGTCCCGGTTCGCGGTGACTATCCCGCGTACCTTCCTGATCCTGGCGGCGATCTTCTTCGTGGGGGTGATCGGCGCGGCGCAGTTCTACCGGGTGCCGCCGCCCGGGTGGAAACCGGCCGGCTGGGTTCCGCCTCCGGGGCGTATGGCGCGGGGCGACCTCTCCTCCCGGGGGATGCTGGGCACCTGGCAGTTCTACGCGCTGTGGCTGATTTACTTCCTGGGCACCTCGGTAGGGCTGACGGCCATCGGCGAGGCCACGCCGCAGTTGCAGGAAATGGCGCGCACCAGCGCCGTGATGTCGGCCGGGGCGGCGCTCGGCGTGATGAGTATTTTCAACGGCCTGGGCCGGCTGGGCTGGGGCAGCGTGTCGGACCGGCTGGGCCGCAAGGCCACCATCCTGGCTATGTTCGCGGTTTCGCTGCTGGCCTGCGTGGGCTTCCTGCGGACCGCCTCGAGTTTCTGGATGCTGCTGGCCGGGCTGTGCCTGGCGGCGTTTGCCTATGGCGGATACCTGGCGCTCATGCCGTCCTTCACGGCCGATTACTACGGGCCGAAATACGTGGGCGCCAATTACGGCCTGCTGTTTTCGGCCTGGGGCGTGTGCGGTTTCCTGGTGCCCGGGTACTTCGCGGGCATCATGGACCGTGCCCGGCTGGCCGGCGACCTCGCCTCGGGCTACAGCGAGGTCTACTGGAAACTGGCCGTCCTGGCCGCCGCCGGGGCATTCCTCACGGCAGTGCTGCGGCCGCCGCGCAGGTAGAACCGGCGGCGCACGTTCGCGGCGTCCCGGCTGCCGCACTTCCGGCGTCACCTGGGTCGTCCCCGCGCTTCAGAAGTAGTACTTCAGCGCGAACTGAATGTTCCGCGGCCGCGTGGTCTGGCTCGTGATCTGCCCGAACGTGGACGGCGTGTTGGCCGCCCGCCCGGGAGGCCCGAAACTCACGTGGTTGAAGGCGTTGAACAATTCCACCCGGAAATCCAGATAGTTGTTCTCCGTAACCGGGAAGCGCTTGCCGACCGAACAGTCGAACTGCGTGAACGACGGGCCTTTCTCCGTCCCCACAGCCGCCGTTCCAAACTGCCCGACGGCCGGATCCCCGTAAGCGCACTTGCCGTCGTCCAGCCCGGGCGCGCAGATCGTGTTGCCCGTCCCGAACCAGTTGTCAATCGACTGGTTCTGATAGGTCAAAGCACGGTAGCGGTTGGCCCGCACAAAGCCCCTCACCGCCTGGTTGGTCTGGTCGCGGCCCAGGATCGTAACCGGAAAGCCGGAGTGGCTCAGCAAGATGAAGTTGCCGCTCCAGCCACCCAGGATCAGATCGGCCGCCCGGTTCCAGTCTTTGCCCCATGCCCGGTTGCGCCCGAAGGGCAGCTCCCAGCGGCCGCCGAAGTTGAAGTTGTGCCGGGCATCGAAGAAGGCAGGGCCGCGGTCCGACCGGCGGTCGTAAGCATTCTGCCAGTAGGCGCCCTCGCCCGCGATGTAGCCGCCGCCGCCGTAGAAGCCGCGGTTGTCCGTCAAGGTTTTGCTGAGCGTGTAGGAAGTGAGGAACTCGAGACCGCCCGCCATGCGCTTGCGCCCGGTAATCTGCAGCGCGTGGTAGTCCATGTTCGCGGCCGAGTCCGTGGTGGCGATGTTGGTGACTCCCGGCAGCGGCCCGTACAGCGGCCTGCGCTGCTGCAAAGGACGCCAGGTGTTCATGGGGCCGGGGTCGGCCATCGGCTGGTTGCCCTCCCGCGG
The DNA here is from genome assembly GCA_020852755.1 of Bryobacterales bacterium. GTDB lineage: Bacteria > Acidobacteriota > Terriglobia > Bryobacterales > Bryobacteraceae > JADZAF01. The sequence goes on from JADZAF010000054.1 coordinate 22,457, forward strand.
CACCACCAGCTGCGTCCCTTTCTGGCCCACGTAGGCGGCGGTCACCGATATGGTCGGACTCAACTGGTTTTCAAGACTGAGATTCCACTGCGAGTTGAACTGCGGCCGCAGGTTCTGCCCCCAGGCTCGCAGCTGGCCGGAGAGCTGCGAGAGCGTGGGCCTCTGGAGATCCGTGAAACCGGTGCGGATGTCTCCCGGCGCGGAAAGGTCGTAGGTGATGTCCGATTCGAAGAAGAACGGCGGATTCAGCGGAAGCCGCAGGTTGGCCCCGGTGCCTTCCATGAAACTGGTGAAGGCGTAACCGGCCCGAATGACCGTTTTGCTTCGCGGGGTCCAGGCGAACCCGATCCGCGGCATGAACTGCCGGTAATACGGCTCGTACAACGCGCGGCTGTTGCCGTCTTTCCCGGCCAGGAGCAGCCGCCCGGCCACCAGGTCGATGTTGGCCTGCCGGTCGGCCACCTCGAACACGGGTTGGGTGAATTCCCAGCGCAGGCCCAGGTTGACCGTCAGCCGGCTGCTGGCCTTCCAGTCATCTTGAAAGAACAGCCCGGCGCGGGAATGGCGATGGCCCCATTTGCCGCCCAGATCGCCACGCCCCTTGCGGCTCAGTTGATTCAAAAGGAAGTCCGCGTAGGGCGTGCCCGTATAGCGCCCGTCAAAGACGAACAGGCCCAACACGCCGTTGTTCCCCGCGTAGAAGCGGTTCTGGTGAAAGCGAATGATTTGCCCGCCCATCTTGAGCAGGTGCCGGTTGCGCGCCCAGGTGAGGTTGTTCGAGATCTGGTACTTGTTGTCCCGCGTACTGGAGAAGCCACCCGCGCTGCCGACTGCGGTCAAGCCGTCTCCCATGTCGACGCTGCTGGCCCCGGAGATCGCCTGGCCTCCCGGAATGCCCAGCTTCTGGTTGCCGTCGGCGCCCAGCAGGCCGGTGGGATCCAGCGCCACATCGTCGACGCCGATCCGGGTGAAGCCCAGACGGAGTTCGTTCACGATGCTGGTCGTCACTGTGCGCGTCCAGTTGACTACCGCCGTATAGGTCGGGCCCTCCTGGCCGCTGGACATCTGGGTGGGCAGCACCGTCTGGCTGCCGCCGGAGCGGTAGGCGCTGCGAGAGAAACGGCCGGCCAGCAAGTCCTGGTCCGTGGCCCGCCAGTCAATCTTGATGTCCCCCTGGTCGTTGTCGGTCCGGTTGGCGCTGCGGCCCACAAAGTTGCTGGAAACGCCGATCCGCCCGGTGCCGGTCCGGTTGGGCAGGGGATAGAGCCGCGTGTCCTGGGCCAGCGCCAGCGATACCGGATTCACGATGCGGCTTTGCGGAATCTGGTTGCCGGCAAACGGCTGCTTGTTCTCCGGGTCCCGGATCACCACGGGAAACTTTGCGAGGTCGCCCGTGCGGTATTCCGCCAGCGCAACCGACGCGGTCCCGTCGCCGCTGTCCACTTCCCTGGTGCCTTCGTAATCCAGGAAGAAGAACAGCCGGTCGCGCCTGATAGGACCGCCCAGCGTGCCTCCGAAGATATTGCGGCGCAGCGCCCGCTTCCTGGCGCTGGACCGGTTGCTGAAGAAACCGTTGGCGTCCAGCTTGTCGTTTCGCAAGTACTCGAACAGGTTCCCGTGAAACGCGTTGGTGCCGCTCTTCAACTGGGCGTTCACAACGGCTCCGCCCACGTTGCCGAACTCGGCCGGCGCGTTGCCGGTCAGTACCTTCACCTCCTCCAGCGCGTCCACGCTGGGCTGGTAGCCGATACGGTTGTCGATGGAGTCGTTGATATCCACGCCGTCCAGCAGGAAGTTGTTGGTTTGCTCGCGGTTTCCATTGACGTACGGCCGCCCTCCCTGGCTCTGAAAGCGGCCCGCGTTGCTCATGTTCTGAGGGTTGGTCGAGATGGTTCCTGGAATCAGCAAGGTCAGGGCCGCGAAATTGCGCCCGTTCAACGGCAGGCTGTCCATCTTACCGACGCTCAGTACAGCGCCGGTCTGCGTGGTCTCGGTCTGAAGCACCGGGGCCACCGCACTGACTTCCACGGATTCGGTTATCTGCCCTACCTCCATGGAGATGTTCACCCGGGCGATCTGGTTCACTTCCAGCCGGAAGGGGCCCAGAATTACCTTCTTGAAACCCGGGTTTTCCGCCGTCACCGTGTACTCCCCGATGGGCAGAAAAGGGAAATTGTAGACGCCTGCGGAGTTGGACTGCGTCGTGTTCGCTACGTTGGTTGCGGTGTTTGTCGCCGTGACCCTGGCTTCAGGGATAACCGCCCCGCTCGGGTCAGTGACAGCGCCGGTGAGTGCTGCGGTGATTGTCTGTGAATACCCATTCCCGGCAGATAACCACAGGACTGTGAATAAAAGAAGGAACCCTTGTCTCATTGAGTGACACCCGGTTCCAGAATGTATCACAGATGCGCGTCTGTCTTTTCTTTTGTTGCGCTTTCTATCTCTTTTTTAATCTCTCACTCGTCAGATCCGGCCGGCGCGAGCCTTCTCATTCGGGCTGCCGGCCCTGCTAGAATACCCGGCATGCCGAAAGCCGACCGCCGTTCGAGGCGTACCTTCATCACTGCCGCTTCCGGCGCTTCCGTGTCGCTCTCCAGCGCCGCCGAGCCGGACGTCAAGGTTCTCTACGCGGAATTGCTGCCCCATGAGTTCCGCAAGCGCCTGGGGGCCCGGCCGATCGCCTACCTTCCTCTGGGAACGCTGGAATGGCACGGCGAGCACCTGCCGCTGGGATCCGACGCCATTCAGAGCGAAGGACTCATGATCGAGTGCGCGCGCCGCTTCGGCGGCATCGTCATGCCTCCCATTCACCTGGGCCCGGACCGCGGCCGCCCCGCCCCCGGCGGCGGCATGCTCTATGGAATGGATTACGCCGATTCGACCAGGCCTCCCCGCCAGCTGGACGGAAGCTGCTACTGGATTCCGAAGGGGCTGCATCTGCAGATCGTCGATGCCATCCTGGAGCAGTTGAAGCGGGCCGGCTTCCGCGCTGTGTTCGCGGACGGGCACGGGCCGTCGCGCTGGTCGTGGGCGGAGAACCTGGAAGAGCGGGAGGCGCGCTACGGGTTGAAGCTGTTCGGCGTCACCCGTGACATTGCATCGCAGTGGAAAAGCCAGGTGGACCACGCGGCGCGCAACGAAACCTCGCTCATGATGCACTTCCGGCCGCACCTGGTGGACCTCTCGCAGCTCTCGCCGGACCGCTCCGTGGCGCCGGTGGGCGTGGGCGGGCAGGACCCGCGCGACGCCGGCGCGGCCTACGGGCGCGAGTGCCTGGAAGCCTCCATCGAACTCGTGCGCCGGATGTTCGTCAAAGCGGGACTGCTGGCATAGCCGCCGGCCGCTTCATGCCCGCTCGTAGGCGAACCAGTGCCGCGTCCTGTTGCAGGCCGCGCAGACCGAGAGCATCACCGGCACCTCCACCAGCACCCCGACCACGGTGGCCAGCGCGGCGCCCGAACCGGGACCGAACAGGGCGATAGCGGTTGCCACCGCCAGCTCGAAGAAATTACTCGCGCCGATCAGCGCCCCCGGGGCGGCCACCGCGTGCTCCACCCGCAGCAGCCGCATCAGCCCGTAGGCCAGCGAGGAGTTGAAGTAGACCTGGATCAGGATCGGGACCGCGATCAGCACCACGTGGAAGAACTTGCCGGTGATGTTGTCCGCCTGGAAAGCGAAGATGAAGATCAGCGTGGCCAGCAGGGCGGCGATGGTCACGGGCGAGAATCGCGGCAGAAAGCTGTTCTCGAACCATGTCCGGCCGTGCCTGCGGATCAGCACGGTGCGCAGGAGGGTGCCCACGGTCAGGGGAATCACGATGAACGCGATCACCGAGTACAGCAGCACCAGGAACGGCACCGAAAGCGACGAGGCGCCGCTCACCAGGAAGCGCACGATGGGCGCGAACAGCACCAGCATGATCAGGTCGTTGACCGAAACCTGCACCAGGGTGTAGGCCGGATCGCCGTCCGTCAGGTAGCTCCAGACGAAGACCATGGCCGTGCACGGCGCCGCGGCCAGGATGATCACCCCGGCGATGTACTGGTCCGCTTCAGCGGGCGTGATCCAGGGCGCGAAGACGGTGCGGAAGAAGACCCAGCCGATCAGGGCCATGGAGAACGGCTTCACCAGCCAGTTCACCACAAGGGTCACCATCAGCCCCCTGGGCCTGCGGCCGACGCTGCGGATGGAGGTGAAGTCAACCCGCATCATCATGGGGATGATCATCAGCCAGATGAGCACCGCGATAGGAACATTGATCTGGCTTCCGGACCCGAATTCCATGCCGCGCAGGGCGTCCGTCATGCCTGGAGCCAGCTTGCCCGCCAGCACTCCGGCCAGCATGCATAATCCAACCCAGAGCGTCAGGTATCGCTCGAAAACATTCAGCCTCTTCCTGGAGGCCGCGGCAGTGACAACGGTTTCCGCCATAGGAATCCCTCACAGGACCGGTTGCGAACCGGCCAGCTCCCGCAGCCGGTCCGGGCCGACCGGCGGTTCTCTCTTCCACGGCAACACGACCATGCGGGAGGCCAGGCGGTCGCGCACTTCGGCGATGAAGGGCAGCTCCCGCCGGCCCCGCTCCAACAGGACCGGATCGCGGAACCCATTCCCCGAAAAGCTCTGATTGACGACCCAGGCAAAGGGCGTGATGCCGGCGCGGACCAAGTCGTCCCGCAAGCGCGCGGCTTCGTGAACCGGCGTGGCTTCCGGCAGGGTGACGAGCACAACGCGGGTGAAAGCGCCGTCGCGCAGCCGCGGCAGCAGGCGGCGAACCGCTTCCGGCAGGTCGCTCTGGTTGCGCGACACGTCCCGGTGGTAGGCTTCGGCCGCGTCCAGCAGCAACAGCGTGTGCCCGGTGGGCGCCGTATCCAGAACCACGAACTCGTTTTCGCCTCGCGACACCGTCTCGGCGAAAGCGCTGAAGACCGCGATTTCCTCGGTGCAGGGCGAACGCAGGTCCTCTTCCAACAGCGCCTTCCCCTGTTCGTCCAGATGCGGCGCGGACTTGCTCATCACCTGCTCGGAGTACCGCCGGGTTTCCACCGCGGGATCGATGCGGCTGATGGAAAGCCCGGGCACGCTCGCGCCCATGGTCTGGACCAGGTGGGCCGCCGGATCCGTGGTGCTCAGATGCACGCGGTGGCCGCGATGCGCCAGTTCCACCGCAATGGCGGAAGCGACCGTGGTCTTGCCGACTCCGCCCTTGCCCATGGTCATCACCCGCCGCGCCCGGCCTTCTCGATCTCGTCCACCAGTTCGGCCAGGGTGCCGGAGGCGGGCGGACCGTCACTCTCCGGTTCAGGCGCCGCCTGGCGCAAGGCCTGCCCTGCGAAGACGGACCGCAGGTTGGGAATCCCCATGGGCGGGTAGGGCAGCAATGGGACGTCGATGCGCGGCAACGCGGCGAGGCCCGCGGGCGTCACCGCCAGGGCCTGGCGGCCCAGAGCCTCCAGCGCGACCGCGGCCGGATCGCCGGAATCCCGCGCGGTGAACACGCCGTTCAGGAGCAGGTATGGGTTGCCGAGCCCCATGCCGGCCAGTTCCTGCCGCGTGCGCTCGGCTTCGGCCAGCGCGGATTTCTCCGGACGGCTCACCAGGACGAGAGTGGTCGCCTCCGGATCGGCGAGGGTCCGCAGGCTGGCGTCGTAGAGCGCCTTCTGGGCCTGTAGCCCGGCCAGCGGTCCGAGGCAGGAAGTGCCGGTCGTGTTGGTCTCGATGAAGCCGGTCCAGGCGGCCGGGAGCTTCAGCAGTCGCAGGGTGTGGCCGGTGGGGGCGGTATCGAAGATAATGTGGTCAAACCCGGCCGTGGCCTCCGGGTCCCCCAGCAGCTTGGTGAACTCGTCGAAGGCCGCGATCTCGACCGTGCAGGCGCCCGAGAGTTGTTCCTCCATGCTGATCAACGCGGCCTCGGGAAGCAGACCCCGGTAGGGTCCCACCACACGCTCGCGATAGGCGGCGGCAGCCGCTTCAGGATCGATGTTGAGAGCGAAGAGCCCTTCGGCCGAGGGCACCGCGGTGGGACGGCCGGAGAGCTGCACGCCCAATACTTCGTCCAGGTTGGAGGCCGGGTCCGTGCTGACCAGCAGCACCTTCCGGCCCCGCCAGGCCAGGCTCACCGCCGTGGCGCAGGCCAGCGATGTCTTACCCACGCCGCCTTTGCCGGTGAAGAACAGGACCCGTGTGGCGCCCTCGAGAAAACTTCCGGTGTTCACTGCGCCGCCTCTCAACCGCAGCAGCGTGTGCGCACGACCGGCAGCACACCGGGGCTTTTCGTGCCGTCCGGTTCGAGACCGGCCAGCCGGGCCAGCTCATCGCGAGCCGGATAGCGGCCCTTGCTGACGATCGCGCCGTTCAGCAGGATCAGCGGCAGGCAGCCGGTTCCGTACTGCTCCAGGGCGGCCTTCACGGTGTCGTTGGCGGCGTAGGCCTGCGGCTGCTGCGCCAGGTTGTACCGCTCGACGTGCACGCCCTGGCCGGCGATCCACAAAAAGTCCGAGGCGAACTGCACCAGGGCGGGATCCACGTTCGGACCGCATACCCCGGTCGGACAGCACATCGGAGGATCGAAAACTTCCAGCTTCCTGATCACGGTATGAATGACTCCTTTATCGCATTTCGACGATTGCTATTCAGAGAATGGCGACCAGCGCCTTGAACCTCCGCAGGACCGCGGGGTTGATGCAATAGGCGGCCCGCGGGCCTTCCTCCCGGCAGCGGACGAGGCCCGCCTCCTTCAGGATCCGCAAATGCTCGGAAACGGTGGACTGGGCGAGCGGCAATTCGTCTACGATCTGGCTGCACACCCGCGCATCTTTCCGGGAAAGCAGACGCAGGATGCGGACCCGCGCGGGATGTCCCACGGCTTTGGCGAGCACGGCCAGCTCCTCGTCGGCGGAGCTGCCCTCGACCGGCCGCAGATCGAACTGCGCCTCCGGGCCGCGGCACGGATCGGTTTCCACGGGCGTTTTCATAGGCTATCGTCGATTACCGATTTCATCCTAACACGCCCCGGCCCGGGCCCGTCAAGGAGTTTATCCTCTCAAAGTGCCGAGTCCCTGCCTGCCGGGCGCGATGCGATCAGTTTCTTCAACTCCAGTACGCTGGGCACCCGGCCCATGACCACGATTTCACCGTCAATCACCACGGCCGGGGTGCGCAGCACCCCCAGCTTCGCCATCTCGTTGTAGTCGGTGACGTGGGAGATGTCCGCGTCCACGTTGAGTTCCGCGCAGGCGTTGAAGGCCCGTTGCTCGGTGGTTTTGCAGTTCGGGCACCCGGGCCCGGCGACTTGAATTTTCATAATTGCACCTCAAAGATGTAGATCAGGCAAAAGCGCGTCCCCACCAGGATGAAGACCGCGGCGGTGACCCTGCGGGCCCACTTCTCCACGCCTACCACCCGGTGGAAGGCCCTGGTTGCCCACTGTGCTCCCAGGGCAAGCAGCACCGCGAAGACGAACACCGGCAATCCCGTTCCGATCCCATATAGGGAGGGCAGCGCGACCGGCGAACCGTGGCGCAAGGCCAGCGGAAGCAGGCTGCCGAAGAAGAGGGCCGCCGAAACCGGACAGAAGGAAAGCGCAAAGAGCATGCCCAGCAGTCCCGCCCCCAGCAGTCCGGAGGCTCCCAGCGAGAGGGCTGCCTTGTTGCTCACGCAGGAGGCCGAAAAGCGAAGGGGAATCACTTCCAGAAGCAGGATGCCGGCCAGGATCAGCAGCGGTCCCAGCGCCTTGTTCATGTACATCTCCAGGAAGAACGAAGCGTCCGGAATGACAAACACGCTGGCGCTGAGCAGGGCGGCCAGGGCGGCGTAAGCCAGGGTGCGACCCAGCGTGTAACTGACGCCGGTCAGCAGAGCGCGCCTGGGAGAGCCCAGCTCTTTTCCGATGTACGACATGGCGGCCAGATTGGTGGCCAGCGGGCACGGGCTGATCGACGTCAGAATGCCGAGCCAGAGAGCCGGCCCCCAGCCCAGCAGCAGGGCCTCCATCAATGCGCTCCCAGGCATTCCTTCACGTTGGTTTGCACGTACCGGAAGAAGTCGGCTTTGCTTCTCACCAGCTCCCAGACCCTCTCCAGGTTGCGCCATTCCGCCTGCTTGCCGTCGCGCAGCGTCACCAGCACCAGCGAGCGCGTGTAGAGATGATAGTCGCGGATGTAATGCCGGTTCTGCGGCAACTGCACGTTCACCGGCCTCCATTCCAGCCGGCCTTCTTTCAACTCCTTGGCAAATCCCTGCTCGACCGCCTCTTTGGCATAGTTTTCGATGGTCCGGCAGGTGACGCAGCGGGCCGTAACGTGAAAATAGTAGGCCACGACTTTGGGGCCCGAACTGGCGGCGGTGGACTCCGCGGCGGCGGCCGCAGCGCCGGCATGAGACTGGCCGCCGGGAACGAGGCAGCCGGCCCAGGCGGCGATGATGAGCAGGCCCGCCGCTCGGAAAACACCTGCGCGTTTCGTGAGCTTGTTGTCCGTCATAGGAGTTGGCCGTAGAGAATACCCGTGACGGTCGCCATGAGGACGACCAGAGTCACGTATGCGATTGTCTTTTTTGTGCCCATGATGCTGCGGAGGACCAGCATGCTGGGCAGGGAGAGAGCCGGACCGGCCAGCAGCAAAGCGAGGGCGGGGCCCTGCCCCATGCCGCTGCCGATCAAACCCTGGAGAATGGGGATCTCGGTGAGGGTGGCAAAGTACATGAAGGCGCCCGCGACCGAGGCGAACAGGTTGGCGCCCACCGAGTTGCCCCCAACGGCGCCGCTCACCCATGCGGAGGGTATCAGGCCCTCATGCTCCGGCCGGCCGAGCAGAGCGCCCGCCACCAGCACTCCCGCGAGCAGCAGGGGCAGGATCTGTTTGGCGAAACCCCAGCTTGCCGCAAACCACTCTCCGGCTTCGCCTTCCTCGGTACTCAGGACGGCGGAAAGGCCGATGGCCCCGGCCGCGAAAGCCACGACCGGCGACTGCGGGTAACGGAGCGCCAGTACCAGCGGGGCGGCTGCCGCGAGCGCCACCTTCCACCACGGAACCCTGAGCCAGGCGGCCAGCATAGTTGCCAGCAGAATCGCGGCGGCGGCCGTGAGCGGCCACTTCACTGCGAACACTGCCTGCCAGAAACCGGCCGGCTGCGACGGCTGTCCCCAATTGGCGAACACCAGGATCGCGACCATGGTGCCGAAGTACGTCGCGGTCTGCCACAGGGGCCGGGACGCACCCTCCCGGGACAGTTTGAATCCTTGCGATTTTGCCAGTTCCTCTTTGCGGAAAAGCAGGTGCATGATCAGGCCTACCACGACGCTGAATGCCACCGCGCCGGCCGCCCGGGCCGCGCCGATTTCAAGTCCTAGCACCCGGGCCGTCAGGATGATGGCCAGGACATTGATGGCCGGGCCGGAGTAGAGGAAGGCGCTGGCCGGACCGAGGCCCGCGCCCATCTTGTAGATGCCTGCGAACAGAGGCAGAACCGTGCACGAGCAAACGGCCAGGATGGTCCCGGAAACGGAGGCGACGCCGTAGGCCAGAACCTTGTTCGCCTTGGCCCCGAGGTACTTCAGCACCGACTCCTGCCGGACGAAGACCGAGATGGCTCCCGCGATGAAGAAGGCCGGAATGAGGCACAACAGGACGTGCTCCCGGGCGTACCACTTCACCAGGTGGAGGGACTCCATGACGGCGGCGTCAAAGCGCGGGTTGCCGGCCGGCAGGTAATAGAGCGCCGGAAACGCGGCGGCGATGACCGCCAGCGCTTTCCACTCCTGCTTCCAGTCCATCCGGCATTCTCCGCTATTTGACCGAACCGCCAATCACGACCGAAAAAAACTCATCCCGCCAGCAGCGCTTCGCGCTCCTCTTCCGCGAGGGACGTCATCACGGCGCCGACGCAGTCGAAGAACCGCAGGACACACGGCACTCTGAGGCTGTAAAACACCTGCGTGCCCCGCTTTTCATCGGTCACGATACCGGCCGCCTTGAGCAGGGAGAGGTGCTTGGAGACCGTCGAGATGTCGGCGCCCACCATTTCGGTCAGTTCGCACACGCAGCGCTCGCGCTGGGAGAGTTGATCGACGAGGAAGAGCCGGGTGGGGTGGGCCATGGCCTTGATGATCCGGGCCCGGGCCTCGTACCGCGTGCGTGTCTTCCGGTCCATGCTTGGTGATTATGCCAAAAAGGCAAGAATAGCGTCAAGCCGCCTTTCAGCGCGCCAGGCAGCAGGAGCATGGCAGGGCCATCCGCTCCACCGACCCGCCCGCGGCCGCCTTTTTCAGAATCCGCCTGCCGCGATCCTGCCACTCGCGGGCCTCGGCCCTCCGCCCCGTCTCCCGCAGCAAGGCGAGGTACCTTCCCAGGCTGCGGGCCAGGACCACGCTGTCGGGTCCCAGGTTTCGCTCCCATGACGCGATAGCCGCGCGGAACATGGCCTCCGATTCCTCATACCGCTTCTGAATCCGGAGGACTTCGCCCAGGGAGTATCGCGTCGCCGCCACGTCCGGGTGTTCCGCGCCCAGCGCCGCCTCCTGGATGGAAAGCGCCCGCTCGAAGCTGGCAGTCGCCTCCTCGTACCTGCCCCGGTCGTATTGCACGGCGCCCAGCCCGGTCAGGGTAGCCGCGACGGCCGGGTGACGGGCGCCAAAAACGTTCTCCTGAAGGCCCGCCGCCTTGAGAAAGAGCGGCTCAGCAAATACGTTCCAACCTCGCTGGCGGTAGAGGAGAGCAAGACCCTTCAACGTCAGCGCGGCCTCCCCGGAAGGAGGTCCCAGGGTCTTCTCCTGAAGGGCCAACACCCGGCGATAGGTCTGTTCGGCCTCGACCCATTTGCGCTGGCTGGCCAGAAGCGCCGCCACGGCCCGCTCCGTTTCCGCGGTTTCCGGATGGTCGCGGCCCGGCACACCGGCGCGTATGTCCAGCGCCTCCCGGAGGTGGTCCCCGGCCGCCCGGTAATCGCCACGCGCGTGCTCCAGCAAAGCCAGATTGTGGAGAATGCCGGCAAGTACAGGGTCCTTGGAACCCGCAATGCCGCGCTGCAACTTGAGAGCCTGCTCGTATTCCGCCTGGGCCTCGGCATAGCGCCCTTCGCGGCGCAAGCGGTGCGCCTCGGCCGTGTGCTGTTCCCATTCGTCCGGTGTTCCGGACGGGCGCGGTGCAGCTTGCGCCGGCCAGAGCAGGAGGGCGGCCAAGCCCAGCCAGGTGAACATGCCATCGCCTCCCGGGCGAAAGCCCATTCTGAGTGTACACTACACCTAACCGCACAGGGCGCATCGAGTCAACCGTGGACCTGCGGGCGCGGCCGTCTCCGCTGGCGAGGGAATCTGGCGGGGCGGCGAAAAAACTCTTGCATTACTTCGATCATTCCGTTATTGTGGAACCATGAAAGAAATCGAGCCGGACGTCAGCCGCTGCGCCGACCGCTTCGCCGCCATGGGCGCCGAGCCCCGCTTGCGCATCATGCGCCTGCTGCTCTCGGCTCACCCTACCGGCATGGTGGCCGGCGACATCGGCAGCCAGCTCGGGATTCCGCCTTCCACCCTCTCGCATCACCTCGACAAGCTCCGCAACGAGGACCTGGTCGGGGTGCGGCGTGAGGGCACCTTCCTGCGCTACACCGCCAACACCGAGACGCTGCGGGAACTGCTCCAGTTCCTCTATGCCGAGTGCTGCGGAAGGAACCGGCCGCTTAAGGCGGAGGAGATCCTGAAGGTCAAATCCTGAGCGCTCCAGACGGCGCGCGGACGGCTGTGAAGAAAAAGGAGATCATCATGGACGTGAAAGAAGTTGTCAAGGAGAGGTATGGCAAGGCCGCCCTACGGGTGGTCGAGGGAGGCAAGGGCTGCTGCGGCAGCGGCGCGGCGAGCCAGTGTTGCACCGATCCGATCACCGCCAACCTGTACGACGATACCCAGACCCGCGAGCTGCCCGAAACCGCCGTGCTGGCTTCGCTGGGCTGCGGCAATCCCACAGCCCTGGCCGAGCTGAAGACCGGGGAAACGGTGCTCGACCTGGGCTCGGGCGGAGGCATCGACGTGCTGCTCTCCGCGCGCCGGGTGGGACCCGAAGGCAAGGCCTACGGGCTCGATATGACCGACGAGATGCTCGAGCTGGCGCGCCGCAACCAGGAGAAGTCCGGCCTCACCAACGTCGAGTTTCTCAAGGGCGAGATCGAGAATATCCCCCTGCCGGACAATACTGTGGACGTGATCATCTCCAATTGCGTGATCAACCTGTCGGCCGACAAGGACCGCGTGCTGCGCGAGGCTTTCCGGGTGCTCAAGCCGGGCGGCCGCTTTGCCGTCTCCGACATCGTGGTGCGGGGAGAAATCCCGGCCGAGATCCGGCGCAACGTGGAGTTGTGGGCAGGATGCGTGGCGGGGGCGCTCAACGAGGGCCAGTACCGCGACAAGCTGGCCGCGGCCGGCTTTACATCGATCGGCATCGAGCCCACGCGGGTCTATACCGCCGCCGATGCCCGCGATTTCCTGCCGGCCGACGGCGTGGATGTGGAGGCGATCGCGCCGGCCATTGACGGCAAGTTCGTGAGCGCTTTCGTACGGGCCGTCAAACCGTGAAACAACGCGTTCTGATTCTCTGCACCGGCAACTCGGCGCGCAGCCAGATGGCCGAGGGCCTGCTGCGCGCCATGGCCGGAGATCGCCTGGAGGTCTTCAGCGCGGGCTCCCGGCCCAGCGGCCTGGTGCGGCCCGAAGCGGTGGCCGTGCTCGCGGAACAGGGCATCGATATCTCCGGCCACCGCTCCAAGCCGGCCGGTGAATTCGCCGGGCAATCCTTCGACTTCGTCATCACCGTCTGTGACAATGCCCGCGAGAGCTGTCCCGTGTTCCCGGGGCCGAGCCGGCGCATCCACTGGAGCTTCGAGGATCCGGCCGCTCTGGAGGCCGATGAGCAGGAGAGGCTGGCGCTGTTCCGCCGGGTACGCGACGAGATCGCCGCGCGGCTGCGGGAGTTTCTCGGGGAGAACGGGCCTCGGGCGGCATAGCGGCGGTCTTTGTTAGAGTAAGGACTTCGTATGCGACTTTTTGCTTTCCTTGCTCTGCTTTCGGCGCCTCTGGCCGCGCAGGAATCCAAAATCGCCGTGATCGGCCTGGTGCACTCGCACGTGTGGGGCCACCTGGGCAAGATGATCAAGGGCGAGCCCGCGCGGCTGGTCGGCATCGCGGAGACCGTCCCCGACCTGGTCAATGAGGCAAAGAAGCGGGGAGCGGCCGATTCTCTCTTCTTCGCCGATTACCGCAGCATGCTGGAGCAGACCCGCCCGGACATCGTGTGGGCGTTTGTCGAGAATAACCGGCATCTGGAGATCGTGGAGGCCTGCGCGCCGCGTAAGATCCACGTCATCTTCGAGAAGCCTCTCGCCGCCACCCTGGCGGACGCGCGCCGGATCCAGACGCTCGCCAAGCGTCACGGCATCCAGGTGATGACCAACTACCAGATGGCCTGGTGGCCCCAAACCTATGCGGCAAAGGCGCAGGCCGACGCCGGGGCGGTCGGGCAGGTCTTTCGGCTGCGGGGCATTGTCGGACACGGCGGGCCGGGAGGACCCACCGGGCTCAACAAGTATTTCTTCGACTGGCTGACCGACCCGGTCAAGAATGGCGCCGGCGCCCTCATGGATTTCGGTTGCTACAACGCCTTGTGGAGCCTTTGGTACCTGGGGCGTCCCGACAGCGTCTATGCGCGTGTCAACCAACTGCGTCCGGCCGAGTTCCCCAAGGTGGAGGATAATGCGGTCGTGATCCTCTCCTACCCTCAGGGCGTCGGCATCTTCGAGGGGAGTTGGGACCTTCCCAGGGGTTTCCAGGACCTGGAGGTGTTCGGCCGGTCCGGCAGCCTGTACGTAACCAGCCGTACGGTCGAACTGCAAAAGGGCCGTGAAGCGCCCCGGCAGGTGGCGGCCCCCCCTCTGGCCCCTCAGCGGGCGGAACCCATTGCCCATCTGCTGCACGCCGTCCGCAGTGGTACGCCGCTCGACACCCTGGTTTCCCTGGAGATCAATGTTGGGGTTGTGGAGATCATTGAGGCGGCCAAACGTTCCTTGAAAACCGGCTCGGCAGTGCGTCTTCCGCTACGCTAAAACGGTGATTTCGGAGAGCTTCCGAAGCGGCTCGAAAATGTAATCAATATTACGTTTGGAGGATTCCGGACCGTTCCGCAGGTATAGTCATAAAATGAGCAAAACAAGAGGCTTATAATGTTGTTCCGACCTGCATAAGTTGTGGTAGACTGACGTTTCCGACCGTGGAACTCCGGTCGCTCGATCCGAAGAAAACAGCAGCCCTCATCGAGGCGATCGGCTTCTGACAGCAGGGTGAGGCGCCGAGGTTTCCACAGTTGTGGAAAAACTGTGGGAAACACAAGGGCGGGGTGTGCTTCCGGGAATGAATGTTTGGGATTTAGTCAAGAAGCAGCTACAAGCCAGGCTGAGTGGCGAGAGTTTCCAGAACTGGGTTGTGGGCACTGCGTTTCACTCCATAGAACGCGATGTGCTCCGGGTTACGGTCCCGAACGATGAAACCCGGCAGTGGCTCGAGTCCGAATACTCCAGCCTGATTCACTCCCTGATTCGGGACCTGGGAATCAATCTCCAGGGGGTGCGGTACGATATCAACTCCCTTCCCTCCACCCGGGCGGACGCACTCCGCGAGATGGAAAACGGCGCCCGGGAGTACGAGTTCGACTCCTCCCCTTGCCAACTGAACCCAAAGTTCACTTTTGGCAGTTTCGTGGTCGGCACCTGCAACCAGTTCGCCCATGCCGCGGCCCGCGCCGTGGCCTCGTCGCCCTCCCGCGCATACAACCCCCTGTTCATCTACGGAGGCGTAGGGATGGGCAAGACCCACCTCATGCACGCCATCGGCCGGGCGTTAACGGACAATTATGGGACCCTGCGCGTGGTCTACACCTCCAGCGAGCGGTTCATGAACGAGATGATCACCTGCATCCGCCTGGACCGCATGCTTCACTTCCACAAGTTCTACCGGTCGGCGGACGTACTGCTGGTGGACGACATCCAGACCCTGGGCGCCAAGGAACGCACCCAAGAGGAGTTTTTTCATACTTTCAACGATCTGTATGAACACCAGAAACAGATCGTAATTTCCAGCGATTCGCCTCCGAAAGAAATTCCAGGCCTTGTGGAGCGCCTGCGTTCGCGATTCGAGTGGGGCCTGATGGTGGACATCCTGCCTCCGGACCTCGAAACCAAGATGGCCATCCTGGACAAGAAAGCCGAAGCAGAGGGCATCACGCTTCCGGAGGACGTCCGCACCTTCCTGGCAACCAAGACGAAATCCAACGTCCGGGAACTGGAAGGCGGCCTGATCAAACTGATCGCGTACTCGTCGCTTACCGGTACGCCGATCAGCGTATCGATGGCCCAACAGGCTCTCAAGCACCTCATCCACAGCCACGAGCGCCGGATCAGCATTGAAGCCATTCAGAAGGCCGTCGCGGAGAAGTTGAACTTGCGCCCCGGGCAGTTGAAGGAAAAGAGCAACACCCGGAAGATCGCCTTCCCGCGGCAGATCGCCATGTACCTGGTCAAAGAGCTCACCACCGCGTCTCTTCCGGAGATCGGCAGGGCCTTCGGCGGCAAACATCACACCACGGTCATCCACTCCATCAAGAAAATCGAGGCCCAACGCCAGAAAGATCCAGACTTGAACAGATTGCTCCACAATCTACTTGACTCATTACAATGAGGTTATCGAGTTTTCAACAGGCTGGCTTCCGGAGCCCTGTCAGCAACCGTGGAGCAAACCGGGAGGCGGTCGGTTTTCGTCTGCTTTGCGACTTCGATCCACAGGCTTTTGGGTGCACGAACCCCTTGGATTTTGTACAATATAGAGAGAAATCCACAAATTGACAGGCCCTATGAATCCGGTTCCTATAGGCATTCTTTATCAGTGACAGGGAGGGATAGTTGAGCGTCGCCGCCCGTCCGCCGTGCTTGATTGCCCCGAGTGAACCTTTTTTCAACGCGAGGAGTTCTAGCTGATGGAATTCACAGTAGCGAAAGCGGATCTGGTTCGGGAGTTAAACCTGTCCCAGGGCGTGGTCGAAAAGAAGACCACGATTCCTATTCTTTCCAATGTCTTGATCGAGGCGGCCGGTGAGCGGGTTACCTTGACGGCGACCGATCTGGAACTGGGCATCCGTTGCTCTTGCCCGGCCACGGTCCTGCGGGAAGGGTCCGGAACGATTCCTGCGAAGAGATTGCTGGATTATGTGAGGTTGTTGCCGGAAGCGGATCTGACGCTGAAGTTCCTGGAAAACCACTGGGCCGCGATCACTTGCGGACGGTCCCGGACCAGGATGGCCGGGATGTCCCGGGAGAGCTACCCGGGGTTGCCGGATATGCCGGATCCGGTGGCGGAAATTCCGATCGGCCTGCTCTCCTCGATGATTGCCCGGACGGCCTTTGCCATCTCGGTCGAGGAATCGCGCTTCACGCTGAATGGCGCCCTGCTGGTGTTGAGGCCTCAGGGGGCCATTATGGTGGCTACCGACGGGCACCGCCTGGCTTACGTCGAAGCGTCTTGCCAAATGCCTGAGATGAAGCCGTTTCGTGTATTGATTCCGAAGAAGGCCATGGCGGAGATTGTCAAACTGGCGCAGGAGAGCGGGCCGGAAGGGAAAGTGGTGCTGTCTGCGGACGAGAATCACCTGTTCTTCTACGTGGGCGAGCGCCTGCTCATCAGCCGAAAACTAACCGGCAACTTCCCCGACTACGAACGCGTTCTGCCGAAGGACGAGGGCTATGGATTGACCCTGGATCGGGAGGAGGTCCGCGGCTCCATCGAGCGCGTCTCCCAATTCTCGGACGAGCGCTCCCGGGCGATCCGCCTGCAACTGCACGACGGCGAGGTGAAGGTGTTCAGTTCCTCCGTCGAGACTGGCGAGAGCGAAGAGTCCATCCCCGGCGAGTACGAGGGACCGGATATCGATATAGGGTTCAATGCCAACTACCTGCTGGATTTCCTGCGGGTGGTCCCTCAGGAGAAGGTCTGCCTGGAATTGAAGGACGGCAAGAGCGCGGGCGAATTCAAGCCTTCCGGGGACGATGCGACGTTCAGATACCGCTACGTGGTAATGCCCATGCGGATCTGAAGCCCGCAACGGGCAGGCTGGTTCCACGAATCTGTTTTTGAGGTGATATGGCCAACGAAGTAAACGGCAGCGTCGAATCGTACGATGCCGGCAGTATCAAGGTCCTGGAAGGATTGGAAGCGGTGCGGCTCCGCCCCGCCATGTACATCGGTTCCACCGGCGAATACGGATTGCATCACCTGGTTTACGAGGTGGTCGACAACTCGGTGGACGAAGCCCTGGCCGGCTACTGCGACCGGATCGACGTGACCATTCACATCGACAACTCGGTCACCGTCGTCGATAACGGCCGCGGCATCCCGGTGGACATGCACGCCGAGGAAGGTGTCTCGGCAGCCGAGGTGGTGATGACCAAGCTGCATGCCGGCGGGAAGTTCGATTCCAAGACCTACAAGGTTTCCGGCGGCCTCCACGGCGTGGGCGTCAGCTGCGTGAATGCGCTCTCCGAGAAACTGGAACTGGAGATCTGGCGCGACGGCTACACCTGGGAACAGGAATACGAGCGCGGCATCCCCGTGGCTGCTTTGCGCCGCACCGGACGAGCGGGACGGAAGCGCGGAACCAAGGTCACTTTCAAGCCCGACGCGACCATCATGAAAGTGATCGATTTCAATTTCGACACTTTGGCGCAGCGCCTGCGCGAAATGGCGTTCCTGAACCGGGGCCTTACCATCACCCTTACCGACGAACGGGTGGACCCGGTCAAGTCCCACGAGTTTCACTACAGCGGCGGCATCGCGGAGTTCATCCGGCTGCTGAACAAGGGCAAGACGGTTCTGCACGAGAAGCCCATTCACTTCGAGGCTTCCAAGGAAATGCCCAACGGCGGCGTATTGACCATGGAAGTGGCGTTGCAGTACAACGACGGCTATTCGGAGAACATCTTCAGTTTCGCCAACAACATCAACACGGTGGATGGCGGCACGCACCTCACCGGCTTTCGCAGCGCCCTGACTCGCACCATCAACGCCTACGGACAGCAGGCGGGCCTGTTCAAAGACGTCAAGGAGAACCTCAGCGGGGACGACGTAAGGGAGGGCCTCACGGCGGTGGTCAGCGTCAAACTGCCGCAGCCCCAGTTCGAGGGCCAGACCAAGGGCAAGCTGAACAGCGATATTCAGGGGTACATGGTCCAGTTCGTGAACGACAAGCTGGGCGAGTACTTCGACAAGAACCCGGCCGTGATGCGCAAGATCGTGGGCAAGGCCATCGAAGCGGCCCGCGCCCGGGAGGCGGCCCGGCGGGCCCGCGACCTGACGCGCCGCAAAGGCGCATTGGATTCGGGCGGCCTGCCCGGCAAACTGGCCGACTGCCAGGAGCGCGACCCCGACCGCTGCGAGCTTTTTCTGGTGGAGGGTGAATCCGCGGGCGGCACGGCCAAGCAGGGCCGCGACCGGCGCTACCAGGCCATCCTGCCGCTGCGGGGCAAGATCCTGAATGTCGAGAAGGCCCGCTACGACAAGATGCTCGGCCACGAGGAGATCCGGGCGCTGATCACGGCCATCGGCACGGGTATCGGCAAGGACGATTTCGACGCCACCAAGCTGCGATACGGCAAGATCATCATCATGACCGACGCGGACGTGGACGGCTCCCACATCCGGACGCTGCTTCTCACGTTCTTTTTCCGCCACATGCAGGAGCTGATCCTGCGGGGCAATGTGTTCATCGCGCAGCCGCCGCTCTACCGGATCAAGAAGGGCAAGTCGGAGAAGTACATCAAGGACGAAAAGGAGTTCACCCGGGAACTCATGCGGCGCGCCACGGAGAACCTGTCGGTGGAGATGGGCCTGAACGGCGAATCGCGGCGGCTGGAAGGCAGCGAGCTGCGCTCGTTCCTGATGCTGCTCGACGAATATGAGCAGATCTTCCAGAAGGTGGAGCGTAAGGTGCGTGATCCACGCGTCGTGGCCGTGCTTTCGAATCCGGAGCTGCCGGCCGACACGAAGGCCGACTTCAGTTCCGAGGAGAACGCGCGCAGGGTCTGCGATGCGTTGAAGGCCGCGGAGATTCCGGCCGAGGTCCGGCAGGACGAGGAGCACGCCGCCTGGATGGTGGTCTTCCATGACTCGACCAACGCCGAGCGGCACATCGGCGCCGAATCGACCTCCCAGCCCGAGTACAAGCGGTTCCGGGCGCTGGCGCGGCACCTGGCACGCTACAACCATCCGCCGTTCGTCGTGGTGAAAGACCATTCCCGCGAGACCCAGCCGGGTTGGACGGACCTCCTCAACTACGTCAAGAATGAGGGCAAGCGCGACGCTTCGGTGCAGCGCTACAAGGGACTGGGCGAGATGAACGCCGGCCAGCTCGCCGATACGACCATGAACCCCGAGAAACGCACGCTGCTGCAGGTGCGCCTGGAGGATGCGGTGGAGAGCGAGGAGATCTTCTCGACCCTGATGGGCGAGGACGTGGAGAGCCGCCGCAAGTTCATCGAGGAGAATGCGCTCGAGGTCAAGAACCTGGACGTATAGGTGAGGTCGCAGCCAAGGCCCCCCGCGCGGAAGGCCGGGCCTGCGAAGGATCCGGCGGGTGTGCGGGTCTTCCAATCGTGCCGAAAAGTGTAAGGGAATTAGTATGACGCCGGGGGCTGAGAGCCGGTGCGTTCTCGCGCCCCCGGGAACGCCTACCGGATCTTCTCGTCCTTCTCTACCTTGCCGTCGCGAATGTGGATGATGCGGTGCGCGTGCATGGCGACGTCGTGCTCGTGGGTCACCAGCACGATGGTGTTTCCCTGCTGGTAGAGACGCTCGAACAGGGCCATGATCTCGTTGCCCGTAGCCGTGTCCAGGTTTCCGGTAGGCTCGTCGGCCAGCAGGATGGACGGATTGTTCACGAGGGCCCGCGCCACGGCCACGCGCTGCCGCTGGCCGCCCGACAGTTCGCTCGGCTTGTGGTACATGCGGGCTTCCAGGTCCACTTGCCGCAGGGCCTGCTTGGCGCGCTCAAGCCGGGCTTCGCTCGAGATGCCGGCGTAGATGAGGGGCAGTTCGACGTTGTGCAGGGAGGTGGCGCGCGGCAGCAGGTTGAAGGTCTGGAAGACGAAGCCGATCTCTTTGTTTCGAATGCGGGCCAGCTCGTCGTCGTTCATCTCGCTCACCAGGCGCCCGTTGATGAAGTACTGCCCCCTGGTGGGAGTGTCCAGGCATCCGATCAGGTTCATCAGGGTCGATTTGCCGGACCCCGACGGGCCCATGATCGCCACGTACTCCCCTCTGCGAATCTCCACGTCGACTCCGGAGACCGCGTGGATCTCGGTGTCGCCCATGATGTAGGTCTTCCAGAGGTCGTACGTGCGGATCACGATATTGTCGCGCCGCAGTTGCTCGCCTTGTTCGGTAGTTGCGTCTACTGCCTGTGGCATGGATCGATTCTCACTTCACTCAGGATTCGGCTTTCACCGGGGCCCGGTTGTCAATCTTGACCGGAGCCTCGTTGCGGATCGTGCGGATCACCTTGTAGCTGCCCGTGATGATCTGGTCGCCCTCTTTCAACCCGCTCAGAACTTCAATATCGGTGGCCCCGGTGATGCCGGTGGACACCTCCTGGAAGACCGCCTTGGCGTCCCGGACAACAAAGACGCCCTGAACCTCCTGCTTGCGGGCCTTCTCGCGCGCGGGGTCCGGCCGCGCAGCCGCCTGGGCTCCGCTCTTGGTCTTCTGGCGGGGCTCGAGGTCGCCGCGCTGGCGGATCGTCAACGCCTGGATGGGAATCGAAAGCGTCTTGGCGCGCGTAGCCGTGGTCACCTTCGCCGTGCAGGATAAGCCGGGCCGAATATCAGAAGGAGGGGCGTCGAGGGCTACCACTACTTTAAAATCCTTGGCTTCCTGGCTGGAGATCGCGCTCTGGCTGGCCGCCAAGCCGGTAGAGCGGAGAATGGCGGTGTTCCCGATCTCAATCACGTGGCCTTTAAAAGTGGCGTTGGGCATCGCATCGATGGTTACGTCCGCGGGCTGCCCGAGTTGCAGATTCACGATGTCCGTTTCGTCCACCTTGACCTCGGCGGTGATCAGGGACATATCCGCGATGGTCATGATCAGGCTGGCCGGCGAGTTCTGGATTCCGGGCACCACCGTTTCGCCCACTCGAACCGGGAGGTTGGTCACGATCCCGTCGAGCGGGGAGTAGGAGTAATGCTTGAGCAGCACGTCCGAGACCCGGGTGAGGGTGGCCTGTACCTGCGATATGCGTTTCTGGGAAGCGGCCAGCTGGGCCGTGATCTGCTGGCGCTGCGTGCGTGCCTGGGTGAGGCGCGCTTCGGCTTCGCGCACCGCCGCCTCGGCCGCAGTCTGGTCCACACGGCGCTGATCGTACTCCTGCCGGGCGATCAGCTTGTCGCGGTAGAGCTGTTCCGCCCGCTTGAAAAAGATGGCTGCCCGGTCCAGGTCGGCCTTGGTGCGGTCCACCGTGGCAAGAAGGGTCTTAATGTTGTCGTCGGCCGCGTTGACCGCAGCCTCGGTGGCTGCGGAATCGGCCTGGGCGGAACTGAGAGCCGCCTTCTGGGCGGAAACTTCCGCTTCCGGCTGGACGGAATCGAGGCGGGCGAGCAACTGCCCCTTTTTGACTACGTCGCCCTCGCGGACCACGATCTCCGTGATGCGCGCCGGGCCCAGCGTGTTGGCCCCGATGTTGACGTAATTCTTCGGTTTGATTTCCCCTGACGCCGTGACCACTGAGGTGAGGTCCTGGCGAACCACGAAGCCGGTCTGCACCGTGACCACGTCCCGCTGGCTGTAACGAATGCTGGCATACACACCGGCCCCGATGACGGCCAGGCCGGCGACGGCGAGGGTGACCTTCCACTTCGTTTTCAAGAGTCAACTCCTCTCAGATCAGACGCTTCCGAAAGTCGAAATGTTCGCGGTTTTAGAACCATTTTTATCCTATCATGGTAATTACATCGGATGATCTTGGCGGGCACCATGGCGGAGGACCTGTTGGATCCCCGTTCCGCTGGAAACGGCGAACAGGCTGAACGAATTCCGGACAAGCTCTATTTCCGTATCGGGGAAGTCAGCAGCCTGGTGGGCGTGGAACCGTACGTACTAAGGTACTGGGAATCGGAGTTCTCCGGCCTGTCCCCAAAACGCTCCGGCAGCCGCCAGCGCCTCTACCGGCGCAAGGACGTTGAACTGCTTCTCGCCATCAAGCACCTGCTGTATGACCGGAGGTTCACCATCGAGGGGGCGCGGCAATTCCTCAAGCAGCGCTCGCGGGAGGCCGAGCGCCCACTGCGACAGGCGAACCTGTTCGCCGAGGATCCTCTGCCGCAGATCCGGCGGGAGCTTTCGGAAATTCTAGAAATATTAAAATAAACCTCACGGCTCCCGGTCCGTAGCCACAATCAGACCGTAAATCCGGTCCAGATCCTCCGCACTGTAGTATTCGATCTCGATCTTCCCGCGGTTCCCCGACATCTCCACCAGGCGCACTCGGGTTCCCAACACGCGTTCCAACTCGTCCACCGCGGCCTTGACGTTCGGGTCCTGGGGCGCCGGCGGCGCCGCGGCGGGTTTCGGCTGGCGGGGCTGGCTGGCGATCCGCGACAGCTGCTCGGCTTGGCGGACCGAGAGTCCCGAGTCCACTATCTGCTGCGCCAATCGGCGTTGCAGGTCGACGGTTGGCAGGCTGAGGACCGCCCGGGCGTGTCCCTGGGAGAGCCGGCGATCGGCCACCATCTGCTGGAGATCTTCCGGCAGTTGGAGCAAACGCACCACGTTCGTGATCGTCGTCCGGTCCTTGCCGGTCCGTTCGGCGATCTGCTCGTGGGTGAGGTGCAGCTCGGCGGCCAGGCTCACAAAGGCGTTGGCCAGTTCAATCGGGTTCAGGTCCTCCCGCTGGATGTTCTCAACCAGTGTGAGTTCCAGGAGCCGGTCGTCGGGAATCTCCTGGATGACCGCCGGAATGGTGGCGAGTCCTGCGATCCTGGCGGCGCGCCAGCGGCGCTCCCCGGCCACTAACTGGTAGCGGTTTCCCGCCGGCCGCACAACCACCGGCTGGATCACCCCGTTGGTTCGGATGGACTGGGCGAGTTCTTCCAGGCGGTTTCCGTCGAAAACGTGCCGGGGCTGGTGCGGGTTTGGATCAATCAGGTCGACCGCGAGGCGGGCCACACCGTCGGAGGGCGCCGCCGGTTCCTGGGGGACAGTCACGGCGGTCAGCGGCCGGGTGGGCAGAAGGGCAGTGAGGCCCTTACCCAAGGCCCGGCGTTTGGCTTCGGGCGGCTTGGTCATGCGCGAGGATCTCCTTGGCGAGCTTGATGTAGCTCTCGGCTCCCCGAGAGCGGACGTCGTAGGTCAGGATCGGCTTGCCGTGGCTGGGAGCCTCGGCCAGCCGGATGCTGCGGGGGATGATGGTTTGAAAGACTTCATCCCGGAAGAACTCCCGGAGGTCCTGGGCCACCTGCCGGGTGAGGTTGGTGCGGTCATCGTACATGGTCAGGAGCACGCCTTCGATCTTTAAGCTGTGGCCGAAGGCACGGCGCACCCTGTCCACCGTGTCCAGGAGTTCGGAAACTCCCTCGAGGGCAAAGAACTCACACTGTATGGGAATCAGGACGGAGTCGGCCGCGACCAGGGCGTTCAGGGTCAGGAGGTCCAGGGCCGGCGGGCAGTCGATCAGGATGTAGTGGTACTGGGTACGGATCGGAGCCAGTGCATCCTGGAGCCGGAACTCCCGGCGCGCGAGATCGACCAGCTCGAGGTTGGCGGCGATGAGGTTCTTGTCCGCCGGGGCGAGTTCGAGTCCCTCGAAATCGGTCTTCCGGATGACCTCGGGGAGCGGGAGTTGTCCGAGGAGGGCATCGTAGAGGGTTGCCCCGCCGTCCTTCTGGATGCCGACGCCGGTCGTGGAATTGCCCTGGGGATCGGAGTCGACCAGCAGAACGCGGAGGTCGCCGGCGGCCAGCGAGGCTGCCAGGTTGATCGCGGTCGTGGTCTTCCCGACCCCGCCCTTCTGGTTGGTGATCGCGATAACCTTGCCCAAGCCGCTATGGTACCACGGTGTTTCACGTGAAACGGGAGGCAGGGAGTTTTGGGTCTTGTGGGCTAGGCTTGTAGGGTTTCACGTGAAACCCTGCGGCCAAGGTAGAGAAACCTTCCAGGCCCGGCAGGGCTGTCAACCGGCGGATCCCAAACAAAGCAGGGGCCGCCGGGACCCTCTTTTCCGCCCAGCAACGCGGCATGCATCGCCAGCCGGGCGACGACCGGCTCGACATCCCTCCAATTCACCGCCCGCGTTACCGCCCAGTCGAAGCAGCCCTCCAGTTCTTCGGCGCGGCACGCCGACACCTCGACATTCGTCCACCCGCGCACCGCTTCCTTCAGGAAGACCGCTTTGCGCTGGTGTGCTTCCACCAGCCTCACGCGGCATTCCGGGCGCGCCACGGCCAAAGGAATTCCGGGAAAGCCGGCCCCGGATCCGATGTCCACCACCGTCAGCCGCCCGGCAGGAAGCCGCTCCGCCAGAAACACCGATTCCACGTAGTGCTGGTCCACCAGGGCCGCTGTTCCGGTAATCCGGGTCAGGTTCAGGACCCGGTTCCAGCGCATCAACAGCTGGTAGTGAGCCACAAGCCGCTGCCGCTGTCCTTCGGTGAGGTGAGGCAATCGCTGCTCAAGGAGTTCAGGAAACACGCGGGAGGCTTAAGTATACATCCAGCACAGCCACGGCGGCGGGGGTAACGCCCGGGATCCGGGCAGCTTGGCCCAGGGTCACGGGGCGGACCCGCTCGAGCTTCTCGCGGACCTCGCGGGATAGCCCGGGCACGCAATGGTACCGGAAAGAGACCGGGATCGGGCGCCGCTCCGCGTCCTTGAGCCGCTCGATCTGCCGCTCCTGCTGTGCAATGTAGCCGGCGTACTTGATCTCGGTCTGGATGGTTTCCAGAACGCCACGAACCGGTTCCTCTCCCAACTGCTCCCTCACCCACGAATTGATTTCGGCCAGGCTGGCCTCGGGCCGCTTCAGCCACTGGCCGTGGGGGTGCTTGTCCAGGGCTGCCCGCAGGATTTCCTTCTGCCGCTGCTTGGAGCAAAAGAGCGCCCAGCGGTCGGCCCCTGCCAGCCCCACCTCGCGGCCCAGCGGCGTCAACCGCTCGTCGGCGTTGTCGATGCGGAGGTGCAGGCGAAATTCAGCGCGCGAGGTGAACATCCGGTACGGCTCCTCAGCTCCCTTGCTGATCAGGTCGTCGATCAGGATGCCGGTGTAGCCCTCGGTGCGGCCGATGTGCACCGGATCCTCCCCTCCGGCGGCACGGGCGGCATTGATTCCGGCCAGGACGCCCTGGCATCCGGCCTCCTCGTACCCGGAAGTGCCGTTGATCTGGCCGGCCAGAAAAAGCCCGCGAACCTTCTTAACTTCCAATGAATGAGTGAGTTCCCTGGGATCCACCGCGTCGTATTCGATGGCGTAGCCCGGGCGGATCATCTCGGCGTTCTCCAGGCCGGGAACCGAGGCCACCATCCGCGCCTGCACGTCGATAGGCATGCTGGTGGACATGCCGTTCACGTAGGTCTCGTGCGTGTCCAGCCCCTCCGGCTCGAGAAAGATCTGGTGGCGGGGCTTGTCCGGGAACTTGACGATCTTGTCCTCCAGCGAAGGGCAATAGCGAGGCCCGATTCCGGAGATCTGGCCGCTGTAGAGCGGAGACCTGCCGATGCTCTCCTGAATCACACGGCGCGTCTCTTCGGTGGTATAGCCGATGTGGCAAAGCACCTGCGGGCGGTCGATCCGCTCGGTGAGAAACGAAAAAGGGGTTGGCTGGGCATCGCCCGGCTGGGGCTCGAACCGGCTCCAGTCAATGGTGCGGCCGTCCAGGCGCGGCGGCGTGCCGGTCTTCAGCCGGGTCCACCGCAGGCCCGAAGCCCGCAGCTGGCCGCCCAGAAGCTGGGCCGGAGGCTCTCCGCTGCGGCCGCACGTGTAAGTCATCTCCCCAACGTGGGCCAGCCCGTTGAGAAATGTGCCGGTGGTGACGACAACGGCGCCGGCGGCCAGTCTGCGGCCGTCCCGAAGCAGGACGCCACGGGCCGAACGCTGCTCGATCCACAGTCCGGCGACTTCGGCCTGCAAGATCCGAAGATTGGCCTCGCGTTCCAGCACCTCGCGCATGCGAACCCGGTACTGCTTCTTGTCGCACTGGGCGCGTGGCGACCATACGGCCGGCCCCCGGCTGGTGTTCAGGAGCCGGAACTGGATCCCGACCGCATCGGCCACTTCGCCCATGACGCCGCCCAGCGCGTCGATTTCCCGAACCAGGTGCCCCTTGGCGATGCCCCCGATGGCCGGATTGCAGGACATCTGGGCGATCAGGTCCAGGTTCATGGTGACCAGCGCCGTCCTGCGGCCCATGCGGGCGGCTGCCCGGGCCGCTTCGCAGCCGGCGTGCCCAGCACCGACCACGACCACGTCGTACGAATCGCGCATTGCTATTATTGTATCTCGGCGTCAGGGCAGGCTTTAGCCGCCGGCTGGTGCGGAAGGATGGAACCGTGAAAGTTCTGGTGATCGGTAGTGGAGGCAGGGAACACGCGCTGGCCTGGCGCATCTCGAAAAGTCCACTGGTGGAGCGGGTATACTCGATGCCCGGCAATCCCGGGATGGCCCAGGTAGGCGAGTCGGTCGCAGCGCCTCCGGATTCCTCGCTGTACGTCCAGGTGGCTGAACGGGTGGGCGCGGATCTGACCGTGGTCGGACCGGAAATTCCCCTGGTCGCCGGCGTCGTGGACGAGTTCCAGGCCGCCGGGCGGGCGATTCTCGGGCCGGCCCGGGTGGCCGCTCAACTCGAAGGCAGCAAGATCTATGCCAAGAAGTTCTTCCAGCAATACCGGATTCCGACTGCGGAGTTTGTAACCGTCGAAAGCCGCGGTGACGCCCTGAAGGCGGTACGGCGGTTCGGCTTTCCCGTGGTGCTGAAAGCCGACGGCCTTGCGGCAGGCAAAGGCGTGGTCGTCGTCCGGAACCAGCCGGAGGCCGAGCGGGCCATCGAAACCCTGGGAGACCGCCTGGTGGTAGAGGAGTTTCTGGTAGGCGAGGAGGCGAGCTTCATCGTGTTGGCCGATGGGCGCAATGTCCTGCCGCTCCCCGCCACGCAGGACCATAAGGCCGTATTCGAGGGCGACCAGGGGCCAAACACCGGTGGAATGGGCGCTTACTCGGATGACCGGATCCTGACCTCCGAACAGGCCGCGTTCGTGCTCGAACGGATGATCGAGCCGGCCGTCAACGCCACCGGGTTCACGGGATTCCTGTACGCCGGCGTGATGCTGACCCAGGCCGGCCCCAAGCTTCTCGAATTCAACGTGCGAATGGGCGATCCGGAAGCGCAGCCGCTGATGCACCGGCTGAAGAGCGACCTGGTGCCTGTTCTGCTGGCAGCCGCCCGCGGCGACCTGACCGGCGCCACGCTGGAATGGAGCCCGCGGCCCTCGGTCTGCGTGGTTCTGGCTTCGGGTGGGTACCCGGGGCCCTATCA
>JADZAF010000055.1 GCA_020852755.1 Bryobacterales bacterium
GAGCCCGCCTCCGCTTCACCGGCCGACCTCCATGCTGCACCGGTCGGCCGGAACCGTCAACCACCACCTCGCCGGGGGTGGGGAATTTTCGACCGGCGGAATGGCGAAATTTCAACCGGCGTTGACAGCGGCCCGTGGTTCGCGACGCGGAGCGCAATTCGCAGGGCCGATCCGTGGGGGGTGTCGCGACGGGGGATAGAGCGGGAGGCTGAGCGGCACGGTTCCGGGCGGTAGCGGGTGAGAGGGATTTCGGGGCGTGAGGGTGGGTCTGCTCAACCGGAAGGGGCGAGGAGGCCTTCTATTTGCGCGGCGCCCGTGGTTCGCGACTCGGAGCGCAATTCGCAGGGCGGATCCTTGGGGGCGGCGATCCTATAGTAGGGACAAAGCGGCGGGGTGTGCCGCGCCGGGGGATAGGGCGGGAGGCTGAGCGGCAGCGGTTCCGGGCCCTGGTGGGCTCGGAACGTGCGGCAAGGGAAGTGGGGCCCTCCAGGCGCCCAATGGAGCCGGGGCGGATAAAAGTTGACGTAATATCTGTTATAGGAAGTTATAAACGGCCCACAAAGCGCGCGTCTGAATCCGAATCTGGGCCGGGCCCCCAAGCTCCTATCTCATCAGCCGGGCTCCCACCTCCTCTGGCAGGTCCTGCGGGCCCGACACCCGAATGACTTCGAACCCGGCCGCACGGGCGCTGGCCACGCCGGCATCGGAATCCTCGACCACCAGCGGGTTGCGCGCTCCGAGGCGATCCCGAGCCAGCAGGTACGGTTCCGGGTTCGGCTTGCGGAGGCGGACCTGCTCAGAGCCGATCAGGACTGAGAACAGCTCCCGGACTCCGGCCCGGGCCAGCATGGGCTCGACCTCGGCCGAGCGGCTCGAAGTGACCACGCCGAGCTTGCGTCCGCGCAGTCCTTCCAGGAACCGCACCGTCGCCGGAAGGAACAGCTCGCGTGCGGCCACGGTCTCCCGGAACAGCACTTTCTTGCGAGCATAGGCATCCTCGAGGGCCTGCCAGCCGTGCGGCTGCACGCCCAGTTCGTAATAGAACCGCAGCAGGTCCCGGTCCGTGATGCCTATGCAGTGACGGGCGTAGGTGGGCCAGTCCAGCGTGACGCCGAGCGAGCGCAGCACCGCCGCCCAGCACTCCCAGTGGACCGGCTCGGAGTCTACCAGGACCCCGTCGAAGTCGAAGAGAATGGCATCGAAATCAGTCACTTGTCTGCACGGCATTTCCGGAGGTTTCGCTATAATTGTTGCATGTTGACGCCCACCGAAAAGATATGGCATAACGGCCGCTTTATACCCTGGGAGGATGCCCGGATCCACGTACTGTCGCACGTGGTGAGCTACGGCAGCTCCGTTTTCGAGGGTATCCGATGCTATTCGACCCCCTCGGGTCCCGCGATCTTCCGGCTGCAGGACCACATCCGCCGGATGATCGATTCCACCCGCATCTATCGCATCGAAAGCCTCGGGTTCTCAGCCCGTGAGCTTAGCGAAGCGATGGTTGAGGTGGTACGCGTCAACCGACTGCAATCCTGTTACTTACGTCCCATAGTGCTTCGCGGCTACGGGGAGATGGGCGTCAATCCGATGAAGAATCCGGTCGACGTCTACATCGCCTGCTGGGAGTGGGGCAAGTATCTGGGGGACGAAGCGCTGGCCGAGGGCGTGGACGTGTGCATCTCGAGCTGGAAACGGCTGGCGCCCAATACCCTGCCCGCCCTGGCCAAGGCCGGCGCGAATTACATGAACTCGCAGCTGATCAAGATGGAGGCGCTGACGAACGGGTATAGCGAGGGCATCGGGCTGGACGAGGCGGGGTTCGTGAGCGAAGGATCGGGTGAGAATATCTTCGTGGTGCGCGACGGCAAGATCACGACGCCGCCGCTGGGGGCTTCGGTGCTGCCCGGCATCACGCGGGACAGCGTGATCCGCCTGGCGGGCGAACTGGGGATTCCGCTGGTAGAGGGTCTGGTGCCTCGCGAGATGCTCTACATCGCCGACGAAGTCTTCTTCACGGGCACGGCGGCGGAGATCACGCCCATACGCTCGGTGGACCGGATCAAGGTCGGCAGCGGGCGCCGCGGCCCCATCGCCGAGAAATTGCAGAAGGAGTTTTTCGCGGTGATCAACGGCACGAAGCCGGACCCCTACGGATGGCTGACGCCGGTAGGCGCGGCGCAGCCGGTGAGTGTCGCGGAGTAGCGTTGGGGAGTCAAGGAACTGCGGGCGGT
This sequence comes from Bryobacterales bacterium, assembly GCA_020852755.1. GTDB lineage: Bacteria > Acidobacteriota > Terriglobia > Bryobacterales > Bryobacteraceae > JADZAF01. The sequence continues at coordinate 2,235 of JADZAF010000055.1, forward strand.
ATCGGCCGGCCACCTCCCCCGAGATTTCGCCGGCTTCCACCGCCCCGCAGTGAAGGGCCTTTACTTTGTAACCCGTTTTGCGGGCCCGGCGCCAGAGCGCCGCATCATTTTGTCCGCTTTTTCAACAAGTCTATTTTGAGCCGGATCTGCCGTTTAGAGACGGGGATCTGTGGCAAAGCTGTGAATAAAACAGGTTTTCTATGATCTGTGAAGGTTGGGACGTAACCGGGACGCCGCGGGCGGTCGAGTTCGGAAAGACCATTACCGGCGTTGAAGGGCGAGAATCGGCTCCCGATATCAGGATCGCGCCTGCCTGGGTGGACATCCAGGTGAACGGGTACGCGGGAGTGGACTATAACGACCCGAAGGCGCCGCACGAGGAGATTGCCCGCTCCATACGGGTGCTGCACTCGACGGGCGTGGCGCGTTTCCTTCCGACCATCATTACCGGTTCGCCGGAGAACATGACCGGCGCGCTGGCGAACATCGCCGCGGCCCGGGAGAGCGTGCCGGAAGGGGTTTCCATCGAGGGCTTTCACGTGGAGGGCCCGCACATCAGTCCGGACGACGGCCCGCGCGGGGCGCACCCGCGGCGCTGGGTGCGGCCGCCGGACGTGGACGAATTCCAGCGCTGGCAGGAGGCGGCGCGAGGCCTGATCCGCCTGGTGACGCTGTCGCCGGAGTGGCCGCAGGCGACGCGCTACATCGAGGCGCTGGTGGACCGCGGGGTGGTGGCGAGCATCGGCCACACCAAGGCGGAGGCTGCGCAGATCGCGGACGCGGTGCGGGCGGGAGCGACCTTTTCGACGCACCTGGGCAACGGCGCGCACGCGGTGCTGCGCCGCCACCCGAACTACATCTGGGAGCAACTGGCCGAAGACCGGCTGATGGCGGGCTTCATCGTGGATGGAATCCACCTGCCGCAGTCGTTCCTGAGGGTGGCCTTGCGGGCCAAGGGGGTGGAACGGTCGGTGCTGGTGACCGACGCCGCCGGGCCGGCGGGATGCAAGCCGGGCCGCTACCGTTTAGGCGAGCAGGAAGTGGACCTGACCGAGGATGAACGGGTAGTGCTGGCGGGCCAGGAGCGTCTGGCGGGCTCGGCCCTGCGCATGGACCGCGGGATCGAGAACCTGGTGAAGCTGGGCGGGCTCTCGCTGGCCGACGCGGTCCGCATGGCCACGGTGAACCCGGCCCGGGCGGTCGGTGTGGCGGGAAGACAGGCGGGGCTCGAGCCGGGAGAACGCGCCGACCTGGTGCTGTTCCGCTGGGACCCGGAGCGCCGGGCCGCCGAGGTGGCGGCCACCTACGTCGACGGCGAACAGGTGTACAGCGCGGCTTCGTCCTCAGTGGTAGTCTGAGAGCGTTGGCCCGGGTGGCGAAACTGGCAGACGCACAGGACTTAAAATCCTGTGGTGGGGAACCACCGTGTGGGTTCGATTCCCACCCCGGGCACCAATCAGTTCAATCGTTTACGTGCGAAACCTAAAGTCGAATCGAGCGATTCTCTAAGCTGGGCCGGCGCCCCAATAGCCCCGTTTCACCGTAGGGCCAGCGTCTGGTTTACCACCTGAAGACGCGGGCAAGTTCCTGACGGGGCCGAGGTTTCTGCTCTGGTGCTGCGTTGAGAGAACCACGGTGAGGGCGCCTCCCCTTCCCTGTGTGGTGACTCTCTGTGCCCGCCACGGCCTCGATCGCGGTGATTGTCACCAGGACTTAGAATCTGAACCGCAGCGCGAATTGCATCGCTCTTGGGTCGTTGACGGCTGTGACCTGGCCGAAGGCCGTTGAGGGGTTAGACGGATAGGCGCCTGTGCCGAACACGCCGTTTTTCGTGAGGTTGTTGCGGCGATTGAGCGCGTTGAAGGCCTCGGCCAGGATCTGCATACGCAGGCGCTCAGTGAAGCGAAACATACGGCTTACGCGCAGGTTCACGCTGAAGAAGTCGGACCCGCTCCCGGCGTTGCGGTTGATAAAGACTCCATTGACCGTAGGCCGCGCGGCCGTACCCTGGATCGTATTCGATCCCGTCGTGATGTTAAGCGGCAGGGTCGAATAATACTGGAGTATTCCGCTGAGCTGGAAGCCGAAACCCACGTACTGCCAGAGGCCCCGCGGCGCCCCCATCGGCGAATTCACGGTGCCGTTGAAAACCACCCTGTGCCGCTGATCGTCGTCCGACCGGCCGTAGTCCCGCCAGATGTTGAAAGGGTCGACCGGGGAACTGAAGAAGAACTCCCCAACGTTGTTCAGCGACTTCGAAAAGGCGTATGAAACGCGGATGCTGCCCCATTGTACGGGCCGCTGCACGAAAGAGACATGCAGCCCGTCGTAGTGCGAGTCCGCAAGCGAGGAGTATTGGTAGTTGTTCGCGTAATTGGGATTGGGCCGGCAGCCGTTGTTATTCCCCGATGCCACGCAGGCCGGCACGTTCTGATTGACGGACACGATGAGATGGAGGCCGCGCAGATGTTGATAACCGACGCTCACGGCGCTGTGGGCGCCGAGCTGCTGGTCGATCTCGAAGCTGGCCTGCTGCGCATAGGCATTCTGCATGCGGGGGTCCATGGTCGTGAAATTGGCGAGCACGCCCGCCGGCAGGCCGGCCATGATGTTCGGGAAGACGGGCGCGCCCGTCTGCGCCGGCGAAAGGCTCACGCTGACCTGGCTGGAACCCGTCAGCACCGTCGTGTTGTTGCTGGACAGGAGGGCATTCGCGAGCGCCCGCAGCGGAATCCGGTCATAGAACAGGCCCACACCACCCCGGATGACGGTGCGGCGCGACTTAAAGGGCGACCAGGCGAAGCCGATCCTCGGCGAGATATTATTCGTATCCGTGACTATGGTCTTCAGGAACTGCAGGTCATACCGGAGGCCGCCATTGAGAGTGAAGGACGGCGTCACCTTCCACTCGTCCTGGACGTAAAGGCCGACATTGGGATTTGTCTGCGAAACGACGCTGTCACCGAAGGTCTGGGTGAATCCAGCATTGTTATAAGCCCCCTGCAGGAAACTGGCGAGCGATGAGAACGAATAGCTTCCGCGCAGGGATCTGGGGAAGGTGATGGCATCGTCGTTGCAAAGGAAGCTCACCCCGGCGCGCAGGGCGTGGCCGCCCGCCTGATGCGAGATGTTGTCGACGATCTCATAGAGGTTGTTCAGGCGACCGGTGGGCGAGCTCGCCAGCCGGCCGAAGGAAGCTACACCGGCAATGCGGACCGCGGGACCAGCCGGGTCGGCGGGCTCGGCCCGCAGGTTGCTGCGCGTGAACTGCCCGCGCGTCTCGTTGACCGTCCGCGATGACACCGTGAAAATGTTGCTCACCGCGACGGTCTGGTCCCTGTTGTCCAGTCCGGCCGAGGCGGTCGCGGCGTTCAGCGCACCCGCGCCACGCGAATTGACGCTGCTGACGTCATAGAGGTTGTAGCGGATGCTGAGCAGGTCGCGCGGATTGAACTGGTGATCCACTTTGCCAAAGGCGTTCGTCAGATGCACGGGATTCGGGTAGATCCCTGTGGCGATCCGCGCGCCCCGATACCCGACCGCGTCCAGCCGGGCATTGACTGCGGCGACATTCGCGGGCGAGATCGTAATGAGGCCGCTTTGATTCAACTGTCGCTGCTCGAAATTTGCGAAATAGAAGCTGCGATCCCGGAGGAGCGGGCCGCCGAGGCTCGCGCCATACTGCGCCTGCGTCATGGGCAGTCTGGTATTGGACAGGGGATTGGCCGCATTGAAGCGCTGATTGCGGAAGTAGCCGAACAGATCCCCGTGCAGGTCGTTCGTGCCGCTTTTGGTGACGACGTTGACGAAGCCGCCGAGCCCCCGGCCCAGCTCGGCCTGCGCCCCCGAAGTGATTACTTGAAATTCCTGCACGGTGTCGAGGCCATAGAAGACGCCGCTCAAGCCCGCTGCGTCGTCGTTGGCCGAAAGACCATCGACCACGAAATTGTTCGAGAAGTTCCGCTGGCTGCCGACCGAGATCCCCTGTCCCGGCACGGCCGAGGTTTCCGCAAACAGCTGATTGCTTCCGGTGTTCGCCGGCGACACGCCCGGGACCAGGAGCGCCAGATCCAGGAAATTGCGGCCGTTCAGCGGCGTGCTGCTCACTTCGGCCTGCGACACGGTCCCCGCGATCCGGCTCCGCGCCGCCTCGAGAACAGTTCCCTCCGCGGACACATTGACCGTGGTTTCCGTCCCGCCGAGATTGAGAGTGAAGGCGAGATCATAGGCGCCGCCCAAGTGGAGCGTCGCCGTGCGGATCGCATCGGCGAAACCCGGCTTTGCGACTGCGATCCGATAAGGCCCGATCTTCAGATACGGGAGGCGAAAGCGCCCCTCGCCGTCCGTACTCACGGTATAGGTGAGATTGGTGTCGACGTGACGTGCCGTCACTTTCGCGCCTTCGACGACCGCGCCCGAAGGATCGGTCACCCGCCCGCTGACGCTGGCGTGATAGACGGTTTCCTGTGCGCAGACACTTCCGATAACCAGAGCCATCCCCCAGAGAATTGAAAAGCGCCACATACAGCATCCCCTCTCAAAACAACCAAGCCGGCGCGCCCCTCCGGCGCTACGGCAGGCAGCAGAACGAGCCCGAAAGCCTCGCATCACACTTTCGGACGTGAAAACTGGGGCGAGTCAGGAGAGGAGAGAAGGCGGCCCGCGCTTTTGCCGGCCGCGGCTAAAGGAGGCGCGATATTGAGCCTCGGCCGACTCCGCCCGGCCGATGCCTTTCATCACGAACGCAATCGCGACTCTGACCAGCGACGCACCCCCAGCCTTCGCGGCGCCAGGGGCGACACCGGCTTTGGGGAAGTGCGGGCATTTCGGGTCACTCCTGATGGCGGCGCCGGAGGGTCCGTCCATTCCGGTCGCCATGCTTTTCATCGAGCAGCCGTGCTTGCCGTCACCGCGGCAGCAGGCGGGAAGGTTCGAGCGCGCATCCGCGGACAAGCCGGCTGGGATCATCGAGAAGCCGAACAAAACCAGCAGCATGACGGCGCAGGCGCGTTGCACTACCTCATTGTACCGATTCTGCCGGGACAGCTCTGGCGGTTCCGCTCTCAGGCCTCACTCGTAGAGGTGGAGTCGTACTGCAAGACCTCGCGGCCGATCAGGCGCTGGGCGATGTACTCCGGGCCGTGGTGCAGCAGGTCGTGCCCATAGTCGCCCAGAGCGCAGCGGCTGTAGATGCGAACGAAGAACTGGGTGGAGACAGTGCAGTTGTAGACCTCGCCGCCCCGCACGGAGCGGAAGGTTAAGAGCCAGACGGCGTCACTCAAGGGCCGGGCGACCTCGATGATCCCGCAGGAAATGATAGCGGGCTCAGATCCCATAGTCCATGGACCTCCTGGAAGCCGAGAGGGCCACGAAGGCGCCGTTCATCAATCCCGCGCAGCGGCTATTCATGCGCGGAGCGAAATGTTGTGGAAACAAGATGCACTCCCTTCTCTCGAGTCGTGCATCAGGAGGCGGGGCTGGAGACGCATATTTCAGACCCCTTTTGTCTGCACATCGGAGGAGTGACCCTCCTCCCGGGCACCGTGGCCGTCTCCGGCTCGGTTGCCGCGATCCTGTAACAGGACCGGCTCCTGATGTCACTAACAGGTTTACAAACTGACACCCGAAAGTCAAGACACAAAGACACTACGACGCGATCTCACTTCTGGGCTGCTGCGGCCCCGCCGCCGGAATGGCGGGTGCTTCCTTTATCCGGATGGCGGCCTCTTCACCAGCCGGCAGCGCACGATGGCAGTGGTGAATTCCCGCGTGAGGCGGTTGTGAAGCAAGCGCAGCCTTCGTATGGGGACCGCCTCGAAGCCGGCGGCGGAGGCGAAGGAACTGGCCGCAACGAGTCTCTCGAAGCGGCGGATAGTCATCCGGTTGAGCCCGCCTTCCACCTCACCGAAACGGGTTGCCCCGTCGTGCTTGAAGGCGGCCCTCCAGAGCATGAGGGCCTGTTCGCTCAGTATCAGGTGGGCCCAGGGGAACACGGAAAACAGATGCCCGCCCAGGGGGTGATACCAGGTCGGCCCGAAGCTGATGAGGCATTCTCCGCCCAGTTTCAGAAGCCGGTAGATGGTTTCGAGGGCGCCGGCCGGGTCCGCAAAGTGCTCGAAAGTGTCGATGGAAATGACCGAATCGGCAGCTTCGCCGGTCGTTTTGGTGAAACAACAGGCTTCGCCCAGACCCGCCCGCCGTGCTTTCTCGCGGGCTGCGTTCAGGACCGTATCCCGGATGTCGATGCCGATGACGCGCCTGGCTCCCAGGGCCGCCAGTTCCAGGGCTTCCGAGCCCTCCCCGCAACCGAAGTCAATAACGGTTTTTCCCCGCAGCCCGGCCAGGCACTCCGGTCCCAGCAGGATTGCCAGTTTCGACGCGTTTCCGTAGGCGCTGCCTGCGCAACGCCCTGACTCATTGGGAAAAATCAGCCGGAGGAAATAGGATTCGATCCTTGCCAGTGCAGTCAGTTCGCGACTTCCCGCCCGGCGCCTGAGGCTTCCGAGGCTGGAGCCTCGAGCCCGGGCCAGCCCACCCCGCCACCTGGGGGTGGCTCGGCCAGGTTCGGACCCGCGGCGCCGGCACGCCGCGGGCGCTAGCGCTCACTTCGTCTTGAACCTCTCATCGATCTCCACCTGGTAGCCGGTGACCAGGCGGTTGGTTTCGTTGGCCATGCCGACCACGGCCATCAGCTCCTGGAACATGGCGTCGGTCATGCCCGCCTTGCGGGCGGCGGCGGTGTGGGAGGCGATGCAGTAGCCGCACTGGTTGGTGACGCTGACGGCCAGGTAGATCATCTCCTTGGTGAGCGGGTCGAGCGCGCCGGGGGCCATGATCTCCCTGATGCTTTCCCAGGTGCGGCGGAGAGTGGCCGGATCGTGCGCGATCGCTTTCCAGAAATTGTTGATCCAGTCGGTGTTGCGGGTGCGCATGATGTCGTCGAAGACGGCCCGCACCTCGGGACTGGCGTCGCCGTACTCGATGAAACCGAGAGTAGCCATGAAACTTCCCTCCCCTCGAATCCCAGGATACGAGCGGAACGGGTGCAAGCCTAGTTCCAGTACGGCTACCCCGTCCTCGTCCTGAAAGGGGATGTCCAACTGCGTGTTTTGGCGTACGCTTAGCTTGGTGTATTTTGCCATGAGACGAATGCACATCTGCGCGGCAGTACTGCTGCTCGCCCTGACAGGCCTCTCCGGCGCACACGCGCAAATCACGGTGGCAAACGGGGCTTCCTATGTTCCCGGCCAGGCGGTGGCGCCGGGGTCGCTGGCGTCCGTTTTCGGACAGGACCTGGCCACCTCTACCCAATCGGGGCCCTGGAGCCCCTTCGGGCGGCTCCCCCGGAGTCTGGGCGGGGTTGCGGTGACGGTCAACGGGGTCGCGGCGGGCCTGTATTTCGTCTCGCCGGGACAGATCCAGTTCGTGGTTCCCGAAGGTCTGGCCCCGGGGACCGTCCGGGTGGAAGTCTCGACCGCGCGGGGCCCGCTGGCGGGCGCCGTGACCCTGGCGCCGGCGGCGCCGGGCGTGTTTACCTGGGACGGAATGGGAGTGGGGGACGCGGCCCTGCTGCTGTCCGGCGTCTCGCACCGCGGACCCCTGGCGCTACGGGCCGGCGGGCAGCCGGTTGCCGTCACCCTGCTGGTCACGGGACTGGACCTCGGTGTGAAGCCCGCGGTTACGGTGGGCGGCACTCCCGTCGAGGTCACGGCGTACGGAGCGATACCCGCCTGGCCGGGCCTGCAGTATATACAGGTCGTGATCCCGCCCGATTTCGCAGGCTCGGGCCGGCTGCCGGTGGTAGTGACCTCGGGCGGCCAGGTGAGCAACATCATCCATGTGCAGATCACCGTGCCGGCGTCCGCGGCCGTGGCGCCGCCGCCGCTGCCGACTCCCGGAACCATAGGAGAGATCAGCGCGGCGGGCGGACGTGAAGGGAACTCGGTGGCGGTGAACAGCGCCAACGGCACGGCGCTGGTGGCCAGCCAGAAAGACGACCTGCTGCGGGTGATCGGCCTCGAGTCCAAGACGGTGCAGGGCAGCATTTCCCTGCCCCAGGACTCGGCGGCCCATCACGTGGCGGTGAACGCGGCCGGGAGCCTGGCGGCGGTAACCCTGCCGGGCAGAAACGCGGTGGCCCTGGTGGACCTGAGCGCGAACAAGGTCGCGGCGGTGGTACCGGTGGGAATCCTCCCGAGCCATGCCGCCTTTGCCGGAAACTCGGTGCTGGTCACGAATTCGGGAAGTTCGAACGTTTCGGTCATCGATACCGGAAGCAAGGCCGTCTCGGCGACGATTCCGGTCGGGTTCGGGCCCGCCGGCCTGGCCGTCTACGGGAACACCGCCGTAGTGGCCAACATGCAGGCGGGGAGCCTGTCGTTAATCAACATCAGCTCGAGGTCGGTCTCCACGCTGGAACTCGAGCGCGGCATCCGGCCAAGGGAAGTCGCCATCACCGGCGACGGCAAGAAGGCGGTGCTCACCACCCCGACCTGGATCGGTGTGGTGATCGTGGACCTGGCATCCAAGCAGACCACCAAGGTAGGGATGGATAGCTGGGGCGCGATGGGACCGGGCGGCGTGGCGACGGACGGCAACCTGGCGTATGTGGCCAATCTGCTGAACGCCGGGGTCACGGTGATCGACGTGCCGAACGCGAAGGCCGTGAAGATGATTCCGGTGGACCGCACGCCGCGTTCGCTGGCGGTATGGCAGGGCAGGAACCAGCTCGTGGTGCTGTGCCGCAATGGGAACGTGCTGGACCTGGTGGACATGGCGACCTACGGGGTGGCGCCGGTCTACAGCGGCGGCGGAGGTCCGGGCGGCGGCGGCGGGGGCGGTTCGTTCTGGACCGCGCCGGTGGTCACGACGCTGTCCCCACATACCGGGTCGCCGGGCAGCACGTTCAGCATGACCATCAACGGGGCCAATCTGCAGAAGACCACGGGCATCGTGTTCGACTTCGCGGACGGGAACACGCAGGGCACGGATGCGAATATCAAGGTATCGGAACTGAAGGCGTCCGCGGACGGCAGGCAGTTGACGGCCACCGTCCAGGTTCTGGCCCAGGCGGCGCCAGGATGGCGCATGATCCACCTGGAAACGACCGACGGCAACGTCTACCCGAATGCGCTGATGAGCGCGTTCCGGGTGCAATAACGCGCTTTCCTTCCTTCGCCCGCGACTCGAAAACGCGCTGCAGAGCGGCGACTGGAAGGAGCGGTTTCCCTTCCCCGGCATCCAGTGTGAGCGTGCTCACCGACTTCCGGTGCGCGCGATGCTATGCTGTGGGTTCTGGGTACGCCTGACACGACATCGTGGACCGCTCCGCACAACTGCGCCCGGCCGTTCAACTCGCGTTAGGGACCGTTTCCTTCGCGGTCTGCTTCGCGGTCTGGGGATTGATGGGCGCGCTGGCTCCGCAGTTCCGGGAGCAGCTTGGGTTGTCGGCAACGGAAACAGGGCTGCTGGTGGCCGTCCCGGTGCTTCTGGGGTCGCTGGCCCGCATCCCGGTGGGGATGCTGGCCGACCGCTTCGGCGGGCGGCTGGTGTTTCTCCTCCTGATGCTGGCGGTGGCCGCGCCGGCCGCTCTGGGCGCCTACGCCGCTTCCTACCGGACGCTGCTGGCGCTGGGTTTCTTCCTGGGACTGGCCGGCTCCTCGTTCGCGGTGGGCGTGGGATTCGTCTCGCGGTGGTTTCCGCCGGAGCGGCAGGGCAGCGCGCTGGGCGTCTACGGCATCGGGAACATCGGGCAATCCGCCGCGGTGTTTTTCGGCCCCGTGCTGGCGCTTTCCGTGGGGTGGCAAAACGTGTTCGCCGGGGCGGCCGCGCTGCTGGTGGTCTGGGCGGCGATTTTCGGCGTCTCCGCACGCAACGCTCCGGCTCCGGCGCGGCCGCTGGGACTGGGAGAGATGCTGCGGGTGCTGGCCGGCGAACGCCTCTCCTGGGCGCTCTCCGCATTCTACTTTCTGACCTTCGGGGGCTTCGTCGCTTTCGGCATCTACCTGCCCAGTCTTTTGCGCGACGAGTTCAGGCTGGCGCCGGCCGACGCGGGATTCCGGGCGGCCGGCTTCGTCGTGCTGGCCACCCTGGCGCGTCCGGTGGGCGGGTGGCTGGCGGACAAGATCGGCGGGGCGCGCGTGCTCACGGCGGTGTTCCTGGGGATCGCGCCGTTCGCGCTGCTGCTGGCCTGGCCCCACATGGTTCCCTTTACCGTGGGCGCGCTGGGGTGCGCCTCGCTGCTGGGCGTGGGCAACGGGGCGGTATTCAAGCTGGTGCCGCAGTACTTCCCGCACCAGACCGGAACGGTCACCGGGCTGGTGGGGGCCATGGGCGGACTGGGCGGATTCTTCCCTCCGATCCTGCTGGGCTTCTTCCGGGACACGGCCGGGGACATACGGCCGGGCTTCGTCCTGCTGGCCCTGGCGGCCTTGATCCTGTGGAGGGTGAACGCGCGCGTCTTCGTGCCGCGGGAGGAAGCCGTCAGCCTGGCGCTGCCGGCGGATTTCCGCCGCACGGCCGACCGGTTGAACGCAGGCGCCTGGGCCACGCTGTGGACGGGCGTGCTGGTGGCGGCCATCGTGGTGGGCTCGCGCAACCTGCAGAACTTCGACCCGGCCCTGGTGATCTACACCTTCGCGGTCGTGTTCGCCACCTGGGGCGTGATCTACCACTACAACGTCTGGCTTGACAAGCCGCCGACGCGCGTCTACTGGGACCGGGGATGGGAACTGTTCTGGAACGGCAGCGTCCTCCGGAACCTCGGCAAGCTGGCGGGGCTTTCGGCCCGCAACCTGGCGGCCCAGACCTTCATCCTGCGGCGCTCGAGCCTGCGCTGGTGGATGCACCAGTTCATCTTCTGGGGATGCGTGCTGGCCGTGCTGATCACCTTCCCGCTGGTCTTCGGCTGGATCTCGTTCACCACCCGGCTGGACAACCAGATGGTCTACATCACACAACTGTTCGGCTTTCCGGCCGCGTCGTTCCGGGTGCGCACGTTTGTTTCCTGGCTGCTGTTCCACGGCCTGGATATCTCCGCCGTGCTGGTGCTGGCCGGCATCGCGCTCTCGCTCTGGCGCCGCCTGCGGGACCAAGGCGCGCAAACGGTGCAATCCTTCGCGCTGGACTTTTTCCCGCTGATCCTGCTGTTCGCGATCTCGGTGACGGGGCTGGCGCTGACGGCCTCGCAGGTCTGGTTTCGCGGGCAGTTGTACGGATTCCTGGCGGTGACGCACGCGATCACCGTGGTCGGGGCGCTGCTGTATCTTCCCTTCGGCAAGTTCTTCCACATCTTCCAGAGGCCCGCGCAGCTCGGAGTGAAGCTGTATCACGAGACGGGCGACAGCGGCGAGGGAGCGCAGTGCGCGCGCTGCGGCCGGCGCTTTGCCTCGCGGATGCACATAGAGGATCTCAAACGAGTGCTGCCACAGGTGGGTTTCGACTACTCGATGCCGGGAACGGCCGGCCACTGGCAGGAGTTGTGCCCGGCCTGCAAGCGCATCTCGCTTTCCAACGCGCAAATGCGGATGCAGGAGGAAGCGCGTGGCTAAACCTCCGCTCTCCCCGGACGAACTCGCCCGGCGCTACGGGCCGCATCTGAACGAGACGCCGGCGGGAGGCTGGCAGCAGGAATCCCGCCACCCGGCCGAACGTTTGGTGAAGACGCACTGCTGCTTCTGCGGCCAGCAGTGCGGCCTGCAGTTGAAGGTGCGGGAGAACCGCGTGACCGGCTTCGAGCCCTGGGAGGAGTTCCCTTTCAACAAAGGCATGCTGTGCCCCAAGGGCGTCAAGCGCTACCTGCAGAACGAGCATCCCGACCGGCTGCTGGACCCGCTGATGCGGACCGAGCAGGGGTTCCGCGCGGCGGCTTGGGACGAGGCCCTGGATTTCACCGCGCGGCGGCTGCGCGAGATCCAGGAGAAATACGGCAAGGATGCGGTGGCGGTGTACGGCGGCGCCTCGCTGACCACCGAGAAGACCTACCTGCTGGGCAAGTTCGCGCGCGTGGCGCTGGGCACGCGCCACATCGATTACAACGGGCGGCTGTGCATGGTGTCGGCCGGGACAGCCTACAAGCTGGCCTTCAACGTGGACCGCAGCCTCATACCCTGGAGCGAGATTCCGAAAGCGCAGGTGCTGTTCGCGATCGGCGCCAACATCGGCGACTGCGCTCCCATCACCACCGATTACGTCTGGCGCTGCCGGGACAACGGCGGGCGGCTGATCGTGGCGGATCCGCGCATGACGCCCATCTCGCGCAACGCCGACCTGTTCCTTCCGCTGCGGCCGGGCACCGACCTGGCGCTGCTGATGGGCCTGCTGCACGTGGTGATCCGGGACGGGCTGGAGAACCGCGAGTTCATCCAAAGTCACACCACCGGCTTCGAGGAAGTGGCGGAGTCGGTGCGGCCGTACGACCCGCGCCGGGCGGCGGAAGAGACCGGGGTGGCGCCGGAATCGATCGAGAAGGCGGCCCGCTGGATCGCGCGTGCGGAGCGCTGCGTGATGCTGCACGCGCGCGGCCTGGAGCACCAGTCCAAGGGCGTGGAGAACGTGCTGGCGCTGATCAACCTGGCGCTGGCTACCGGGCACGTAGGGAAGGAGGGATCGGGGTGCACCATGATCACCGGCCAGGGCAACGGGCAGGGCGGGCGCGAGCACGGGCAGAAATGCGACCAGCTCCCCGGCCAGCGTTCCCTGACCGACCCGGCGGCGCGGGAGCACGTGGCGCGTGTCTGGGGCATCGCGCCGGAGGAGCTGCCGGGCCCCGGGCTGACGGCGCAGGAGATCATGAACGCCATCCACGCCGGGGAGATCAAGGCCCTGCTCTCCATCTGCTTCAACCCGGTGGTTTCCCTGCCCGATTCGAACTTCACCCGGGCCGCGCTGGAGCGCATAGAGTTCCTCGGCATCATCGATTTCTTCCTCTCGGAGACGGCGCATTATGCCGACGTCGTGCTGGCGGGCAGTCTGCAGGAAGAGGAGGAAGGGGTAACGGCCAGCGTGGAGGGGCGTGTCATCCACATCCGGAAAGCGGTGGATCCGCCCGGCAATGCGCGGCAGGATTCCTGGATCGTCGGCGAGCTGGCCCGGCGTTTAGGGAAGGCGCAATATTTCCCGTTCCAGTCGACGCGGGAGATCTTCGACGAGTTGCGGGAGGCCTCGCGGGGCGGGATCGCCGATTACTACGGAATCACCTATGAGAAGATCGACCGGCAGCTGGGCGTCTTCTGGCCCTGCCCTTCCCCGGAGCACCCGGGCACGCCGCGGCTGATCGAGAACGGGCGATCGTTCTTCCCGGACGGAAAGTGCCGGTTCAACGTGACCCAGTGGCGTCCCAGCGGCGACCCCGTGGACGAGCAGTTTCCCGTCTATCTGACTACCGGGCGCGTGGTCAGCCAGTATCTTTCCGGGACGCAGACGCGGCGCATCGGCGGGCTGGTGGCGATCTATCCCGAGCCCCGGGTGGAGATCCATCCGCGCCTGGCGGAAGCACACGGCATACGGGACGGGGACTGGGTGACGGTGACGACGCGGCGCGGCGAAATCACCTTGCAGGCCCTGGTGGTGCGGACCATACGGCCCGACACGGTGTTTATTCCGTATCACTGGCCGGACGGCCGCAGCGCCAACCGGCTGACGCACCGCACGCTGGACCCGCGCAGCAAGATCCCCGAGTACAAGGTCTCGGCCTGCCGGATCCGAAAAGCGGAGCGCCCGCCCGAGTGGGCGGTGCAGAAGGGGCCGCCGCAGCCGCGGGCGCAGGCCCCCGGGGCGCCGGCGCCGAGGGGAGGGACGGGGTAGTGTTCGGCTACGAGTTCTACGTCGATCCCTCGCGCTGCATCGGCTGCCAATCCTGCGTGAAGGCCTGCGAGGAGTGCGAGACGCACCGCGGGCATTCGATGATCAATTTCGACTTCGTCGACCGGCGGGAGACCATCGCGACGGCAGCCTACGTGTGCTGGCACTGCGACAATCCGACCTGCGCGCAGGTGTGCCCGGCCGACGCCATCAAGAAAGGCCCGGACGGCGTGGTGCAGTCTTCGCTGAAGCCGCGCTGCATCGCCTGCTCGAACTGCGTGCTGGCCTGCCCCTTCGGCATTCCGAAGATGTATCCCGAGTACGAGCAGATGATGAAGTGCGACATGTGCTACGACCGGACCTCGGTGGGCAAGCGCCCGATGTGCGCCACGGTATGTCCCAGCCAGGCGCTGGCCTACGTGACCCCGCAGCAGATCGCGCAGCGGCGCGAGAAGCCCGTGAACGTGTTCCAGTTCGGCAATCAGCGGGTCACGACGAAAGTCTTCATGATGGCCCCGGCGGAGCGGGACGCGGTGAGTATCGACATCGTCGACTACATATGGGAGAAAGAGGATGCCCTGGTTCCGGCGACCTAGCAACGAACCGCTCTGGCAGGACGAGTTTTCCGTATATACGGCCGACGAGCGCTATGTGAACCGGCGGCAATTCACCAAGTTCCTGACCCTGACCAGCCTGGCCATGTTCGCCGGACAGGTATGGATCCTGGTGAAGTCGTGGCTCTACCGGGCGCCGGAATTCCCGCGGCAGGTGGTGGCGCGCGCCGGCGAGATCCCGGTGGGCGGTGTGAAGCTGTTCCGCTACCCGGTTGCGGAGGAGCAGTGCATCATGGTGCGGACGGCGGAGGACCGCTACGTGGCCTACAGCCAGAAATGCACGCACTTGTCCTGCGCGGTTTATTTCTCGCAGGAGAATAACCGGCTGGAGTGCCCCTGCCACGAGGGCTACTTCTCGATCACCGATGGGACAGTGCTCCAGGGCCCACCCACCCGGCCGCTGCCCGCCGTGATCCTGGAACGGCGCGGCGACGAACTGGTGGCGGTAGGCATGCAGACGCGCAGGGAGAGCTGAGATGCGGGATCCCCAGGCTCCTATTCAGCGGCGCGGGCTGACCGCCATCGACGGCAGCATGGCGCTGATTGTCCTGCTGCTGCTGGTGCAGATGTACCTGCTCTCGGCCACGCTGGAAGCTTATCTTTCCGGACATCACGACGCGGCCCTGCCGGGCGCCATTCTCTCCGGCCTGATCTTCGCCGCCAGCGCGGCGCTGTACGTTTTCGTGGAGCGTCTGGACCGCGAAGCGCGTAAGGGGTGAGATTCCGAGCCGCTGCAAAAGCGAGCGCCTGCAATTCCCTTTCGTGCTGTTCCGAACCCGGGAGGCCAGGGAACGCCCCGGGGCAAAACCGCTTTGGCCGCGGCCCGGTCAGGCGGAAGTTCCGGCCCGGTACACTGTGGGGATGTCCATCGCGGTGAACATTCGCAATGAGCGGCCGGAGGACTATGAGGCGATCCGCGAGGTCCACCGGCGGGCATTTCCCACAGGCCTGGAAGCACGGCTGGTGGACCGGTTGCGCGAGGACGGCGCGGTGCTGGTGTCGCTCGCGGCTTTTCAGGAAGCGCGCCTGGTGGGACACATCCTGTTCAGCCGGCTGAGGATTGAGACGGAAAGCGGCGCGATGCCGGCGGCGGCGCTGGCGCCTGTGGCGGTGATTCCGGAAGAGCAGCGCCGGGGCATCGGGTCGGCGCTGGTGAGAAAAGGGCTGGAGTCGTGCCGGGAGCGCGGGGAGAGCATTGTGGTTGTGCTGGGCGATCCGGACTACTACCGGCGCTTCGGGTTTTCGACCGAACCGGCCCGCGGTCTGGAGAGTCCCTATCCGGCCGAGTACCTGATGGCTCTGGAATTACAGCCGGGCGCGCTGGCCGGTGTGCGCGGGTATGCCCGCTACGCCCGGGCCTTCAGATAAGCCCCGAGCGCCGGAGTTCGGTGGTTGTGTAGCCTGTCCCCGAAATATCGAGAACCGCGAAGGCGGCGGCGAACGAGTGGCGGGCGTTCAGGCGGTGGCGCACCGCGAGGACTCGCAGGCCGGCGGCCGCGGCGGCCTGGATGCCCGCTTCGGTGTCCTCCACCGCGGCGGCGCGATCGGGAGTCAGGCGCAGGCGCTCCAGGGCCAGCCGGTAGCAGTCGGGCGCGGGCTTCGGGTTGACGATATCGGCGGCCGTGACGGTGACTTCGAAACAGCCGCGCAGGCCGGTCTTCTCCAGAACGGTGCGGGTCATCCACTCCCGGCTGGAGGTGACCAGGGCCAGGCGGCAGCCGTGCTTTGCCAGGCTGTTCAGCAGGTCCGGCGCGCCCGGCACCGCGGAAACACCCCGCTCCAGCATCCCGGCGTAGATCCGGGAAAAGGCGGCCGCGTATGTGTCCTGAGCGGCCCGCACTCCGCCGGCCTGCATGAACACGCGCTCGACCGCGTCGTGCGAACGCCCCATGCACTCCTCGTAGAGCGATGCGGGCGCGAAGCCGCCCAGTTCGCGAACCGCGGCCGCGTGGGCTTCACCCTTGAGGCCCTCGGTATCGGCGAGGACCCCGTCCAGATCGAAGATGACCGCCTCGACGGCCGGCAGCATACGTCTCCAGTGTAATGTTATGCTCGACGCACACCTATGAAAACCGCCCGATGCCTGGCCCTGCTGACCGGCCTCTGCCTGCTCGCCGGAGCCCAGCCCGCCGGCCCCGACCTGCGGGCAGCCGCGCCCGGAACCGATCCCCCGCCGGACCAGATGCTGCGCTCCTGGCTGCACCGCCTGGCGTCGGAGCAGTTGGACAAGCGCCGGGCCGAGGTCGAGCGGATCCGCACCCGCGAGCAACTGGAGAGGCGCAAGGCGTACGTAAAGGCCCAGCTGCTGCGCATGATGGGCGGCCTGCCCACCCGGCGCAACCCGCTCAACCTGCGCCGGATGGGCCGCCTGGATCGCGGCGATTACCGGGTCGAGAAGATCGTCTACGAATCGCTGCCCAAGTTCTACGTGACCGCCAACCTGTACGTCCCGCAGACCGGCCGGCCGCCCTACCCGGCCGTGCTGCACCCGGTGGGACACAGCGTCACGGCCAAGAACCGGGCCTTCTACCAGAGCCTGTCGATCGGGCTGGCGAAGCAGGGCTTCGTGGTCCTGACCTACGACCCGATCGGGCAAGGCGAGCGGCGCATCTTCTACGATCCCGAACTGGAGAACTCCAAGCTCGGCAATTCGACCACCACGGAGCACTCGATGGTGGGCATACAAAGTCTGCTGGGCGGAGAAAGCGCGGCGCGCTACCGTGTCTGGGACGGCATACGCAGCATCGACGTGCTGCACCTGCTGCCGGAGGTGGACAGCAAGCGGATCGGGGTGACGGGTTGTTCGGGCGGCGGGACTCTGACCACCTACATCGCCGCGCTGGACGAGCGCGTGCAGGCAGCCGCTCCGTCCTGTTACGTCACCTCGTGGGAGGAGCAGTTGAAGGGCACCGGGCCCCAGGACGCCGAGCAGCAATTCGTGGACCAGTTCGTGGCCGGCGTCACGCACGCGGACCTGGTGGTAGCGGCCAGTCCGAAACCTTACCTGATCTGCTCCAGCACCGAGGATTTCTTCCCGCTGGAAGGGGCGCGCCAGACCTTCGAGGAGGCCCGGCGCATGTGGGCTGTCTACAACGCGGCGGAACGGATCGAGTGGTTCTACGAGCCGGGGCCCCACGGAGTAGGCAAGCCCGGACGGGAAGCCATTTACGCGTGGATGAGACGCTGGCTGAAGGGGGACCGCTCCCCGGCACGGGAACCGGAATACACGACCGAGCATGAAGAGGATCTCAACGTCACCGCGACAGGCCAGGTCTCGACATCACTGGGCGGAGAGACGGCCAGCACGCTGAACATCCAGCGTCTCGGGTTGAGGAAGCCGGCGCGCCCCGTGTCCGGCCTGGCGGCCGAGGTGCGGCGCCTGACCCGTTTCTCGCGGCCGGAGGGACCGCTGAACCTGCGCAGGCGCGGCGCGTTCGAGCACAACGGATACCGGGTGGAGCGCCTGCTCTTCGATTCGGAACCGGGGCGCTACGTCCCCGCCCTGCTCTGCATTCCCGGGAAGCCCCGCGCGCGGGCCGCGGTGTATCTGGACCAGGCGGGCAAGGCGGCGGGACTGAGAGAGGGCGGCGTGGCGGACGAACTGGCCCGGGCGGGTTTTGCGGTGCTGGCCATCGATCCGGCGGGCGTCGGAGAGACCGCGGGCGGCTGGCCGGGAGGCGGCGGCTGGTTCGGCCAGGAGAAGATCGGCTGGCTGGCGCTGATGACGGGCCGCCCGCTGACCGGCCTGCGAATGGCGGATATCGCGCGTGCCGTGGACGTGCTGGCGGAGAAAGGACTGGTGGGAAGCGGCGGGGTGTTGGGAATCGCCCGAGGCATGCCGGGTGTAGAACTGTTGCACGCCGCGGCGCTGGAGCCCCGCTTCGGCGGAGTCGTTGTGGAAGAGAGCCTGGTTTCGTACGAAGCCGTGGCCCGGGCGCCCATTCACCGGGGCATCTTCGAAGCCGTGGTGCCCGGTGTCCTGGGCCGCTACGATCTGCCGGACCTGGCCGCCGCCCTCGCGCCGCGTCCGGTGTGGCTGCTCAATCTGCGCTCGCCGGCCGGGGGGCCGGTGTCCCGCAAGGAAGTGGAGAAGGTCTACGCCCATGCCGCCGCGCAGCCGGGGGCGAAACTGTACGTGCGCTCGCGCCGCGAGGGCGAAGGCATCCTCGGCGCCTGTCCCGAATTGCGGTGAGGGGGAACAACGACCGTGGAGGAGAGAGCGGACCTGCGGAACCTGATCCGGGAAAGCCGGTGGAGCGAGTTGCGGGAGGCGGCCAGGCCGTGGCCGGCTCCGCGCGACCTGAGACTCTCCCGCACCCGCCGGCGCGGCAGCCTGCGTCTGCCGGTTGAAGGTGAAGCGATATGGCGCCGTGAGGCAGATGCGCTCCTGCCGGTGGCTGGAAGGCCCCGGGCGCGACGCCAGGTGCGTTACCGGGCTGCGCCGCGCCGATCCGCAATCTCGATAGAACCGCTGCTCCCCCGTTCTTCCGGTTACTGAGCGACCGTTTTGTGATCCGCTAATCATCCGGTTGGTGTGCCGCATAACACTCCGCTTCGGATGTCCGTTCTCCTGGCCGGTCCCGGCCCGCGACCGGGATGTATCATGAATTGAAGTCAAGGCAGTTCTGGGGCGGGGAGCATGGCCGAGAGTGAGCCTCTGACAGGGGGACAGGGCATCCAACAGCCAGTTCCACCAGGATCCGAAGCCGCGGGAGCAGCGGCTGCGGCGCTTTGCGCGGAGACTGGACCGCGGTTGTCAGACCGTGAGGTTTACCAGGCGCTTTTCGAAGCCTCGCCGGACGGGATTGTCATCTTCGACGACCACGGCCGCTGCCTGGAGGCGAATGAGGCGCTGAGCGCTTTTCTGAGGATTTCCCGCTCGGAGCTGGCCGGCCGGCTGCTGCTCGAACTGGTTCCGGCCGAGCTGCTGGAAAGGGGGGAACAGGTGTTCTCCCGGCCGGACAGCGCGCCGGGCACACACGTGGATCTTCCGCTACTGGCCGCCGACGGAACCCTGGTGGAACTGGAGTGGACGCTGCGGCGCAACTTCCGGCCCGGACTGCACCTGGGCATTGCCCGGGACGGCAGCGAGCGCCGCGGGATGGAGATGGACCAGCTCCGCCTGGCGGCGATCGTGGAGTCCTCCGAGGACGCCATCATCGGCAAGAACCTGGACGGGATCATCACCAGCTGGAACAAGGGGGCCGAGAACCTGTACGGGTACACCGCCGAAGAGATGGTGGGCCAGCCGGTGTCCAGGCTGGCGGTGGAGGGGAAGGCCGACGAGTTGCCCCGAATCCTGGCGCGCATCGCCCGGGGCGAGCGCATCGAGCACTACCAGACCGAGCGCCGGGCCAAGGACGGCCGCATCCTCACGGTTTCGCTGTCGGTTTCCCCGATCCGCGACAAACGCAGCGGCGCCATCGTCGGCGCTTCCAAAATCGCCCGCGACATCACCGACAGGAAGCGCGCCGAGGAGGCGCTGATGGCCCAGGCGCAGGCCATGGCGCGTTCCAACGCCGATCTGCAGCAGTTCGCCTACGTAACCAGTCACGACCTGCAGGAGCCTCTGCGGAACATCATCAGTTACTCCCAGCTGCTGGTGAAGCGCTATCAGGGCAAGCTGGACCGGGATGCGGACGACTTCCTCAACTACATCGTGCAGGGCGCCGGGCGCATGCAGACGCTGATTGCCGATCTGCTGGCGTACTCGCGCGCGGTGAGCGCGCAGCCCGCCGTGCAGGCCTCCGCCGACCTGAACGCGGCGCTCGACTGGGCTCTGAACAACCTGCGAAAGACCATTCAGGACAGCGGCGCCACAGTCACGCGCGAGCCGTTGCCGGCGGTGAGCGGCGATTTGATCCAACTGGTACAGCTGTTTGAGCACTTACTCGCCAATGCGATCAAGTTCCGTGCTCAGGATCCTCCCCGGGTTCACGTGTCGGCTACCCGCAAGGACGACGAGTGGGTGGTGACGGTGGAGGACAACGGCATCGGCATCGAGGAGCAGTACTATACACGGGTCTTCGGCATTTTCAAGCGCTTGCATGGTCCGGAAGTCCCCGGAACGGGGATCGGCCTGGCCATCTGCCGGAAAATCCTGGAAAACCACGGGGGACGCATCTGGGTGGAGTCCCGGCCGGGCCAAGGCTCCCGCTTCCATTTCAGCCTGCCGGCCCGGCCAGAGGACGGCTCATAGGAAAAAATTCGCGGCGGGTGCAGTAAGATAGGCCTAGAAGGATTCATGATGTCATGCCGCCGCTCCTGTCACCCGACTCCTGGCCGAGGCTGACTGTTGTCGCGGTCCTTGACATCCTGCTGGTGGCCGCGCTGATTTACCAGCTCCTGCTGATCGTGCGGGGCACCCGCGCGGCCCACGTGCTGATCGGCATCCTGTTCCTGATCGCCGGTTACAACCTGGCCTCCTGGTTCCAGTTGAACGCGC
Source organism: Bryobacterales bacterium (assembly GCA_020852755.1). Classification (GTDB taxonomy): domain Bacteria; phylum Acidobacteriota; class Terriglobia; order Bryobacterales; family Bryobacteraceae; genus JADZAF01. Next base: position 23,094 of record JADZAF010000055.1, read on the forward strand.
TGCGCTCGGTGCTCTCCAGCGTGGTCCCCTACACGGCGATCGCGGTGATCGTTCTGTTTCAGTCCGAGATCCGGCGCACGCTGGCCCGCATCGGCAGAAGGCGTCCCTTTGGCAGCGGCTTCCGGCGCCAGGAGGCAGCCGATGAAATCCTGCTGGCGCTGCCCCGGCTGGTGCAGGACCGGCTCGGGGCGCTGATCGTGCTGGAGCGCGACATCGGGCTGCGCACGTTCATCGAGAGCGGGGTGCGCCTGGACGCGCTGGTTTCGCGCGACCTGCTGCTGGCGATTTTCCGCCGCAATGCCCCCCTGCATGACGGGGCGGTGATCATACAGAAGGATCGCGTGGCGGCGGCGGCCTGCTTCCTGCCGCTCAGCATGAACCCGGCGCTGGGTTCCAAGATGGGAACGCGTCACCGCGCGGCCATCGGCATCACGGAGGAAACCGACTGCCTCTCGATTGTGGTTTCCGAGCAAACCGGCCATATCTCCATCGCGGCGTTCGGCGACATTGAGCAGGACGTGACGCTGAAGCGCGTGGAGGAGCGCATCACGGCGCACTTCGGCGATGGATTCGCCGAGTTCCGCTCGAGCGACGAGGGAACCGCCGACATCCCCATGGACGACGACTTCAGCCGTCAGCAAAGGGTCAGCCGCCCGTGAAATCTCTCCGGTTCCTGACTCACAACCTGGGGTGGAAGATGCTCGCCCTGGCGCTGGCAATTTTGTTTTGGCTCGGGGTGGCGGGCGAGCAGGACGTGGTCTCCTTTGTTTCGGTGCCCGTGGAGTACCGCCGCCTGCCGGCCGACCTGGAGATTACCTCCAGCGTGGTGGAGCAGGTGTACCTGGAGGTGGAGGGCCCGCCGGGCCTGCTGGGACAGTTCGGCGAGCTGGGCGCCGCGGTGGTCCTGGATTTCTCGCAGGTGCACAGCCCGGGCGGGCGGACCTTCAATATCGACGAAGAGACCGTCACGCTGCCGCACGGCGTGGACCTGCTGCGTGCGCTGCCTTCGCAACTGCGCTTCGAGTTCGAGCGGCGCCTGCAACGGGAGGTGCCGGTCAAGGTGCATTTCACCGGTTCGCTGCATCCCGGCTACGTGCTCGACAGTTACGAAGTGAAGCCCCCGGTCCTGACGATCGTGGGGCCGCAAAGCCGGGTGGCACGCATCGATGCGGCGCAGAGCGATCCGATCGACCTGTCGCAGGTGGTGGCGACGGCTGAGTTCCGCGTCAACGCGTTTGTGGAAGATCTTCACGTTCGTTTCGAGAATTCGCCCCGGGTGGTGGTGCGGGTGGTCGTAGAAAAGCAGGACAACGCGGAGACGCAGGCGCCGGCCGGGAAGGAATAGAAGGGGCAGGGGTGGCGAGACAGCTATTTGGGACAGACGGGATCCGGGGGATCGCGGGTGAATACCCTCTGGACGCGCGCACCGTTCACGCTTTCGGGATGGCGCTGGGCAGCGTGGCCCGGCACCTGGGCCGCGATCCGGAAGTGCTGATCGGGATGGACACACGGGAATCCGGTCCCTGGCTGGCCGGGCAGGTGGCCGGGGGCCTGGCGCGCCGGGGCGTACGGACGCGCTTCGCCGGCGTCATCACCACGCCCGGGGTGGCCTGCCTGACGCGGGCCGGCGACTTCGTCGCCGGCGTGGTGATCTCGGCCTCGCACAACCCGTATCAGGACAATGGGCTCAAGGTATTCGGGCACAGCGGGTACAAGCTGCCGGACGAGGAGGAGCGCGCCATCGAGCAGGAGATGTTCCGCCTGCTGGCGGGCGGGGGCGAGGTGGAGCCGGCGGCCGTCGCTCTGCGGGAGGAGCCTTCACTGGACCAGGGCTACCTCGAGTGCCTGCTGGAGACCCTGACCACGGGACTGGAGGGCCTCCGGCTGGTGGTGGATTGCGGCAACGGCGCGGCCTGGCAGCTGGCCCCGGAACTGTTCCGGCGGGCCGGCGCCCGGGTGGAGACCATCTGCGCGGAGCCCAACGGGCGCAACATCAACCTGGGGTGCGGGGCACTGCACGCGGAGACGCTGCGGGAGGCCGTGCTGGCCCGCGGCGCCGATGCCGGCGTGGCCTTCGACGGCGATGCCGACCGGGCCATCCTGATCGCGCCCAGCGGGCGGATCGTGGACGGCGACGCGGTTCTGCTGATTGCCGCCCGATCCCTGCATGCCGCCGGGCAGCTGGCCGGAGAGACGGTGGTGGCGACCGTGATGTCGAACTTCGGCCTGGAAGCCGGGCTGGCTGCGGAGGGCATCCGTCTGCTGCGTACGCCGGTGGGCGACAAGTACGTGCTGGAAGAGATGCTGCGGGTTGGGGCGGTGCTGGGCGGGGAGCAGTCCGGACACGTCATTTTCAGCCGGCACGCGACTACGGGGGACGGGTTATTAACGGCATTGCGGGTTTTTGAAATATCTTGTAACCAACGAGCTACGATCGATGATCTAATCTTTGGCTTTAAGGTCTTTCCGCAGAAGTTGCTGAATGTCCGGGTGAGCCGGAGGATGCCCCTGGAGCAGTTGCCGCGCGTGCAAGCCGCGATGCGCGAGGGCGAACGGGAGTTGAACGGCGCCGGGCGGATCCTGGTGCGCTTCTCCGGCACGGAGCCGCTGGCGCGGGTGATGGTGGAAGGGCCGGACGGGGACCTGGTCGAGCGGCTGACGGAGCGCATCGCGGGAGCGATCCGGAGCGAGATCGGAGGGTAGAGGATGAAGGCGCACCTGGAGCGGATGATCCGCTGGATGGCGTGGGCCGATAGGCGGGTGATGGAGGCGCTGCGAAGCCAGCCCGGCAACCGGGGTGAGTCGCTTCCCCTGCTGGCCCACCTGCTGGCCGCCGAACACATTTGGCTGGCCCGGCTGAATGGCCGGGAGCCTGTGCATCCCGTATGGCCGCAACTCGACCTTGCGGAATGCGAGAAGCTGGCGGAAGAAAATGCGGCCGGGTATGCCGGGCTGATCCGGCAAACGGACGAGGCCGGGCTGCAGGCGGCGGTCCGCTACCGGAACAGCCAGGGCGAGGAATTCCGCACGGCGGCGATCGATATCCTCACACAGGTCCTCTCCCACGGGGCCTATCACCGGGGCCAGGTCGTGCGGGAGTTGAAAGAAAACGGCGGCCGCGCGGCAAGCACGGATTACATCACCTTTGTGCGCTCGGCGGATTCGCAGTGAGACGGCCTGCGGTCTTCCATTGCGCGCCGGGCATATACTGGACCTGAGCCGGGAGTTCGAACCACGCGACTGCCGGGGGAGGTGACCCAAGCCATGAGAACGAATGTATCGAGCGCGCTTCGAGGGGTGAGCCGCCGCGCCTGGCTGCGGGCGGCGGGAATTCTGGGCATGTCCGGCTGGACGGGACCTTCGGGCCGGGGCCTGGCGGCCGGCGTCCGCACCATCGACGACCTGGACACGCCGTCCATGATCATCGACCTGGACCTGCTGGAGAAGAACCTCCGGGAGATGCAGGAGGTCTGCCGCAAGGAAGGCATACCGCTGCAGGTCCACACCAAGACTCACAAGATCCCCGAGTTTGCGCACATGCAACTGCGGCAGGGCGCGGTGGGGATCTGCTGCCAGAAGCTGGGCGAGGCCGAGGCGATGGCTGCGGGCGGCATCCGGGCCAACATCCTGGTGCCTTACAACATCGTGGGCGAGCAGAAATTGGTGCGCCTGGCGCGCCTGGCGAAGCGGGTACCCATGACGGTGGCGGTGGATTCCGAGACAACGGCGGCGGGCATTTCCGAGCAGTTGCAGAAGGACGGGGGACGCGTGCGGGTGCTGGTGGAACTCGACACGGGGGGAAAGCGGACCGGAGTGCAGTCCCCCAAGGACGCGCTGGAACTGGCGCGGAAAGTCTCGAAGATGCCGCACCTCGAACTGCGTGGGGTGATGACCTACCCCAGCCGTCTGGAGGCCAAGCCGTTCCTCGAGGAGACAGCGGACCTGTTCCGCAAGTCGGGCTTGCCGCTGGACGAGATCAGCGGGGGCGGGACGGGCGCCGAGGCCGTCTCCAAGCAGATCGGGTGCAACGTGACGCGCAGCGGATCGTACGCCTATGAGGGGTTGAAGCGGATCAACACCACCACCAATCCACCCAACCCGGTGACCTGCGCGACGCGCATGATCGTGACCGTGGTCAGCACGCCGACGGCGGACCGGATCATCATCGACGGCGGGCAGAAGACGTTCGAAAGGAACCCGCCGAATCCGTACGGATACATCGTGGATTACCCGGAGGCCAAGATCTACGGGATGTCGGTGGAGCACGGCCACGTGGACGTGAGCGCCTGCAGCCACAAGTTCCGGGTGGGCGAGCGCCTGGCGGTGGTTCCGCAGCACCAGGGCGTCACCACCAACAACCACGACGAAGTCTACGCCGTGCGCAAGGGCCTCATCGAGGCGGTTCTGCCGGTGGCGGGCCGGGGCAAGGTGCGGTAGAGCGGTCGAGTTAGCGTGACAGGCTACATACCCCCCAAACTTCGAGGTTGGGGGTTATGTAGGGGTTATGTAGCCTGTCACCAAAACTGTCACCGAAACTTGCCGTAGCGCTGCCACATGAGGAAGCCGAGGATGGTTTTTCCGTCCACGATCTCGCCGCCGCGGATCATTTCGTCCATCTGGCGAATGGTGAACCAGCCCAGGCGGATGCGCTCGTCTTCCATGGGTTCGGCTTCGCCTTCGGTCAGGCCGGTAGCGAGGAACACGGTCATCTTCTCGCCCACGTAGCCGGGCGTGGGCCAGAAACTGGCGAGGCGCACCCACTTCGCCGCCCGGTAGCCAGTCTCTTCGACCAGTTCACGGCGGGCCGCCTTGAGCGGCGTCTCGCCCGGGTCCAGACGCCCGGCGGGCAACTCCCACAGCTCCTTTGCGGCGGGCAGCCGAAACTGGCGCACGAGCAGGACGCGCCGCTTGTCGTCCACCGGCATCACCACGGCCGAGCCGGGATGGCGCACGATCAGGCGGTGGATCTCAAATCCGTCCGGGTCTTTGGCAACCTCCTCGGTCACGGTGAACAGCTTGCAGTTATAGAGCTGGCGCGATGAGATGAGCTTCATGGATTCGGTTTGACGGTCCGGACCTCCCCGAGTTTTTTCACGGTTTCGCCGATTTTGGCGGCATCGCCCACCACCACGACGGCCGATTTCTCCGGGCTCACATACTTCCGGGCCGCGGCCTGCACCTGGTCCGGCTCCACCGCGCGGATGCGGGTGGTGTAGTTCTCCAGGTAGGCGGTGGTGAGGCCCATGGTTCCGATCATGTTGAGGGAGTTGGCCAGCCCGTTCTGGGTTTCCAGGCCCAGCACGAAACGGCCGCTGAGATAGTTCTTCACGTCGCTCAGCTCTCCGGCCGGCACGCGCTCCGCGCCCATGCGCTGCATCTCCTTGATCACCGCGTCCAGCGCGTCGCCGATCACCTCGTTCCGCACCTGGGTCACGGCGCCGAAGATCCCGGCATCGCGGTGCGCGTCAAACTCGCTGTGGGCGTCATAGGCGTAGCCCTTCTTCTCGCGAATCTCCAGGAACATGCGCGAACTCGTCCCGCCGCCCAACACCGTGTGTCCGGCCAGCAGCGGGAAGTAATCGGGATCGCGCCGGGTGACGGCCCGCCTGGCTATGCGAATGTCGGCCTGCACGGAACCGGGCCGGTCCACCAGAATCACCTGCTTGCGGTCCTCGGGGAACCGGGGCGCCGGCGGAGCGGGCAATTCCCTGCTCTGCCAGGAACCGAAGGCGTTGCGTACCAGTTCGAGAGTGCGGTCGCGGGAGGGTAGCCGGCCCAGCAGGATCAGGGTCGCGTTGTTGGGCGCCAGCAGGCGGTCGCGGAACCCGGCCAGGGTGACGCGGCTGATGCGGTCGATGGACTCCATGGTGGGGCCGATGTGAGCGTAGGGGTGCGAGCCGAACACCGCCCTGGTGGCCTCTTCCTCGGCCAGATACCCGGGATCGGAACGCTGCTCCAGCAGGCTCTGCTTGCGGTTCTGCTTGTGCAGAGCGACTTCCTCTTCCGGGAAAGAGGCGTTGCGGGCGACGTCGGCCAGCAGGTCCAGCAGGCGCGGCGTACTCTCCGACAGCGCACTGCCCGCAAGGGTCAGGCCGTCTGGTGAACTGACGCCGTTCAACTGCCCTCCGATGGCCGCCAGTTCCTCGGCGATCTGGCGCGAGGTGCGGCGCGCCGTGCCCTCGGTCAGCATCGCCCCGACGCTCTCGGAAAGGCCCGGAATTTCGGCGGGATCGAACCGGGAGCCGGCCAGGAAGCCCAGGCGAACCGTCACCAGCGGAAAGCGGTTGTCCTCCACCAGCATCACCCTGAGCCCGTTATCGAGTTTCGTCTCGAAGACGTTGGGAAGGCGGTAATCGGGCACGGGCGGGGTATCGGGCGGGCGGGCGCGGTCCTGGACCTGAGCCGCCAGCGCGGACACGAGCATCAGCGCGATCAGGTATTTCACTTTGCGGCCTCCTTGGGAGCGGGAACAATCTCGAGCGTGAAGCGCTTCTCCGGCGCCAGGTATTTCCTCACCACGGCCTGGATCTCCGCCGCGGGCACGTTGGTGAAGCGGTCCAGCTCTTCGGTGATCCATTCCGGCCGGCCGTCGAAGAGTTCGTACTGAGCCAGCAGAGTGGCTCGCCGCAGAGAGCTTTGCAGTTCCTGGACGCGCGTGGAGCGCAGCAGCGTGCGGGCGCGTTCCAGTTCGGCGGCCTCCACGCCTTCCCTGGCGATGCGGTCCATCTGCTCCTGCACCTGGTCCGCGATCTGCTTTCCGGTGAAGTTCGGCTTATGCAGCAGGAAGACCGCGTACACGTTGGGGTCTTTGTAATCGGAGGCGCTCTGGAAGGGCCAGCCGGGATTGGCCTCGAAGCGCACCACCGATTGTCTCCCCTTGACCAGATTCTGGTGCAGGCGCGAGCTATCGCCGCCGGAGAGCAGCACGTCGGCCATGCCGAGAGCGTAGTACTCGGGGGAGCGGCGCGCGGGTCCGGGATAGCCCACCACGACGCCGGGAACCTGGGCCAGCGGGTCGCGGTGAACCGCGGCGCGTCCCCGGGTCACCGCCGGCTCCGTCAAGTCAGGATGTTTGGGCTGGGGCTGCGGCGGGATGGCGCCGAAGTAATCCTCCACCAGCTTCCTGGTTTCGGGAATCGAGATATCGCCCACGATGGCCAGGATGGCGTTGTTGGGCGCGTAGTAGGTCTTGAAGAAGCGGACCACGTCGGCTACGCCGGCGGCGTTCAGATCCTCGAACGACCCGATGAGCGAGTGCGAGTTGTGCCAGTTGCGAAACGCCAGTTCCGGCCAGGTCTCGATGATGGCGCCGAAGTACGGCTGGTTGTCGACTCGCAGCCGGCGTTCCTGCTTGACGGCTTCCTTCTGGTTGTCGAGATTGGCCTGGCTGATGTCGAGTCCCCGCATGCGGTCGGCCTCCAGCCAGAGCGCCACGGGCAGCTTGTTGGAGGGCAGGGTCTGGAAGTAGTCGGTGTAATCGGGATGGGTGGAGCCGTTGAGCGATCCGCCGTTGCTCTCGATGAGCTTGAAGTGCATGCCCTTGGGAGCGTTTTTGGAGCCCTGGAACATCATGTGTTCGAACAGGTGCGCGAAGCCCGTGCGGCCCTTCTCCTCCGAGCGCGCGCCCACCCCGTAGAGCATGTAGACGGAAACCACCGGCACGGCGCGGTCCTGCGAAAGGATCACGCGCATTCCGTTCTTCAACTGGTGCTTTTCGTAAGGCACCGACAGTTCCGCGCCCGTAAGCAGCATGGGAAGCAGTCCGACAAGCAGGGATTTCATGAGTGTTTTCAGTTCTTACGCAGGGCCGCCGCGAATTGTTCCAGCGGCCGGGTGTTGAGCACGTCGCCGGGCCCGAGCCAGCCGCGCCGCGCCGTAGTGACTCCGTAGCGCATGTTGTCCAGGTGCTTGGGATGGTGGGCGTCGGTGGAGATGATGAAGCGCGCCCCCTTGGCGTGGGCGGCGCGGATGTGAGTGAAGCCCAGGTCCAGGCGTTCGGGACTGGCGTTGATCTCCAGCAGCACGCCGCGCTGGACGGCTTCGGCCGCTACCCGGTCGAAATCGAAGGGATAGGCTTCGCGCTGCAACAGCAGGCGCCCGGTAGGATGGCCCAGGACCCGCAGGTACGGGCATTCCAGGGCGCGCAGCAGCCGGTCGGTCATCTGGGCGTACTCCAGGTTCATATAGGCGTGCACGCTGCCGATCACCAGATCCAGCTCGGCCAGCGCGTCATCGGCCAGGTCGAGGCGGCCGTCCTTGAGGATGTCGCACTCGATGCCGGAGAACACGCGTATGCCGAGGCCTCCACGGTTCAACGCCCGGACCTGCCGGGCGAAAGCCACGGCGCGCTTCTCGTCGAGCCCGTTGGCCATGGCCAGCGCCTTGGAATGATCGGTAACGGCGATGTACTCGTACCCCTTCCGCCGGGCCGCTTCGGCCATCTCTTCCAGAGACGCGCGGCCGTCGGTTTCGGTTGTGTGCATGTGCAGGTCGCCGCGTATGTCGGCGGTTTCGATGAGGCGCGGCAGGCGGTGCTCGGCGGCGCAATCGATCTCGCCCAGGTTCTCGCGCAGCTCGGGGGGAATCCAGTCCAGGCCCAGGGCCTGGTAGACGCCCTCCTCGCTCTCCCCGGCCACCCGGGCGTCGTCGGAGGTGCGGAACAGCCCGTACTCATTGAGCTTGAAGCCCATGCGCACGGCCCGGTTGCGCAGCGCGACGTTGTGGTCCTTGCTGCCGGTGAAGTACTGCATGGCGGCGCCGAAGCTGGCGGCCGGCAGGGCCCGCAGATCCACCTGCAATCCCTCGCGGCCGACGCGGGCGCTGGCCTTGTTCTCGCCCCGTCCCAGCACCTCGGCGACCCTGGGATAGGCGACGAAGCGTTCGAGGGCGGTTTCGGCCTGCGGTCCGGTGACCAGCAGGTCCACGTCGCCCACCGTTTCGCGCCCGCGCCGCAGGCTGCCCGCGGGAGTGATGGCGAGGCCCGGCAGCTCCGAGAGGTAGGCCGTGAGTTCACCGGCGGTCTGTTCGGCGGTGCGGAGCAGGAAGCGGCCGGCTCTCTGGCGGTATTGGGCGATGGAGCGGAGCACCTTCTCTTCAAGCTTGGCGCCCATGCGCGGCAGCTCGCGCAGTTTCTGCTCCTGGCACAGCCGCTCGAGGTCGTCCATGGTGCTGACCCGGTAATGCTGGTAGATCAGGGCGATGCTCTTGGGGCCCAGGCCCTGGATCTTCAGAAACTCGAGGGCGGTGGGCGGAAATCGTTCCAGGAGATGGTCGCGGCGTTCGCAGGAGCCGGTGCGCACGATCTCCTGGATCGACCCGGCCAGGCCCTTACCGATGCCGGGAATCTCGGTCACCGCCCGTCCCGGAGTGTTGAGCAGGCCCTCGACCCGCTCGGGGTGCGCCTCGATTGCCGCGGCGCCCAGCCTGTAGCTGCGCACCCGGAACGAGTCTTCGCCGGCGATCTCCATCAGGTCGGCGGTTTCGGCCAGAATTCTCGCGATTTCCCGGTTTTCCATGAGAGTGCAACGGGCCTGGGCAGGCGGCAGCCTGCCGGATTCAGGTTCTGGTTCCAGTGTAGTACGGCATAGTAGACTGGAAGAGCCGAGAGGGAAAGAATGGCCGAAGTGGAGTATGCCCTGCTGCGCTCCCAACTGTGGGAGCGGCGCCAGCGTTTGGAGTCTGCGGCTGTAATCCAGCGTACCGACCAGGTGACGCGCCTGCTCCAGGAGGTGGATGCGGCCCTGGAGCGCATGGATCAGGGCACGTACGGCTTGTGCGCGGAGTGCCGCGACCCGATCGAGGCCGACCGCCTGCTGGCCGATCCGCTGGTCACCTTTTGTCTGGACCACTTGAGTTCGGCCGAGCGCAGGGCGCTGGAACAGGACCTGGACCTGGCCTCGCGCCTCCAGGGCTCGCTGTTACCGGCGCGCAACCTGCGGGCGGGCCCCTGGGAGACCAGCTACTTCTACGAGCCGGCCGGAGCGGTGAGCGGGGACTACTGCGACCTGATCGCGCCTGCCGGCGCGACGGACGGCCTCTTCTTCGCGGTTGGGGACGTATCGGGCAAAGGCGTGGCGGCGGCGATGCTGATGTCGCAGCTGCACGCCGTCTTCCGCAGCCTGCTCTGGATGCAGATGCCTCTGGTCCAGGCGGTGGAGCACGCCAACCGCCTGCTGTGCGAAACCACTCCGGCCACGCACTATGCCACCCTGGCCTGCGGGAGAGCGTGGCCTTCCGGAGAAGTGGAGTTGTGCAACGCCGGCCACTGCCCCGCCCTGGTGGTGGGCTGCGAGGGAACCCGGACGCTGGAGGCCGGCGGCTTGCCGCTGGGCCTTTTCTGCAACAGCGAGCATTCCTCCAGCCGTCTCATCCTGCGTCCCGGAGAGAGCCTGGTGCTGTACAGCGACGGGCTCACCGACGCCCACAACGCAGAGGCCGAAGAGTACGGCAGCGACCGCCTGTGCGACATGCTGGCGAAGTGCGGGTCCCTCACGGCCCGGGAGCTGGTGAGGGCGGCCATGGAGGACTGGCAGGACTTCACCGGGGGCGTCTCGAAGACCGACGACATCAGCCTGATGGCCATACGCCGGTCTCCCGCGGAGCAGTGATGACGGCCCGGCCGCTGACCGCGGAACGCTGGCCGGACCTCGAGGCATTGTTCGGAGATCGTGGCGCCTGCGGAGGCTGCTGGTGCATGTGGTGGCGCCTGCCGCGAGCGGAATTCGACCGCGGGAAAGGCGAGGGCAACCGGCAGGCGTTGAAGCAGCTGGTGGACTCCGGCGAGGCGCCCGGTTTGCTGTTCTATGACGGAGGGCGCGCGGTAGCCTGGTGCTCGCTGGCTCCCCGGGAACGGTTCCCCAGGCTGGAGCGATCGCGCATCCTGAAGCCCGTGGACGGCCGGCCGGTGTGGTCCGTCGTGTGCTTCTTCGTGGACCGGAGGCGCCGGCGCAAGGGGATGCTGCCGGCGATGATCGCGGCGGCCAAGGAGTACGCAAGGGACCAGGGCGCCACGCTGCTGGAGGCCTATCCGGTGGAGCCGAAACAGGGCAGGATGCCCGAGGTTTTCGCCTACACGGGCTTGGCCTCCTCGTTTGCCCGCTGCGGGTTCAAGGAAGTAGCGCGGCGTTCGGAAAGCCGGCCGGTCATGCGATGCAATCTCGCCGAGGACTTTCCCCGGTAGCGGAAACTGCCGCAACAGCGGCGACGTATACTAAGCCACGGAGGAAGTACTGTGCGCAGTCTGATCGCCGCCGTTCTGGCAGTCACCGCCTCAGCCTGGTGCCAGCAGGAGGAGGCCCAGCCGAGGTTGAAGTCCCGGACCGAAGTAGCCAGGCCGCCGCAGGCGCCGCAGGCCTCGGGCGGGCTGTGGATCGTGCCGGCGGGCACCCGGATTCCCATCCAATTGCGGCAGGCCGTATCGACCAGGAACGCGCAGCCCGGAGATCCGATCTACGCGCAGACCACCTTTCCGATCGTCAGCGACGGGGTCATCATGATTCCGGCAGGCACCTACGTGAAGGGCGTGATCGATAGCTCCAAGCGGGCCGGGCGCATCAAGGGGAGCGCGGAACTGCGGTTTCATCTCACGACCCTGATCTATCCGAACGGCTATACGGTGGATCTGGCGGCGGCCATCGACCAGGTGCCGGGCAGCCAGGACTCGCGCATGAAGGAGCCCGGCACGGTCAAGCACGATTCCGAAAAAGGCACGGATTTGAAGCGCATTGGAGAGGGAGCGGCCACCGGCGCGCAGATCGGCGGCGTGGCGGGGGCCGCCAGCGGCAGCGTCCGGGGCATCGGGGTCGGCGGGCTCTCGGGCATCGCGGCGGGCAGCCTGATCGCCCTGCTGGCCCGCGGCAGCGACGTGCGCTTCGAGATCGGCTCGGGGGTGGAAGTCTCCCTGAACCAGGCCATCGCGGTCGAGGCGGAGAAGGTCAGGAGCGCCGGGGCGCTGCCCGCCTCCACCGCTCCGGCCCCGGTGATCAGCGCTCCGATTGTGACGGTGGAGAAGTGACTTAGACCGCTGCAGGTGGGTATTCCCGCTGGCACTCGCACGTTCCGGGAGCGCGCTTCTCCGGGCACGAAGGTAAACCCACGGCGAACTCAGGTGACATTCCTTACCATGAGCCAAGGTAGGAACAAGTTCATCCCAATCGTCGTAGGACATCTTTATGGACCGGCCGAACCTTGCCCGCAGAGTGCGCCTCGGTATTCCCGCCCTCTTAATAACCACCGTGGCGGGCTACGGACAAGGACAGGCGCCGCCGAATCGCGCGCTTGCTCTGGTGGGCGGCATCGTCTACGCGAGCCCTACGGAAGACCCGATCCGAAATGGTGTGGTGCTCATCCGGGAAGGCAGGATTGCTGCCGTGGGAAGGAAGGGCGCCGTCTCTCTACCGCGCGGCACTCGGATTCTTGACTGTTCGGGTTTGGCAATTACTTCCGGCTTCTGGAATAGCCACGTCCACTTCCTGGAACGCAAATGGAATCCTGCCGCACGAATCCCGGCGCCGGAGTTGACCAGGCAACTTCAAGAGATGCTCACTCGCTACGGATTCACGAGCGTGTTCGATACTTGGTCCACCTGGGAAAATACGCGCCGGCTGCGGGAGCGCATTGAATCCGGTGAGGTCTCGGGGCCTGGGATTCTTTCCACGGGCGAAGCACTCATTCCCAAAGGCGGAAAGCCGCCGGAGATGATACCCGAGATCCTGGGCTTCACACCATACGACGTTCCAGAAGTGGCCAATGCTGCTGAGGCCAGAGCCGCGGCGGTCAAACTCCTGGATAGCGGCGTCGACGCCATCAAGCTCTACGCGCGAACGTTCTCCCCACCAATTGCCGCGCTGCCCGAAACAGCGATTCAGGCGGCAGTTGCGGAGGCTCACCGCCGGGGAAAGCTTGCATTTGCGCACCCTACAAATCTTGAGGGCTTGCTTGCTTCGGTTAACGGCGGCGTCGATGTCATCGTGCACACAACTCCACAGTCAGGTCCCTGGGGCCCATCCGTTTTGGCCGCTATGAAGAAGCGGGGAGTGTCGCTCATTCCGACGCTTCAGCTATGGCGCTACGAGATCCGGCACGACCGCGTTTCCGCGCAGGATCGCTTCGTCAACAACGGCGTAGCACAATTGCGAGCCTGGCTCGATGTGGGCGGCACCGTTCTTTTCGGAACCGACGTTGGCTATATGGCGAACTACAATCCAGGTGAGGAATACGCTCTTATGGCGGAAGCAGGAATGGATTTTCGACAAGTTCTTGCCTCACTTACGACCACACCCGCGGAGCGGTTTGGCCTGTCTGCCCGCCTTGGGAAGATAGCCACGGGGTTGGCGGCGGACATCGTGGTTTTGAACCAGGACCCAGCCAAAAATATTCGCGCGTTCGCCGATGTTCGCTATGCCTTCCGGGACGGGAAGATGCTCTTTTCTTCGCGAAAGTAGTTCCCGATTCACCTGAGCCACTGAGGAAGTACTGTGTGCAGTCCGATCGCCGCCGTTCTGGCAGTCACCGCCTCGGCCTGGTGTCAGCAGGAGGAGGCTCAGCCCGAGGTTGAAGTGCCGGACCGAAGCAGCCAGGCCGCCGCAGGCACAGCCGGCCTCGGGCGGACTGTTCCGGCGTACGCGAGTCCCAATCCCGCCGCGGTCTGCTTAGGGAACGAGAAGCCGCCTGCCTGGCGCGACCAGCCCCCGCCGGCAGTGAACCGGTTGGGCGGCGCCGGTTGGGCCGCCAGGATTGCGGCGGCGGCAAAAGCGAGACCAGCGGGCGTATATTCCCAAGACCCGCGGGAAGAAGTTTTCACCACAGCCGTGTTCAACCCTGTTCGGCGGTGCGCGCTCTGGACGGCAGCAGCATGCCCGCAATGCGCTCCAGCGCGGCGGCGCCCAGGAATCCGCCGGCCAGCCCCGCCAGGAAGGCGAATCCGGCTCCGCTCGGGAACATGGGCAGAACCTTCAGCACGCCGTAGTAGTAGGCAAGATAGAGCGCCACTCCGCCGGCAAGCGCGGAGAGCAGCCAGCCCATCCAGCGTCCCATGCGCCAGCGGACCGCCGCCCGGTAATTCTGCAGGGCCGAGACCACCCCTCCGCACACGCCGCCGAACAGCACGAACAGGATCGACACCAGCGACAGCGGCGCGGTGAAGTGCAGCGTGGCCGATTCACTGAAGCTGCGAAAGCTGGCGGTGACGACCGCCGCCCCCGGTTCCTGCGACACCACTTCGTTGCGGCTCACGCACTCATCGGCCGCCACCGCGATATCCTGCGGCCGGCCTTTCGCGTCCGGCAGGTTGCGCAGCTCGCCGACACCCTCCAGTCGCCAGCCGATCGGCTTGGGCATTCCGTTAGTCACCAGGCTGTCGCCGGCGCCGAGGAAGGCGATCCTCACGGGCAGGCCGCGGCGGCCGTCGGCGGGCGCGCGGGAGGCGGTGATGTTCATCCGGATGGCCTGAATCTCGCCTTTGGCGCAGCCGTCCGCCGAGGCGCGGGCCGGCTCCAGCCCGGGGCCGGAGGCGACCACCTGCGCATCGGGCTGGTCCACCGCGATACCCGCGGGCACTCGGGGCTCCCTGGGTGTAATTTTCACCACCGGGGGCACCGGCCGGCCGCCCGCTACATCCAGACGAACTTCGACACCCCGCTCCGGGATCACGGTCTCTCCGTCCTCGGCCGCCAGGCCGACGAACATCGGAATCCACTTCCCGATCTCCACCGATTGCTTCAGAAGATCCATATGAATCGTCCGCGGCCGCTTGCCGGCAGCGGCGGGCGCCGGACGCGGGCGGGCCAGCGCGAAGTCCACCGAACGTCCCACGCCGGGAAGGTCCATCCGGGCCCGGATGAACCCTTCCGCCCCCAGCCGCCCGTTGAGCACGAGCGGACCCTGGTTGGTGGCCTGGATCAGGCGCACCTCGTTGCCCGATTTGGTGCCCTCCAGGCGCAACTCGGCGCGTACGTTGGTTTTCTCGTCCACGATGAACTCCCACGATTCGGTCGAAGTCAGCGTCACGGCATTGCCGGATTCGGCCATGCGGACGCGGTTGCCCTGGGAGTCCAGCCACTCGCCCGCAAGGCCCGCCGATGCCTGAGGCGAAGCGGCCTGCTGCGCGGCGGCCAGCGCCGGCAACAAGAGAAACACGCCCCGTACGATGCGCCCTCTCATGGCGGCAATTGTACCTCGGAGCAGCCCGCGGGGTCTGGCTTACTTTGGCGCCGCCTTCAGTGGCGGTACTTCTCGCCGGCTTCGATCGCTACCGGCAGGCGGTTCTCCCTGGGCGGCAGCGGGCAGGTCGCGTAGGGCGTATAGGCGCAGGGCGGACTTTCCGCTTTGTTGAAGTCGAGCACCACCCGGCCGTTCGCGGGCAGCGGGGTGTAGAGGAAGCGGCCGGCCGGGTAGGTACCCTTGCCGGCGGTCCGGTCGCGAAAGATGAAGAAGAGCTCCCTGGAGCCAGGCGATTCCAGCACCGGGTCGAGGCGCAGTTCCCGGCCGTGCAGCGTGAAGCTGGCATAACCCGGGCTCAGGTACCGCTCAACGCCGCCCACCGCGGTGGCCACCTGCACGGGCTTGGGCGCGGCGTGCGGATGGAAGCGCGCTTCCACGCGGTAGGCTGGCTGCACCGGGTACCACTCCAGTCCGCGAAAATCGCGGCGCAGGGCGGAACGCCGGTCGCGCAGGCGTATCGCGTACCGCCCGCCGCGCTCGATGACGAACAGGGTCAGGTCGCCCAGCACCAGGTGGTCGGGCTTGCCGGCGGCATCCGAGCGCAACTCGGCTTCCGCGACCTGCCGGCCGCCGACGGTTGCGCTCACTCCGCGTTCCAAACGCACCCGCACCTTACCGCCGCTCAAGTGAAAGACACCCGCGCGGGCCGGCGCGGAATGCGCGGGCAGCACGATGCGGTTCGATCCGGCACTGCCGAACGGGTTGCCCCCCTCCTGCAGCCAGAACAGGCCGGTGACCGTCAACCATCCGTCGTCGGCTTTGAGTTCCGCTTCCCGCGCGGCGCGCCACTGCGCAATCCCGGCTTCGTAGCCTGCATCGGCGGCCAGCAGTCCGGACAGGGCAAGAACGGGGATGAAAGAACGCATACACGGCACCGGTGTTCCTTCCAGTTTATTCTGTTGAGAAGGGTGCCCGAAAACTCGTACCTCTTCTGCGACGTGAGCCTGCCCGTTCCGCTGGACCGTCCGTTCACCTACGCGCTGCCCGAAACGCTGCGCCATCGAGTGAAACCGGGCGCCCGGCTGATCGTACCCTTCGGGCCGCGCAAGCTGACCGGGGTGGTGCTGCGCTGCCATGACGAAGCGCCCGGGATGGAAGCCCGGGAGGCACTGCGGCTGATCGACCCGGAACCCGTGCTGGACGAGCAGTTGCTGTCCCTGGGCCGCTGGATGGCGGCCTACTACTGCGCGCCCCTGGGTGAAGTGCTGCGCGGCATGCTCCCCCTGGCCGCCGAGATCCGCGCGGGGAAAGTGTACTCGCTCACCGGCGCCGGCCGCGACGCCGCGCGGCAGTTGCTGCTGGATGCCGCGCCGGACGACCCCGCGGCGGCCCTGCTGCGCCTGCTGGACGAGCGCCCCTTGAGCGCCCGCACGCTGGCCCGCAAGCTGCCCCTGGCCGATAAGGCGCTGCGCCGTCTGGAGAAGCGCGGCTTCATCGAGGCGGAAGTGGTGCGGGGAGAGCGGGATCCCCTGCGCGCCCCTTCCTCGAAACTGCGGGTGGAACCGGCGCCGCGCCGTCCGGAGGCAAAGCTGAACAAGGCCGAGCGCGAATTGCTGGCGTTCCTGGAACTGCATCCCGGCTCCCACAATTTGAAGGACCTGGAAGCGACGGTTCGTAACTCAGGCCCAGCCGCCCGTTCGCTGGCGCGCAAGGAAATGCTGATCCTGACCGCTGAGCCCGCCGGCCTGATTACCCCGGGACCGGTGTGTTGTCCCCACACGCTCAATCCGGCGCAGGAGGCTGCCTTTGCCCGGATCCGGGAAGTCATCGACGCCCAACGTTTCCACACGTTCCTGCTGCATGGGGTCACCGGCTCGGGCAAGACCGAGGTGTACCTGCACGCCATGGAGGCGGCCCTGGCGGCGGGACGCAGCGCGCTCATGCTGGTTCCGGAGATCGCCCTCACCCCCGCCGTCGCCGGGCAGTTCTACTCGCGTTTCGGAGACCGGGTCGCCATCCTGCACAGCGCCTTCAGCGATGCCGAGCGGGCCGAGCAGTGGCGGCGCATCCGGGCGGGCGCGGCGAGCGTGGTGGTGGGCACCCGCTCGGGAGTGTTCGCGCCGGTGCGGAACCTGGGGCTGGTGGTGGTCGATGAGGAACACGACCAGAGCTACAAGCAGGAAGAGACGCCGCGCTACAACGGCCGGGACGTAGCCATCGTGCGGGCTCAGGCGGCGGGCGCCTGCGTGGTGCTCGGCTCGGCCACGCCCAGCCTCGAGTCGCGCTACAACTGCGAGCGCGGCAAGTACGGACTGCTGGAACTGCCCGGCCGCGTGGAGGCGCGCCCCCTGCCGGAAGTGGAACTGATCGACATGCGCAGCGAGTTCCTGGAGACGCGCAAGCAGGCGGTCTTCTCGCGGCGCCTGCTGGAAGCCATCGGCTCGCGTCTGGAGAACAACGAGCAGGTGATGCTGCTGCTGAACCGCCGGGGTTTCTCCAGTTTCGCGGCCTGCCGTTCCTGCGGCGAGCGGGTGCAGTGCGTGAACTGCTCCCTGACCCTCACCTACCACCGGCGCGACCGCCGCATGCTGTGCCATGTCTGCAATTACGCCGAGAAGGTTCCCGTGTTGTGCCCCAAATGCCAGAGCGAGCACATTTACTTCCTGGGAACCGGGTCGGAGAAGGTGGAGGACGAACTCCACCGCGAGTTTCCGAGGGCGCGCATCGCGCGGCTGGACCGGGACACCGCCACGGGCAAGCGGCAGTATGAGTACATCCTGCAAGCGTTTCGCGAAGGAAGTTACGACATCCTGGTAGGCACTCAGATGATCGCCAAGGGACATGACATCCCCAACGTGACCCTGGTGGGCGTGATCTCCGCGGACCTCGCCCTGGGGATTCCGGATTTCCGGGCGGCCGAGCGCACCTTCCAGCTGCTCACCCAGGTGGCGGGACGCGCGGGCCGGGGCGATCTGCCCGGCCGGGTTCTCATCCAGACCATCAATCCGGACCACTACGCCATCCGCTTCGCCGCGGCCCAGGATTACGGCGGCTTCTACCGGAAGGAGCTGCACTTCCGCCGGCTGATGCATTACCCGCCTTTCAGCGCCATGGCCAACCTGCTGGTGCGAAGCGGGAAGCAGGAAGAGGCGCTGCGCATGAGCACCGAGCTGAGCCACTTTCTTCAGCCCGTGCCGCCC
The DNA here is from genome assembly GCA_020852755.1 of Bryobacterales bacterium. Lineage (GTDB taxonomy): Bacteria > Acidobacteriota > Terriglobia > Bryobacterales > Bryobacteraceae > JADZAF01. The sequence continues at coordinate 41,453 of JADZAF010000055.1, forward strand.
GGCATGCGGGTGCTGGGTCCCGCCGAGGCGCCCGTTCCCCGGCTCAAGGCCGAGTACCGCTACCAGATGCTGATCAAGTCCACCAGCCGGGCGGCGCTGAGCGAGCTGCTGCAGCGCTCGCGCCAGTTCACGCTGGAGAAGAAGTGGAATGCCACCGCCCTGGTGATCGACGTGGACCCGCTGACGCTGATTTGAAATCCCCCCGCTGACAACCTGTGCGTCCGGGCCGGAAAACCACGAGGGAAAGTTCTTCGGGCTGCCGCCGCGCTTCGGCGCGGCTCAATCCCCTACAGATCCGCCTCCACCAGCCGGCGGCGGATCAGGTCCAGGTCTTTGCGCATGGCGGCGTAGATCTGCTGCGGCGGCAGTGTAACGGTGGCGGCGCCGCGGTCGGCTCCGCCCAGGTCGTACTCATAGTGCATCTGCACCGGGCCGTTGAATCCCGCCGATTTCAGCATGCCCAGGTAGCGCTTGTAGTCAACCATGCCCTCGCCCAGCGGGCACCACTCCGGCCGCCACTCTCCTTTGGCATTCTTTCCCCAGCGGAAGTCCTTGATGGCGATACCGCGGGTGAGTGGCAGGATCAGCCGCGTGGAATGAATCCAGCCGCCAAGCCCGCCTTCCACGGTGGCGTGGGCGATGTCGAGGTTGGCGCTGACCCAGCGGGGGTCGTGGTCCCGCAGCAGCAGCCACAGATCCCAGATGGAAGCGCCCACCTGCCCGATGCCGGAGTGGGTGTGGTACATGGCGCAAACGCCCAGCTCGCGGTTCACTTTGGCGAGTTCCGCCACGCGCGGCTTCAGCCCCTCCAGTTGCGCGGCGATGGGCTGCTGCGGGTCGTAGCGGAAGGTGCCCCAGCGGTAGTGCCGTATGCCCAGTGAAGCGGCCGCCCGCAGAACGGTTACCGTGTGCGGAGTGCCCGTATCGACAATGCCGGAGGTGATCATAGGCACCTCGAGGCCCGCCCCGCGAATCGCGGCCACGGCCTTGGGCAGGTCTTCGGCGGCGCGTTCCGGCAGCACGTGAGCGCCCGGCCGGACGCACAGGTCAATGCCGTCAAAACCCATTCCGGCCACGGCTTCGGCCATGTGCGGGACGTCCATGAACTGGAAGAACTTCGACATGACGGCCAGGCGCAGCCTGGGGCGCGGTGCGGCTGCCCGGGCGGAGCGGGAGAGGGCGGCCAGGCCGGCCGCCGCCGTCACCAGTTCACGGCGGGAAAGAGAGTGGCTATTCTCCATGGATCATCCAGTTTACGACTTCGCCGCCGGTCCGGCGCAGGGGAAAAAGTGAGGGTATAGGCCGGCACGAGACAGTATAATAAACCAAAGTACTGCAACTACTGGGAATCGTTCGTCAGGGAGCTTACCTCAAGAATGTCTTGTGTTCGACGACCCGGAAGCATAGCATGAGAATTCACGTGTTGCCGAGCGCTTTCACTGTCCCGTCCAACCAGCAGACCGCCCGTTCCTTCTTCGTCTGGGATGTTCCTTCCACGCCGGTCACGGTCTATTTTCATTACGATGTGATTGACCGCCTGAACGAAGAGATGATGCGCGGCTTCGGCGCCCTGCCCCGCCGTGGCGCGGAGGTCGGGGGCATCCTGCTGGGACGCGTGGAAGCGGGCGTTCGCAACAATATCGTGATCGAGGGTTTCGACCCCATCCCGTGCCGGCACCAGACCGGTCCCTCCTTCCAGTTGACCGAGGGGGACATGCCCGTGCTGCGGGAGCGCCTGGAGCACTGGAGGGCCGCCGGACCGGGCCAGCCGTCCGTCGTCGGGTTCTACCGCACCCATACCCGCAAAGACTTCGCTATGGACGAGGTGGACCAGGACCTCTGTTCAACCTTCTTCCCCGAACCCTCGAACCTGTTCCTGCTGGTCCGGCCCTTTGCCATGCGGGCGGGTGTTGCCGGGTTCTTCTTCTGGCAGGACGGGCGCCTGGTGCGAGAGCCCAGCGCGCAGGAGTTCCTGTTCAGCAGGGCCGAACTGGGCGGAGGTGTGGCGCGTCCCGCGCGGCCGCCTGTCGCGGACCGGGCGGCTGCAGTGGGCGCCGCCGCGGCCCCAGCTGCCGTTTCCGAGACGGAGACGGCGGATGCCACCGAGCCGGCGCCCGAAACGGCCTCCGCGCCCAGACCCGAGCCGCCTCCTCCTCCTCCCGCTCCGCGGCGCAGGATGTTGCCGCTCGAGACGGAGCCGGCTCCGTTTGCCGCCGTTCCTTTTCCCGAAGAGCAGGGAGGCGAGCGCAGGCTGCGGCTTCTTTGGGTCCCTGCCGCCCTGCTGGTGCTGGCGGCCTCCGGGTATATCGGATACGTCTTCCTCAACCGGCCGGCGGGGGAGCGTTCTCCCAGGACGGCGGCGGCCGGTCCTAACTATGCGCTGCAACTCGCCGCCACGGACCGGGAGGGTCAGCTCGAAGTTACCTGGAACCGGGAGGCCCCGATGGTGCGTTCGGCGAACCGGGCGGTTCTGACGATCACCGACGGGCCGTACCGCCGGGACATGGAACTGGACACGGAACAGATCCGGAACATGGACAAGGTAGTGTACACTCCGGTCACCGGCGATGTGAACCTGCGTCTGGAGGTTTTCGCCGGAGATCGCAGCCTGAGCGAGTCGGTTCGCAAACTCAAGGGCGTGGCCGCGCCGCCGGGCCCGCTGGACAAGCCGGAAACCGAAAGCGGCGCCCTGGCGGCGCTGCCCGGTACAGTGCCCGCGCGGCCCGCTCCGGCTCAGTCGACACCGCCTCCGCCGGCGTCACGGGAGACCCTGCCGGCCGAGCCTCCAGCCGCTGCCCAGCCGGAAACGGCCAGGGTGCGGGAAGAGACGCCAGAGCCGGTGAAGCCGCGTCCGCGCGCGGTCCCGGTGCGCCGCAGCGAGACCGTCACCGCGGCGCCCGAGGAGCCGGCTCCCGCAGCAGCAGCGCCTTCGGAGCCTGCGCCCACTCCGGTCCGGCAGATCCCCAGTCCCGGCCGCCGCCGCTAGCGCGGACAGGGGTACGGCGCGCTTGGCGGTTGTGAAGCAAAGACTTGCGTTACGGCTCCGGAAAGGTTCGCCTGTCCCCGGTCAGTCTATGGGCTCGTAAGGACGGTAGCCGTGTTCCCGCATCACCCGGTGAGCCATCTCCCGCACTTCAGGCAGCACATAAAAGAACGCTCCTATCCTCTCAGAAACAAAGATCAAACCGCCCCGGTAGTGATCGGCCTCGACACCGTAGTCCAGGCCCGCTCCGGTGAGGATGGACTCCAGCCGCAAGGCGTCCTTCAGGCGCTTGGCGATGTAGATGAGCTGGGGATCGTGCCCCTCGAAGTAGTCGGCGTCTCGCTTCATGCTGGGCTGCTTATCCTTCTATGGTACCCCGACGCTCTGAAGGCGGCCTCTCTTCATCTGGTACGGCCACCGGGTTGCGCGGGAGCCGTTCTACTGCTAGATTCGAATTGACGGCCACTTCGGCAAGCCTCACACCCTGATCCATGGCCTTTTCTGGCGTTAGCCAGGAGGAGGAACTCCACTGGCTGGCCTTGAAGCTGGTTCCCGGCCTCGGAACCAGGAATACGGGAAAGCTGATCGAACGTTTCCGGACGCCCCAGGCGGTTTTTCGTGCCTCCCGAACGGAATTGGAGTGCGCGGGAATCCCCGGCGCGGTGGCTCAGAGCATCTGCAGCGGCTGTACCTTTGACGATGCGGTGGTGCAGCAGCAGAAGATGCGGGAGAGCGGTACGGTGGCGGTCACCCTCGGGGATGCCGCCTACCCGCCGCTGCTGCGGGACATTTTCGATCCCCCGGTCCTGCTGTTCGCGCGCGGAAGGACGGAACTGCTGCAATCGTTGATGCTGGGAGTGGTCGGAACGCGGCGGCCGACGCCCTACGGGGTGGCGGTAGCCGAACGGCTCTCCGGCGATCTGGCGCGGGCCGGGCTGACCATCGTCAGCGGCATGGCCCGGGGCATCGACGCCGCCGCTCACCGGGGCGCCCTGGGCGCCGGCGGCAACACAGTGGCCGTGCTCGGGTGCGGTGTGGACGTGGTGTACCCGTCGGAGAACCGGCGGCTGGCGGAGGAAATCGTGGTCAAGGGCCTGATGCTGTCGGAATTTCCCATGGGCTCGGTGGCCTTTCCGCAGAACTTCCCCATCCGCAACCGGATCATCAGCGGCATGAGCAACGGGGTTCTGGTGGTGGAAGGCGCGCAATACAGCGGATCGGCCATTACGGCCAAGCTGGCCATGGATCAGGGCCGCGAGGTATTTGCGGTGCCCGGCAACATCACCTCGAAGGCCAGTTGGGGACCTAACCTGTTGATCAAACAGGGCGCCAAGCTGGTCCAGGACTGGAACGACGTGGTGGTGGATCTTCCTTTGGAAGTACGCCAGCGCTTGATCGAAGCGGGGAAAAGCCGCATACTGGCCGAGGGAGGGGCCGGCGAACCGGCAACCGTTCGGGGCGACCAGGCATCTTTACCGATGGGCCCTTCCGGCGGGCTGGGGCGCAAGCTCCTCGACATGCTCAAAGTGGACAGCGCGACTCATATCGATCAACTGCTGGAAGCTTTGGACGGCTGTTCGACCTCGGAAACCATCGCGGCTCTCTTCGAACTGGAGATGTCGGGTGCGATCAAACAGTTGCCGGGCAAGAATTTTGTAAGGGTGTGGTGACGGTTTTAACCGTTTTCGATGAGTAAATCTCTCGTCATTGTGGAATCGCCCGCGAAGGCGAAAACGATTAATAAGTATCTGGGCTCTCAGTATCTGGTCAAGGCCTCTCTGGGGCACATCAAGGACCTGCCCAAGAAGGACCTGGCGGTACAGGTCGACAAGGAATTCGAGCCGCGCTACGAAATTATCGAAGGCAAGAAGAAGCTGATCCAGGAGTTGCGGCAGGCGGCCAGGAATTCCGATTCGGTCTACCTGGCGGCCGACCCCGACCGCGAAGGTGAAGCGATCTGCTATCACCTCCAGGAGGAGTTGAACGGCAACCGGAGCGGGCAGCCGCGGATCTACCGGGTGATGTTCAACGAGATCACGGCCAACGCCGTCCGGCGTGCGTTCGAGAAGCCGGGGCTGGTGAACCGCAACCTGGTGGACGCCCAGCAGGCGCGGCGCGTGCTGGACCGCCTGGTGGGCTACAAGATTTCGCCGCTGCTGTGGGACAAGGTGCGGCGCGGCCTATCGGCGGGACGCGTGCAGACCGTGGCCCTGCGGCTGATCGTGGAGCGCGAGCGCGAGATCCGCGCTTTCGAGAAGCGGGAATACTGGACCATCGACGTTCACCTGGGCGCGCGCAAGCCGCCGGCTTTCGACGCCCGCCTGGCAAGGCGCGGCGAGGAAAGCGTCGAGATTCCGGACCAGGAGACGGCGTCCCGGCTGACGGCCGCCCTGGAAGACGCTCTGTACGTGGTCAAGTCCGTGACCACGCGCGAGAAGCGCCGCAACCCGGTCGCGCCTTTCATCACTTCGACCCTGCAGCAGGAAGCGGCCCGCAAGCTGCGCTTCAGCGTGAAGCGCACCATGATGCTGGCGCAGCGGCTGTACGAAGGCGTGGAACTGGGCAAGGAAGGGATGCTGGGGCTGATCACCTACATGCGCACCGACTCCCCGCGCATCTCCGAAGAAGCGCTGGGTGAAGTGCGCGGGCTGATCGGCGAGCGCTACGGCCCGGCCTACCTGCCTCCCGGCCCCAATGTGTACAAGGCCAGGCGGGACGTGCAGGACGCGCACGAGGCCATCCGCCCGACTTCGGCCCTGCGGACGCCCGATTCGGTCGAGAAGTACCTGGCCGAGGACGAACTCAAGCTCTACCGGCTGATCTGGCAGCGCTTCCTGGCCTGCCAGATGATGCCGGCGCTGTTCGACCAGACCACCATCGAAATCACCGCGCAGGGCAAGGACGGCGCGCAGTATCTGTTCCGCGCCACCGGCTCGGTGCCTAAGTTCGACGGTTTCCTGGCGGTCTACGAAGAGGGCAAGGACCAGAAGGACGAAGAAGACGAGGAACTGAAGCACAAGCTGCCCCAGGTGGAAGAGGGGCAGGCGCTCAAGTTCCGCGAGATCCGGCCCGAACAGCATTTCACCGAGCCGCCGCCGCGCTTCACGGAAGCCACCCTAGTCAAGGAAC
>JADZAF010000056.1 GCA_020852755.1 Bryobacterales bacterium
CAGCGCTGGTTCAAGACCGAGAATTTTGCCCGGTCCATCGCTTACACGCCGCGCACCAACCCCCGGGACTTCCCGGGGCTGGTGGGGCCGAACTGGTTCAGCTGGGACGGCACCATCTCGAAGAACTTCGCGCTCACCGAGCGCTTCCGGCTGGAGTTGCGCGTGGAGTCCTACAACGTGGCCAACAACTTCGTGCGGGGCAACCCGAACATGACCGTCACCGACTCCCTGTTCGGCAAGGCCCTGAAGCCGCGGGACTATACGTTCGGCCGGCAGACACAGTACAGCCTGCGCCTGCAGTTCTAGAATTTTCGCCGGACGTCTACGGCCTGCCCAGCCAGGCTTCGAAGGCCTCGAGCACGGTCCGGCCGCGGTACGTCACGGTGCGGGCCGCGGGGTGAAGCGGCGGCTGCGGCAGGTACTCGAAGACCAGTTCCACGGGACCGGAGATCTTCCAGGGCTTGAACTCCCTGACGCGCTGGAGGGCTTGTGACGCCGCGATGGTGATGCGGCGCCGGGCCTCGGCGTGCGACAGGCTCAGCGCGGAGGCCTTGCCGGCCATGCGCTTGACAGGCACGGTGAGCGCCGCGGGCTGCAATTCGAGCAACTCGTCGCAGGCTGCCTGGTCGCCTGCCAGCATGATCACCGGAATATCGAAGTATCCGGCGATGGCCGCTACCTGGCCGAGTTCGCCCACCTCGACTCCGTTGATCGCGATACGCCGCACATTGAAACTCTGGGAATGGGCCAGGATGCCGTTCTTCGTGCCGGCTTTGGCGTGCTGGCCGATGAACACGATGCCGTCGTAGAGCTTGTCCGAGAGGTAGTAGTCGGCGGGCGTGGGCGTGCCCTGCAGGAGCTTGGCGGGAGGCGCGATGTCCTCCACCGAGAGGGTACGGCTGCCGTCATGGCCGTCCCACACGACTACCTCGGAGGCGCCCCGCAGTCCCTCCACGGCCGCGCTGATTTCACCGACCAGCGTCCGGCGGGCCTCCTCGAAGCGGCGCTGGCCGGGAGCGATTTGCTCGTCCGCGCTGACCACACCGCCCACACCCTCCATGTCGGTGACAATCAGGATGCGCGGACCCTGCGCCAGGCAGCCGGCGGCAAGCATCACAAGAACGGCCGGTACTCGTTTCATCAAAGTCACTCCCTCTCCTCCGGGCCGGTCAGGCCCTGGCCGCTTTCGCGCGGCGGAAACGGGCCTTGGCCTCGGGCGTCATCTTCTCGGTCGCGTACTGGAAGATCAGCCGGGGCGCCCTGACTTTCCACTCCAGCAGGAACGCCTCCACGGGCTTGGGCTGCTTCTTCCAGGTTTCCCTGAGGAACCAGCCCAGTCCCTGGTGCACCACCCTTTCGGGGTCCAGCATCAGGGGGCGGATGAATGCGAGCAGCGGACGGACGTCCGGGGTGGTCTTGAGGAGGCCGAGCATGGCCACTGGCACGGCGCGCCGCTGGAACTTGAATTTTGACTCGCGCCATCCGGCCAGGGCGTCCAGTTCCATCCGCCCGCTGGCGAGCAGGGGAGCGATAATCTCGCCGCACAGCACGTCGGTGTGGGCCCAGTTGCGAATCCCGGCAGAGAACCACCGGGCCAGGCCGGCGAGCCCCTTCGCGTCCATCTGATCGTAAACGGTCTTGAGGAAACGGATGGCCAGCGCGCCTTCTTCGTACTTGCCGGAGCCGAATAGCAATTCACCGGCTTTCAGGAAGCCGCTCAGGCCCAGGCCGCGGTAGCGGTCCAGCCAGTCCTGCTGTTGCTCATTCCAGAGAGGGTGCCGGCTGTCGGTGAAACCCCATCCGTCGTAGCCCTCCTTGAAATACCGCGCGAGTTTGGCGCAGCCCGCCGGGTTGGCGTGGGCGGCGCAGTACGTGCGGATTTCGGTGACCAGCGCCTGGGCCTGTTCGCTTCGTCCCATGACGGCGCATTATAGCGAAAGGCGGCCGGGTTGGTACCATAAGCGTTGATCGATGGAGGTCACAGTGACTTGCCGCAGCCTCTCCCCGTTCCTGTGCGCAGTCCTGCTCGCGCTGCCTGCCGCCGGCCAGAAGGACGACCGCACGGCCTGGTACCGTGAAGCCAAGTTCGGGATGTTCATCCACTGGGGACCCTATTCGCTGGCCAGCGTGGAGGCGTCCTGGCCCATCATGACCCCGGCGAAGAGCGGACCCGGCGTCATCTCGGAAGCCGAGTACCGGGCTCTGCCGGAGCGCTTCAATCCGGTGAAGTTCGATCCCAAGGCCTGGGTGCGTCTGGCCAGGGCGTCCGGCCAGCGCTACATGGTCTTCACCAGCAAGCACCACGACGGCTTCTGCATGTTCGACTCGGCCTACACCGGCTACAAGATCACGCGCACGCCCTACGGGAAGGACATCGTAGCCCAGTTGGCCGCGGCGGCAAAGGAGGAGAAAATGCCGCTGGGCTTCTATTACTCGCCGCCGGACATGAACCATCCCGGCTTCCGCGACACGTCCAGGCCTTCGGCGGTGAACTGGCACGGGGAGCCGGCCCGGCCGGAGTGGTTCCTCTACCTCGGCTACATGGAACTGCAGTTGCGCGAACTGCTGACCCGCTACGGGGACGTGGCCATCCTGTGGTTCGACGGGCTGGGCCAGCAGGAGAAATACGACGGCTGGCGCTTCCACAAGCTCATCGGGGAGATGCAGCCCCGCACGCTGATCAACAACCGCATCGGGCTGCCGGGCGACTACGACACTCCGGAGCAGTTCGTTCCCAAAGTGACCCCGACCAGGAAGGGCGCGGCTTACCGAGGGACCACGCCGCCGCAGGAAACCGCCGGCGCGCGGCCGCCGCGGCCCGAGGACTTCCGGCTGTGGGAAACCTGCATGACCATCAATGGAACCTGGGCCTATAACCGGAACGATACGCGGTACAAGACGGTCACGCACCTGATCCGCACGCTGGTCGACGTGGCGAGCAAGGGCGGCAACCTGCTGTTGAACGTCGGCCCGACGCCCGAAGGGACCATCCAGCCGGAGTTTGAAGAACGCCTGCTGGCCATGGGCGCCTGGCTGAAGAAGAACGGCGAGTCCATCTACGGGACGACCTACGGTCCGCTGCAGGACCTGCCGTTCGGCAGAACTACCGCCAGGGGCCGGAACGTGTATCTGCACATCTTCGACTGGCCGGCCGGCGGAACGCTGACCGTGAAGGGCCTGGAGGCGCGGATCTCGGGCGCCAGGCTGCTGGATGGAGCGCGGCCGCTGGCGTTCCAACAGAGCGGGCGGAACCTGACACTGAAGGTGCCGGCCCAGGCGCCGGACCCGCACGTGACGGTGATCGCGCTGCGCGCGAACTGAGATCCCTCCGAGCTCCGGGGCACCGGAGGCCGCGGCCGGCAGGCGCCGCTTTCCACGTTTCCAGGACGCGATCCAACCGGGCGGTCAAGTTCTCCCGTCAGCCTCGGGATCCTGGAGGCGGGCTACCCGATCTCGTGCGCCAGATCCTTCAGGTCGCGGCGGGGCGTGGGGCCGGGCTTTTCGGCGGCGTAGCCTACCGGCAGCATGGCAACCGGGATGAGGCCGGGCGGAAGACCGGCGGCGCGGCTCACGGTGGCGTCATCGAACGCGCCGATCCACACCGTGGCCAGGCCGGCGTCGAAAACGGCCAGCATGGCGAAGGTGCAGGCGATGGTGGCGTCCTGCAGCGCGTAGAGTTGCTCGCCGCGGCGGCCGTAGCGCGGCGCCGACCGCTTGGGCGAGGCGCAGAAGATCAGCACGACCGGCGCCTGCGCCAGGAAGAACTGCTCCAGCGCGGCACGGGCCAGTTCGCTTCTCAGCTTCGAGGAACGCACGACGTAGATCTCGTAGGCTTGCAGGTTGCCGGCCGAGGGGGCCCGGTTGGCGGCCTCGAGGACGGACTGGAGCTTCTCCTCCTCCACGGGCCGGGAGGCGAAGGCCCGGGTGGAGCGCCGGGCCGCGATCAGGTCTCGGAACTGCATTCCCGGATTATCGCGCCCGGGGGGGAGTCATGGGGTCAGGCAGGACCGCACGCGGGAACTTGCGCCGGCGGGCGGCGAAGGTCCAGGACCCATAGTCCCGCATAGTCCGGACGCCTGCTCCCCGCCGCCGGGAAACTGAGCTATAGTAAGGGTGCGTGGCACGAAGGCTGTCAGGTTGGCTGATTCTGCTGGCTGCTGCCGTCCTGCTGCCGGGCGTGGCATTGGGCGCCCGGCCTGCCGACAAGCTTTCCGTGTCGCGGGATTACCGGCTGCAAGCCGGCGTCCTCCATCCCTTCCGTGTGATCGTGCGGCTCCCGCACTGCTCCGTCTTTGCAGGCGCCTCGGCCGTGCGCGCTCTGTCGCATTCCGTTCCTGTCGATTCCGAACTCGTGGAGCAGTTCACTCCGGGAACCGGCTGCGAGCCGGCCGCCGCGTCCCCTTCCCCGATCCACCGGGGGGGCCAGAGCCGCCTTCTCCGTTCCGAACGCTCCCCGCCTCAAGTCTGAAGAACCCGCTGCCGGCCCCCGCAGGGGGGCGAGAAGTAAAGCTGCAGGGTGATTCATGAGTCTGAAAGCGAAGGTGATTTTGACGGCCAGCGCCGTCGTGCTGGTGCTCTTCGGAATCTCCGAATGGATCAGCTATCAGCAGATTGCCGCCCACCTGGCCCAGTGGGAGGTTCTCCTGGAAAGGCAGGAGGGGCAGGCGACCGCCCTGGCCTATCTGCGCGAGGAACGGACCTATCTGCTGGAGAAGCTGTCCGTGCTCTGGTTTCTGACCGCGGCTGTCACCTGCCTGCTGCTGCTGGTGGCCCTGAACTTCCTCTGGCGGAAGCTGGTGCAGGCGCCGCTCCGGGACCTGATGCGCCATATCGACTGGATGAGCCGCGGAACCTGGAACCAGCCCCTGGAGGTCAACCACAAGGACGAGGTCGGCAGCCTGGCCGAAGCGTTCAACCAGTTGGGAGACCGCCTGACGTTCACGGTGCACCAGTTCGCCACCGCATCGAAACTCTCGGCCCTGGCGGTCGTGGGCCAGAGGCTGGTGCGCAAGGTGTCGGTGGTGCGTGAGCACGTGCTGGCCATCCGGAACATGCTGGCGACGGCGCGGCAGAACCGGGAGCCCGTGCCGGAAGCCGCGCTGGAGAATCTGGCGGCCGCGGCCGGCCACCTGGAATCGATCGAGAGTGACTTCGAGAGCGAATTCGAGCGGGAGTTGAGCCGGCACACGCTGCCGGACAAGCCCGTCGAGAAGAACGGCAACGGCGTTTCGCGCCGCTGGCGTGTCCCCCGATTTCCCTCTGGTAAGATATTCAAACAATGAAGACCTTCCTCGCACTGCTGGTGGCGGCCGGCGCCGCTGCCGCGCAAGTCAATACCCTCACGCCCAAGGAGATTGCCGACGGGTGGCTGCTGCTGTTTGACGGGGAGTCCACCTTCGGCTGGACTTCGGAGGGCAAGGCCCGGTGGCGCGCGGCGAACGGCGCGCTCACCGCGGACGGCGGACCGGGCTGGCTGCGCAGTAACGCCGTCTTTGCCGATTACATCCTCAAATGCGATTACCGGACCGGGCCGGAGGGCAACAGCGGTCTGTTTCTGCGCTCGGCCAAGGAGGGCGCGCCCCACGAAACCGGCTATGAGCTGCAGATCTTCAACCAGCATCCCAAGTTTCCGACGGGCAGCCTGGTGAATCACATCGCCGCAAAGAAGGTCTCCCCGGCGCCGGGCCAGTGGCACAGCTACGAGGTTCAGGTCGAGGGCGACCGCTTCGTCGTCCGGCTGGACGGCCGCAGGATTCTGGACGGACGGGATTCGAAAAGCCGGGTGGGACACCTCGGCCTGCAATACAACGAGGGCAAATCCATCGAGTTCCGCAACCTCAAGGTGAAACCGCTGGGGCTGAAGCCGCTCTTCAACGGCAAAGACCTGGCGGGCTGGAAAGAAGTGGATGCGCCCAAGGCCAAGGAGAAGCCGGTGTGGAGCGTGCGCAACCGGATGATCCACGTGGAGAAAGGGCCGGGGCAGCTGGAAACCGAAGCCGGCTTCGCCGACCTGGTCCTGCAGATGGACATCCGCACCAATCCGCAGAACGAGAAGCACCATCCCAACAGCGGCGTGTTCTTCCGCGGGGAGCCGGGACAATTCTGGTCCGGATACGAAGCCCAGATCCGCAACGAGTACAAGGACGGCGACCGGACCCAGCCGGTGGACTGGGGGACGGGCGCGATCTACGGGCGTCAGGCCACCCGCAAGGTGGTTCCCAACGACGGCGAGTTCTACACCATGACCGTGGTGGCCCGCGGACGCCAGATGGACGTCTGGATCAACGGCTACCCCGTCACCAGCTGGGAGGACGCGCGGCCGGAATCTCCCAACGCGCGCCAGGGGGCCAAGCTGGCGGCGGGCGTTCTCAGCCTGCAGGCCCACGACCCGACGACCAACCTGGACTTCCGCAATATTCGCGCGGCGGAACTGCCGCAGTAGAAAAAGGGGACAGAGGGAATTAATTCGAGGCGAAATCATTCCCTCGGTCCCCTTTTCGTCCTGCCTGTATAGGTGCAAGTTGCACTGCCAGTCCTGGCTATGTTACTCTCGGGACGCCACTCGTTTCACGGAGATTGACATTGGCTACTACGCAAATCACGGCAGAGAACCTGTCCGGCATCTGCGCCCGCTACCTCAAGCTGTATACCGGGGCGATTGCCGACATCCTGGACAAGCACGGATACCGCAACCAGGTGTTGCCTTACTACATCACTCCCTTTACCGTCGCCAACCGGCTGGCCGGGCCGGCCTTCACCGGCCAGGGCTACCCCTGCGCGGACATCAGCCACGATGATACGGCCACGCGGCTGAAGATCCTGGACAGCATCACGCCCGGGACCATCTCGGTCTGGGCCACGGCCGGCAGCCTGGACTGCGCCCACTGGGGCGAGATCATGTCCACCGCGGTCCGCCAGCGCGGCTGCAGCGGCGCGGTCGTGGACGGCGGAGTCCGGGACGTGGACTTCATCAACCTGATGCAGTACCCGGTATTCGCGAAGTTCAAATGCGCGGCCAGTTCGGTGGGGCGCTGGGACATCACGGATTGCCAGGTGGCGATCAAGATCGGCAATACCGTCATCCGGCCGGGCGATTTCGTTTTCGGCGACATCGACGGCGTGGTGATCGTCCCCAGGGACATCACCCTGGACGTGCTGACGGCGGCCGAGGACATCTTCCAGCGTGAACGCGGCATGCGGGAGGAGTTGCGCCACGGCGTCTCGGTGACGGACGCCTACGCGAAATACGGCTCGCTGTAGCCCTTCCTCCGGCTCCACGGCGGGTTGCGGTACTGTGGAAATCATGCGTATGAGACGCAGGGATTTCCTCGGCGGCGCCGCCCTGGCCGGATTCGGAAAGAGCGGCGCTTTTGGCCAGGCGGCCTCGTCCCGGCCGAACATCCTGGTGATCTACGCCGACGACCTCGGTTACGGCGACCTGAGCTGCTACGGCGCCACGCGCGTCCGCACGCCCCACATCGACCGTCTGGCCCGGCGCGGCCTGCGATTCACCGACGCGCACTCCTCGGCGGCCACCTGCACGCCGTCGCGCTACTCGCTGTTGACCGGGGAGTACGCCTTTCGCATGCCGGACGCCCGGGTGCTGCCGGGCGACGCTCCGGCGCTGATCCGTCCCGGACGGGTGACTTTGGCCTCCCTGTTGAAGGAGCGCGGCTACCGTACCGGCGCGGTGGGCAAGTGGCACCTGGGACTGGGCGACGGCAACGTGGACTGGAACGGCGAGATCAGGCCCGGGCCGCTCGAGATCGGCTTCGACCGGGCATTCCTCATGCCGGCAACGGGTGACCGGGTGCCCTGCGTTTACGTGGATAACCACCGGGTGGCCGGGCTGGATCCCGCCGATCCGATCCGGGTGAGCTACCGCGGCCCGCTGGATGACCAGCCCACCGGCGCCAGCCACCCGCACCTGCTCAGGATGCGGCCCAGCCACGGGCACGACATGACCATTGTGAACGGCATCAGCCGCATCGGCTACATGCGGGGCGGCAAGGCCGCGCTGTGGAAGGACGAAGAGATGGCGGATACGTTCACCCGCCAGGGCATCGCCTTCATTGAACAGAGCCTCCCGGGTCCCTTCTTCCTCTACTTCTGCAGTCATGACATCCACGTGCCGCGCGCCCCTCACGCGCGCTTCGCCTCCGCCACCCCGATGGGGAACCGCGGCAACGCCATCGCCGAGCTGGATTGGTGCGTGGGTCAGCTCATCGCAACGCTGGAACGGCGCCGCTTGCTCGAGAACACGCTGATCGTTTTCTCCAGCGACAACGGCGCCGTGGTGGACGACGGCTACCGGGACGAGGCAGTGGAGAGATTGGGTTCGCACCGGCCGAACGGGCCGCTGCGGGGAGGCAAGTACAGCCGGTTCGAAGGCGGGACCCGGGTCCCGTTCATCGTCCACTGGCCTGCAAGTGTGAAGCCGGGCGTCTCGCACGCGCTGGTGAGCCAGGTGGATCTGCTGGCGTCGCTGGCCGCTCTCACCGGAGGACGCCTCGCCGGGGGCGCCGCTCCGGACAGCGAGAACGTACTGCCCGCCCTGTTGGGCGAAAAGACGGAGGGCCGGCAGGCGCTGGTGGAACAGGCCGGCTCGCTGGCGCTCCGGGTGGGAACGTGGAAGTACATCGAGCCCAGCCAGGGGGCGAGATTCAACAAACAGGTGAACATCGAACTGGGCGCGGATCCCGAGCCGCAGCTCTACGACCTGGGCGCGGACATCGGCGAAACCCGGAACCTGGCCTCCCGGCATCCGGAGCGGGTGAAGGAGATGGCGGAGACCCTGCGCAGGATTCGCCAGGGCGGAAGCGAGGTGCGGCGATGAGGCAGGCGTTCGCTCTCCTCGCCCTGCTGGCTGTCACGCATCCCGCCGCCGTGCAGGCGGCGGAGGAACCCGTTATCGAAGTGAAAGACAGGATGACACCGCCTGAGTGGGCGCTGCTGGAAAGAGAAGTGCTGCGGGCCGGCTCCGAAGCGGTCGAGATCTTCTACCGCAAGTACTTCGACCAGCGCGGCTTCCTGGAGCACGTGGCCCGCTGGGGCATCCTGGACGGCACCGACGACGCCATCGAGACCTTCCACAACTGGACGCTCTTCCACGCCCTGGGCGCCGGCGACCTGGTGCTGCACCGCTACCACCAGGCTCTGGAGGGACATTTCCGCCAGTATTCGGCGGTGACCACGACCACCACCGACATCGCAAAACACGGCGTGTACTACAAGGAGTTCTACCGCTACACGGACTGGCTGCACGCCGGCGAGGGGCTGCGCGGCTTCTTCTTCCAGGGCCTCAGCGATCCGGCCGGCGCGCGCTACCTGGAGCGCATGCGCCGTTTCGCCGGCCTGTACATGAACGAGGACCCGGAGGCCCTGAATTACGATCCCGCGCACCGCATTATCCGCAGCGTGCTCAACGGTTCCAACGGCCCGCTGCTGCGCAAGCTGACGCCCCAGGACTGGATCGGCGACCCGGTGCCGGGCAAGTTTCACCTCCTGCACAGCGGAGCGGGCATGCGGAAGATGCTCGATTTCACGGCCGAATATCCCGCCATGCTGGCCGAGGTCAGCGATCCGGTGTTCAACTCCGCGGCCGGCGACAATCCTCTGAACCTGGCGGCAACCAACCTGGCCACGGCCGCTTACCTGTTGACCGGCGAAGAGAAGTACCGCAAGTGGGTGCTCGAGTACACCGGCGCCTGGCGCGAGCGCACGGAGGCGAACCAGGGGATCATCCCGGGCAACATCGGGCTCGACGGAACCATTGGAGGCGCCTACGGCGGCAAGTGGTACAAGGGCATCTTCATGTGGGACCGCGAGCGGTACGAAGGCAGCCTGGCCTCATGGGGCATGTGGCCGGGCTTCGGCAACGCTTTCCTGCTGACCGGCGACCCGGCCTGGATCGGAGCGCTGCGGCGGCAGATCGACATTCTCTATGCCCAGGGGCGTACGGTGAACGGGCGTTTTATGGTGTTCAACAACTACGGGGAGAAAGGCTGGTACCGGCCGCGGGCGTACCTGTTCACCGACGAACTGGCCAAGGTCTGGGCCTGGACGCTCGACCCCGAGCTTCGCAAGCGGCTGGCGGGGAACCCGTGGATTGCGTTCCTCTCGGGTGAAGACGCCCGCTACCCCGTCAATGCGTTGCGAAGAGAACTGGAGGGAATCCGCCAGCGCATCACCCGCATGCGCGACGACCCTACCACGCCCGACACGCGGCTGGCCGACTGGGCCATGCAGTTCAATCCGGTCAGCACGCAGGCCCTGGTGCAGCTCACCTGCGGAGGCCACCGTATCGACCAGGGCCTGGACCGCCTGTTCGGCCTGCTGCATTCCCGGCTGCGCTACTTCGACCCGGAGCGCCGCCGCGCGGGACTGCCCAAGGACGTGGCCGCGCTGATCACGGCCATGGATCCGGCCAGTGTGCGCGTCACCCTGGTGAACGTGAACCAGACCCGGCCGCGGACTGTGATCGTGCAGGGGGGCGCGTACGGGGAGCACCGGATCCGCGAAGTCGAGTCGCGGGGCGGCAGGAAAGCGGTGAATGCCCGGCACGTCACGGTGCGGCTGGCGCCCGGCGCGGGCGCGGAATTGGTGATCCACGACCAGCGCTACGCCAACCGGCCGACCATGGCCATGCCGTGGTACGGCGACCTTGCGCCGGCGGCCTGGCAGGAGTGACCGCGCGGCTTGACAGGCCTGCGGTGCGCCGTCAGAATCGAGGGTTCGGAGGTCTTTTTTTCATGCGTTTTGCCATCGTTGGGTGTGTGATTCTGCTGGCCGCTCTGCTCCTGTCCGGAGCCGCGCCGTACAAGGAAATCTCCCTCGCCGACCTGCGGGACAAGATCGAGGGCGGCTGGGCGGGTCAGATGATCGGGGTCAGCTACGGCGCGCCCACCGAGTTTCGGGCGCGCGGCAGGATCCTGGACATGGAACTGCCGCCGTGGACTCCGGAGCGAATCCACAATTCGCTCAACCAGGACGACCTGTACGTGGACATGACCTTCGCCAAGGTCCTGGACGACAAGGGACTGGACGCGACCACCGAGGACTTCGGAGCCATGTTCCGCGAAGCGCAGTACAGCCTGTGGCACGCCAACCTGGCCGCCCGGCGCGCGCTGCGCCGGGGCGTTCCCGCGGCGCTCTCCGGAACCCCGAAGTACAACGCGCACGCCAACGATATCGACTTCCAGATCGAGGCCGATTTCATCGGCATGATGACTCCCGGAATGCCGCAGGCCTCCAACGAGATCGCCCTGCGCGCCGGGCGGGTGATGAACTACGGAGACGGCATCTACGGCGGCATGTTCGTCTCGGGGATGTACGCGGCCGCGTTCTTCGAAAGCGATCCGCGGGCGGTGGTGGAAGCGGGTCTGGCCTGCATCCCGGCGAAGAGTCCGTATGCCGCGTTGATCCGCGACGTGCTGAGCTGGCGCCGGCAGAACCCGGGCGACTGGAAGAAGACCTGGCAGTTGATCCAGGACAAGTGGGATCGCCGGGATCCGTGCCCGAGCGGCGCGCTGGCGCCCTTCAACATCGACGCCAAGCTGAATGGCGCGTACATCGCTCTGGGCCTGTTGTACGGCAACAACGACTTCTTCCAGGTGATGGACATCTCCACGCGGGCCGGCCAGGACTCGGACTGCAACCCCTCCAGCGCGGCCGGAATTCTGGGCGTGATGTGCGGCTACAGGAAGATCCCCGACCAGTGGAAGAGCGGCATCCCGGCCATCGCCGACAAAAAGTTCCGCTATACGGACTTCTCTTTCCGCACCATCGTGGAGAGCAACCAGAAACGCGCCATCGCAGCGGCGCAAAAGTACGGCGGGCGGCTGGAGGGCGAAAAACTTCAGGTGCGCATGCAGAAGGCCCGGCCGCCCAGGCTGGAGGTCTGGGACGACTACGGTTCGCCGGTGGAGCGTATCGCCGCCTCCGACCCACGCTGGAAATGGCAGGGCGACTGGCAGGTGAACCCCAAGGGCGACGTCCGCACCTCATCACGGAAGGGAGCGGAGGCCAGCATCGAGTTCGAAGGCAGCGGCGCGATTGTCACCGGTCCCTATCTGCCCACCGGGGGCAAACTGGACGTGTATCTCGATGGCAAGCTGGACCGCACGCTGGACGTAAACTCGGACGAGAAGGCCAGTAAGGGCGGCGAATCGGTCTGGCACGCCTTCAAGCTGAAGCCGGGCCGTCACACGGTCCGCCTGGTGGTGCGCGGCGAGCCGTTTGAGGGCGCCCAAGGCGCCGATGTGGGCGTGGACGGCGTGGTAGTGTTCCGGTAGGCAGCCCCGTCAGAACGAAAACCGGATGCTGGCGTAGCCGTTGATGCCCGGGGCATCCACGCCCGAGCCGTGCACGCGGTAGTTCCGGTCAAGCAGGTTATCCAGGGCGAGCAGCAGGCTCCAGCGTTCCCCCAGGGGCATTCCGGCGCGGACATTCAGGGTCGCCCACCCGGCGGTGGCGAGGTAGAGCGGCACACGGGTGTTGTCATCGACGATCCGGATGCCGTTCACGATGGCGCCCAGGGGCAGCACGCGGTCCTGAATCGCGCGCAGGGTCTCGCCGGTGGGAACGAAGACCCCGCTCGCATCCACCAGGGGCTCCACGCGGCTGCCCCGGAAGAAGTCCGCGATGTCCCTGCGCCGCCGGGAAGCTCCGATGCGCTCGTCGTCGAGATCGCCGCCGCTGAGCCGGCCCTGTCCTCCCGAAGCGGCCAGGGAGACCTCGAACCAGGGGCGGCGCCCGGCCGGGACGTAGCGCAGCGTCGCGGCCCCGGCCTGGGGCGGCAGGCGGCGGGCGGGACGGTTGGGGTCCAGGTCCCGGCCTACCAGGAAACTGTAATTGGCCCCCAGGCTCCAGCGGTGCGACAGGGCGAACT
This sequence comes from Bryobacterales bacterium, assembly GCA_020852755.1. Lineage (GTDB taxonomy): Bacteria > Acidobacteriota > Terriglobia > Bryobacterales > Bryobacteraceae > JADZAF01. The sequence continues at coordinate 12,890 of JADZAF010000056.1, forward strand.
GCAGCAGCGATTCGATTCCGTAGTAGCGGGAGCGGCCATCGTTGACGAAGGCCTTCACGGCCCGGGGATCGACGCCCGTGGCCACAGCCACGACGCCCTGCTTCTGCTGGGCGGCGGTGGGCGGCAGGGGGGTCACGGGAAGGCCGGCCAGTTCACGGGGCGCCGAGCCGGCGGGAAACAGCAGCGTGCGGCGGACGATGGGATCGCTGAGTTCCGCGTCGAAGGCCTGCACGCGCCCGTAAAGCCTCCGGGTTGTGAAGCGGACGCCGGCCTCGTAGTTGAGCAGCGACTCGGAGCGCAGGCCGGCCAGCGGTATGCTCTTCGAGAGCGCGGATTCACCCGCGTCCGTGCTCAGCAGGGCGCCGGAGGAGAGCGCGGCCGCGGCGGGAATCTCGTAGCCCAGATCGTTCAGCCCTATGGCTCCCAGATCGCTCAGGTTGGGCGCCCGGAAACCACGGCTGACCAGCGCGTGGAGACCGAGGAACGGAGCCGCCTGCCAGCGCAGGCTGGTATTGAAGGTGACGTCGCGAAACCACTGGGAGGAGCCGGGGATCTGGAACCGGGAATCGGGTTGTGCGCGGAAGTGAACGCCGGTGAGGCGCCCGCCCACCTGGGCGCTCAAGCGCCGCGTCAGCTCGGCGCTGCTTTGCCCGAAGAGCGCGAAAGTGCGGTACGTGGAGCCGTCGGGATACAGCGGGCGCGCCGCCTGTGGAGCGCTCCCGCCGGCTGCGGCCAGTTCGCGGGTGGAAGCGATTCGCTCATCGTAAATATCGCCGCCGAAGGCCGCCAGGACCCGGTCCCGCCAGTGGGTGGTGGCCTGCAGCGAGTAGCCGTAGGCGTTCACCCGGCTCCAATCGCGGGTGACCGGGTCGGAAGCGCGCAGGTTCTGGCGCAGCGAGCCATCCGCCTGCGAGTTCACCGAGAAGGTTCCGGTGAGCGAATCCACGAAGCCCAGACCCAGCTTCTCGTAGCGCGCGTGGAACCAGTTGAGGATCTGCGGGTCGAAAGCGGACTGCAGGCGCCCGAGACCGCCCAGCAGGTCCTTGTACGCCCGTACCTGGTCCTGCACGCCGCGCTGGTAGTAGACGGAGACATGCTGGTTGCGGGCGAGGCGGGCGGCCAGCTTGGTCTCCAGCCCATACTGGCGGAAGCCCGTATCCTGCAATCGCGGCCCGGCGAGCGCCTGCACCTCGTCCGCGGGCATGCCGAAGAGCCGCGCGAAAACGTTGCGCGAATCCGCCCCGCCGCCCGGGCGGAGATCGTTGTGCCTGCGGCCGGAGGCGGCCAGCATCAGCGACACGCGGTCCGTGCCGGCGGAGAGGCGCGCGGTTCCGGCGCCGGAGAGGTCCGCGGACGCACCGGCGAGGAGGACGCTGCCGTGGGTTTCCCAGACAGGGGAGGAGGAAAAACGGGCTTCCGGAGTGACGACGTTGATGGCGCCGCCCAGGGCGTCGCTGCCGTACTGCGCGCCGGTGGGCCCCAGCAGCGCCTCGACGCGCTGCGCCTGGAAGGGCTCGACGAAAGCCAGGTACTGGTTCGGTCCGGAGCGAAAGGTGGAGTTGTTGAAGCGGATGCCGTCGACCAGGTTGAGGACCTGGTAGCCGGTAAGCCCGCGCAGGAAGGGCGACACCTGCGCGTAGGTGCTCTGTTGAACCAGTATGCCCGGCTGGGCGGCCAGGGCGTTGCCGATGGTCGGCAGAGGGCCGCGCGCCAGGGATTCGCCGTCCACGATGCGGGCCACGTAGGGCGACGACCTCTCATCATCCACGGTGCCGCGCACCGCCGAAACGGTGACGTGAGTGAACACGGCGTGGGGCTCCAGGGTGATGGTGGGAAGCGGCGCGTTGTGGCGCAGGGTGACGGCCAGCTCGCGAGGCGAAAAGCCTTCCGCGGAGACAAGCAGGTGGTACGTGCCGACGGGCAGGTGGGGAAGTGTGTAGCCTCCCTCGGGATCGGAGCGCGAGATGGAGACCGGCGACCCGGCGGCGTTTCGCACCTCCAGCACCGCATTGGCGACGGCGGCGCCGGAACCGTCCGTCACCCGGCCGCGCAAACCCGGCTGCGCAAAGGCCTGGAACAGCGGCAGGACCGCGCAGATCGAAACCAGCAGGGCGCAACGAAACCACATCGGAACTCTCTATGTTGACAGATGGGGCCCGCCGCGCGCAGGCGCCGCAGCCGCCGCCTCCCGGCCTCCACCGCCGGGGCGCTATTCCCTCGACAGCAGTTCGACGGCCTTGAGGATCCTGCGGCCGACCGTGGTCACCACTCCCCAGGTTGCGACCGCAACGGCCACCTGGCCGATCAACAGCGTGACGACGCTGAAGAACAGCATGGCTTTGACGTCGGACGCGCCGCGCAGGCGGTCGATCCAGCCCAGGCCGGCCGCCACCGTTGCGGCCAGCAGAAAGAAAACCACGACCACCCGTTTCCTGTAGCGGTCGGCTTCATCCAGCGATTTGCGCAGTATTCTTTCCAGATCTTCGGACATCACACACTCCTTTCGGCGCCCAACCGGCGGCGCAGCGCGGACAGTCCGGCTGCCAGCCGGGACTTCACCGTGCCCAGCGGAATCCCCAGGATGGCGGCCACCTCAGGAAGGGACAGCTCTTCCCTGAAATGCAGCACCAGGACGGCGCGGCTCCCCGGCGGTATGCCGGGCGCCTGCAGCAGCATCTCCAGTGTTTCGTCCTGAACCGGCAGCGGTGGGCCAGGGATCTCGTCGAGCGAAACCGAGCCATCGGGCAGCATCTCCGGGCAGCGGTTCTCCTTCCGCAGATGACGGAGCGCGGCTCGGCTGGCGATCCGGTAGACCCACGGCCGGAAGAGCTCCGGAGTGCGCAGGCAGGCCAGGTGACGGCATACGAGGATCAGGACTTCCTGCAGCAGGTCCTCGGCATCGCGCGCTCCGACCAGGCCACGCAGGTAGCGGTGCAGCCAGGGCTGCACGCTCCGCAAGAGGCACTCGAGAGCGTCCCTATCCCGGCACTGCGCTCTCAAAACCCACTGCTGTTCCCGAATGGACGTGGTCACCGGCCTTTCATTACATAAGAGACGCTCTCGCAGGAAAGAGTTCGCAGCTGTGACCGAAAGGCGCCGGGACGCGTCAAGCGCCTTCAGAGAGGGCCCGCTCCAGCAGGTCCGCGACACCCAGGCGACCGGCCCACTCGCGCATGTAGCTCGTGTCCAGCCGCTCCCCCTGCACGGCAATCACACCGCGCAAATCGTTCCACTGCCGCTCGGAGACCTCTCCGCCCCTCCTGTACCAGACGAGCTTGGCGAGAACTGTATCCTCGGGAGTCGCCATGGCCACCGGAACGTTCTTACCGGGCCCGAGAGGCAGCGATTCCATGCGCCGCCGGGCGAACTGCACCTGATGAAACGGGTCGCTTGACAGAGGAAACACGTCGAACTTGTAAGCGCTTCGCGTATGAATCAGGTTGAACGACCGGTTGGCGGAAAGGGCCTGCACGATCATTTCGGGATCCGCGTAGAACTCCGGACCCAGTTGCTGAACCAGGGCGGGAACCTGCCGCGCGTGGATTTCGGCCACCAGGTCGATGTCCGCCGTGCTGCGGAACCACCCATGCACAGAACTGGCCGCGGATCCCCCGACCAGGTACCGGATGCCCAGCCGGTCGAAGGCGCCGATCACGCGGCGGAAGGCGCATTCCAGTTCACTCATATTGTTCGGGGTCCCAGCCGTAAACCCTTATCATGAGTTCGCGGGGCAGGCGCCGGGCGGCGGTTCGCAGGAACACCTCGCGCTCGCCGGCATCGGGGTACATGCGCCGTACGCCGGCCTCCTGCATGCGGATGAGGAACTCGGTGGCCTCGAACATGGCGCGCAGCTTCTGAACCGGAGTCATCCGGCGCTGCAATCCGGTCCAGACTTCGAGGACGCGCGGATCGGTGTCTTCGCACATCCGGTCCTATCCTACATCCAACCCGCCCAGCGCCTCCACAGCCTGGCGCAGCACATGGGACGGCTCCGGGTCGTCCACGCGCAGTACGCGGACCGGACCGGGCCCGCTGGGACGCCAGCGCTGGAACATGCGCTCGGCCGGGAACCCCGCGAA
>JADZAF010000057.1 GCA_020852755.1 Bryobacterales bacterium
GGACAGAGGGATTTAATTCGCCGGCGAATTAAATCCCTCTGTCCCCTTTATTTCTGGCCGTACGTGGCGGCGGGGCCGTGTTTGCGCAGGAAGTGCTTGTCTCGCTGGGCGGCGCTGAGGGGCGCTGCGGCGGGGTTCAGCGTCAGGCAGTAATAGGCCATGCGGGCGAGCTCCTCCAGGATCACGGCGGTGTGGGCGGCATCGGTGGCCGAGGCGCCCCAGCAGAACGGACCGTGCCCGGCCACCAGCACGGCGGCGATTTCGCCCGGGTCCAGATCGGCGAAGCGCCGCAGGATGGCCAACCCGGTATTGCGCTCGTAATCGGATTCCATCTCCGCCGCGGCCATCGCTTCGGTCACCGGCACCGGCCCGCGGAAGTAGTCGGCGTGCGTCGTTCCCAGGCAGGGGATCTCACGGCCGGCCTGGGCCCAGGCGGTCGCGTATCGTGAATGGGTGTGAATCACACCGCCGATCGCAGGAAACGCGCGGTACAACTCCAGGTGGGTAGCCAGATCGGAGGAAGGCCGCAGGCGGCCGTCCACGATCCGCCCCTCCAGGTCGGTGATCACCATATCCTCGGGTTTCAGACACTCGTAGGGCACCCCGCTGGGCTTGATGGCCACCAGCCCGTCCGGCCGGGAGATGCCGCTGGCGTTGCCGAAGGTGTAGATGACGAGGCCTCGGCGCACCAGTTCCAGGTTGGCCTCCAGAACTTCCTTTCGCAGCGTTTCCAGCAGCATCAATTTGACCCCTCCCCGGATTGTAACGTGTAGAATTGATCCTTTGTGATCGCCATGCCGGCCCCTCTCTCCTGCCTCTTCCAAACCCAGCCCGCCCGCCTGGTCTCCCTGGCCACGGTGGATCTGCTGATCATCGCCATCTACTTCGCCGCCGTGCTGGCCATCGGCTTCTATTTGAAGAGCCATACACGCACGGGCGAGGATTTCTTCCTGGCCGGCCGGGAGATGACGGCCTGGGTGGCGGGCCTGAGCTTTCTGGCCGCCAATCTCGGCTCGCTGGAGCTGATGGGCTGGGCCGCGGCGGCTTACCAGTACGGCATTCTGGCCACGCACTGGTATTGGATCGGCGCCATCCCGGCCATGCTGTTCCTGGCCATCGTGATGATGCCGTTCTACTACATCTCGAAGACCCATTCCGTGCCGGGCTACTTGAAGCTGCGCTTCGGAGAGCCGGCACGGGCGCTGTCGGCGGTCTCTTTCGGCCTGATGACGGTGCTGATGAGCGGCATCAACATGTATTCCATGGCCCTGGTGTTGAAGGTGGTGCTGGGCTGGGACATCAACTTCAGCATCTGGGTCTCTTCGCTCACCGTGGCGGTGTACGTGGCGCTGGGCGGGCTGCTCTCGGCTATCTTCAACGAGGTCCTGCAATTCGCGCTGATCTGGCTGGGGGCGCTGCTCATCCCGGTGCTGGGGCTGATTGAAGCGGGCGGCTGGGACGGCATGACGGCCCGCATCGCGCGCAACTTCCCCGGCCAGGACTACACGCACCTGTGGCGCACCCTGGGATCGTTCGGCGATAACCCCATGGGCATCCACTGGACGGGCATTGTGCTGGGCCTGGGCTGGGTGATCTCATTCGGCTACTGGACCACGGACTTCCTGGTGGTGCAGCGCGTGCTGGCGGCCCGCGACCTGCGTTCAGCCAAGATGGCTCCGGTGATCGGCGCGGCCTTCAAGATGATGGTGCCGTTCATCGTGATCCTGCCCGGACTGCTGGGCCTGGCGCTGCTGCCCATGCCGCTGACCGGAGAGAGCCAGGCGCTGGCCAGCGGCGGGCACAGCTACAACGAAGTGCTGCCTTTGATGCTGGCGCGCTACCTGGGCCCCGGGCTGCTGGGCCTGGGCATCACGGCCCTGATCGCCGGATTCATGTCGGGCATGGCAGGCAACGTGAGCGCCTTCGCGACGGTCTGGACGTACGACATCTACCGCGCGCTGATCAAGCGGGAGGCCAGCGACGCGCACTACCTGCGCATGGGCCGCTGGTGCACGATCCTGGGCGTGCTGGTCAGCATCGGCACGGCCTACCTGGTGATGCAGTTTCTCAGCATCATGGACTACGTGCAGGCGCTGTTCAGCTTCTTCATCGCGCCGCTGTTCGGGACGGTGCTGCTGGGGATGCTGTGGAAGCGGGCCACTCCGGCGGGCGGTTTCTGGGGCCTGCTGGCGGGAACGGCCTCGTCGATCGGGATGTGGATCTGGGCGCGCACCGACCCGGGCGCGCTGGCCTACATCGCCCTGTCGACCGAGGCCAAGGACATGGCGGAGAACATGTACCGCGCCCTGTGGTCCTGGATCCTGTGCGTGGTGGTGACGGTGGCGGTCAGCCTGGCCACGCGCCCCAAGCCGGACCGGGAGATGGTAGGCCTGGTCTACGGTTTGACCGAGGTGCCGTCCGAGTCGCACCTGCCGCTGCACCAGCGGCCCATCTTCTGGACGGTGGTGGTGGCCGCCGTTTTTGTGGCATTGAATCTCATCTTCTGGTAGGAACCGTCATGAGCGAGCACAAACATTTCATCTCTATCTGGTTTTTCATCGGGCTGCTGCTCTCGGTTTACGGCGCCCTGATTCTGGGCGCGGGCATCTACGACTATTTCAACCCGACGCCTCGCGACGTGGTGCTTGCGCAACTGCACGCCGCCATCTGGTGGGGAGCGCTGCTCCTGGTCCTGGGGCTGTTCTACGTGATTCACTTCCGCCCGGGCAAGGAGTAGGGCGGTTGGGACCCGCCGGACTCGTCCGGGCCGGCTTCGAGAAGCGCCTGCACCATGGCGCAGAGGGCCGCCGCGGTATACGGTTTCTGCACGAAGCCCGATACCGGCTGCCCGTTGACGCGGCGCTCCACCTCGACGCGGTTGTAACCGCTCGAGATCAACACCGGGATGCCGGGACGAAGTTCCCGCAGGCGGACCAGCGTCTCCTCCCCGCTGAGGCCGGGCATCCCAAGATCCAGCAGTACGACGGGCGGCTGCCCGGCATGGCGCTGCAGCACCTCGATAGCCTGCTCACCGGAGCGGGCGGTCAGGACCTTGTGGCCGGCCTGCTGTAAGGCGGCCCGGGCGACGTTGAGGACCATGGGCTCGTCATCGACCACCAGCACGGTTCCGGCCACGCGAGCAGAGGCGGCGGCCTGGGAAGTCCCGGGCTGAGCGGCCCGGAGGGCGGCGGGAAACAGGACCACGAACGACGTGCCCGTGCCGGGAGTGCTGGAGACTTCCACGGTTCCTCCGTGGGCGCGCACGATGCCGGAAACCGCCGAGAGGCCCAGCCCGCTGCCCGTGGCCTTGGTGGTGAAGAACGGCTCAAAAATGCGGGCCTTGGTCGCCTCGTCCATGCCGCAGCCGTTGTCCAGCACCTCCAGACGGACGTAGCGGCCGGCAGGCAGGCGGCAGGCGGCAGCCTCGCTTCGATTCAGCGAGACGGAGCCCAGCCGGACGGTGATCAGCCCCGGCTCCTCTCCGAGCGCCTCGGCGGCGTTGATGATCACGTTCATGAGTAGCTGCTGGATCTGGCCGGTGTGGGCGCGGATGGCGGGCAAGTCCGGCGTCAGGTCCAGGCGCAGCGAGGCCCGCGCGGGAATGGAGGACTGTACCAGCCTGGCGACGCGGCGCACCAGTTCGGCAAGATCCAGAGTTTCCAGCGCGGTTCTGCCCTTGCCGGAGTACGCCAGCATCTCGCGGGTGAGGCGCGCCGCGCTCTCGGCGGCTTTCACCACCTGGCCGGAAAATTCCTCCGCCGGGCTGCCGGGCGGAAGCAGTTCCGCCGCCAGGCTGGCGTTCCCCAGGATGCCTACCAGCAGGTTGTTGAAGTCGTGGGCGATTCCCCCGGCCAGGAGCCCGATACTCTCCAGCTTCTGGGCCTCGTGCACACGCTGCGCGAGGGCCTTGTGGTCCGTCAGGTCCACGGTGGCGCTGGTGAGACCCACGATCCGGCCGGCTTCGTCGCGGGCCGGTTCGTAGTTGTAAAGGTAGTGGCGGAGCCGGCCGTCCACGCTGAGTGCCAGCTCACCCTGCGCGCCCGCGCCGGAGGCCAGGACGCGCCGCTTGATTTCGATTACGGGAGCAGCGTCTTCCGAACTCAGCAGATCCGCATCGGTCTTGCCAAGAATCGTGGAGGCCGAAAAGCCCGGCTGAGGGTTGTGAATCCAGGTATAGCGGAGGTCCGGATCCTGTTGCGCGACGGCGATGTTGGAGCCATGCAAAGCCACCCGGAAGCGCTCCTCGCTGCGGCGCAGGTCTTCCTCGATCCGCTTGCTCCCGGTAATCTCCAGACAGGCGCCCGTAATATAGAGCGGGCGTCCCTGTTCATCGGCCCGCGTCTTGCCTTTAGCCGCCAGCCAGTGAACGCTCCCGTCCGCCCAGACCACCCGAAAGTCACGCTCCAGCGGGGAGCAGTCCACGGCCGAGCAAAGACAGTCAGCCATGACGGTGTCCCGGTCCTCGGGATGAATGAGGGCGAAGAACTCAGCCGCGGTGCGCGGACCCGGAACAGGCGCCAGGCCGAAGAGAGCATGCAGGCTCTCATCAAAATCTATTTCGCCGCTGGCAATATCCCAGCGGAAGGTCCCGGTGCGGGAGGCCTCCAGCGCCGCCCGCAGGCGCTCCTGGGTGGCCCGAAGTTCCTGTTCGGTGCGCTTGCGATGGTCGATGTCGGTGTTGGTGCCGAACCACTTTACGATGCCGCCGTTCTCGTCATGGATGGGAAGAGCCCGGGTCTGGAACCAGCGGTAGACGCCATCGCCGCCGCGGATGCGGAACTCGACGTCGAACCGCTCGCCGGTCCCCACGACCGAGCGCCAGCGGTCCACGACCGCCGGCCGGTCATCGGGGTGGACGACGGCGAGCCATCCATAGCCCACCTGGTCCGCTTCCGGAACACCGGTGTAGTCAATCCACTGGGGGCTGAGGTAGTCGCACTCCCCCCCGGGAGTACAGGTCCAGACGAAAAGCGGAAGGCCTTCCACCACGGTCCGGTAGCGCACCTGGCTCTCACGCAGCTCCTGCTGCGCCAGTTTGCGGCCGGAGATATCGCGGAACCAGGAGAAGATGCCGCCGGCCGGGCGGGGCGTCAGGTTCGTCTCGAGCCAGCACCGCCGCAGCGGGTCGTAGCTCTCGAAGCACACCGGCTGGCGTAGTGAGGCGGCGCGGCGGTAGTTCTCTTCGAAGGGGGTGCCGATCAGACCGGGGAAAGCGTCCCACAAAGTGCGGCCGAGCAACTCGCTCCGCGAATGCCCGAGCGTCTTCTCCGCGGAGGAGTTGACGTAGGCGAAAACGAACTCATCGTCCAGGGCGAACAGGCCGTCGTCGATGCTGTCCGCCAGCTCGCAGGCCAGTGTCTCGGAATCACATCCCGGGGCGTGGATGTCCGGTTTCATCGCCAACCCTCTCCGCTCGGAATCGCAACCTAATTCTAGCGGTCCGGAGCGTATAGCAGCAAGACATTCAGGTCCAGAACTATGGTTTAGCGCGGAACATACATTGGAACTGTAATTTGCTTCACAAATACGTGACGCCCGCTGGGATATCATCGGGAAATAACCCGCAAGAGGCGTGGGGCGAGGAGGACTATGGCAAAGAAAGTCAAAGCGATTCCGAAGGGCTATCATGCTGTGACTCCGTACCTGATCGTGGACCGGGCGGCGGAAGCCCTGGACTTCTACCAGAAGGCGTTCGGCGCCGAGGTGCTTATGCGCATGGACTCGCCCGGAGGCAGGATCGGGCACGCGGAGATCCGGATCGGGGATTCGATCGTCATGCTGGCGGACGAGCACCCCGAGATGGGAGCCCGCGCACCGCTATCCTACGGCGGATCGCCGGTCCTGATCCACCTCTACGTAGAGAACGTGGACGCGGTGGTGGCGGCGGCCGTGGCGGCCGGGGCGAGGATGACCCGGCCGGTGGAGAACCAGTTCTACGGCGACCGCTCAGGCGGAGTGGAAGACCCGTTCGGGCACCAGTGGCACGTCACCACGCATGTCGAAGACGTGTCCATGGAGGAGATCCGGCGCCGGGCCGAACAAAAGATGGCCCAAGGGGGCTGACTCGGAGAAGCCGGGTTTCTTCGCGGCGCGCGCCGGTTTCCGGGAAGCGGCCGGTCTCCAGCCGGTGGCTTGCCCGGACGGAAATCGCGCGAGCCGCGGTACGTTGGGGCGTCACAACAGGGGAATTACAGCTCACTGGTCCTCGAAGAAGCTGCCCGGAGTGGAAGTGCGGGTCCTCGGCGTCGGCTTGTCGGTCCTGGCGAAATCGGCCTTGGCCTCGCCGCTCGCGCCGATATCCTCGGCACCGGTTTGCCTCAGGATGTCCCTGGCCCGCCGCGCCCAGTCCCCGTTGTCGCAATGCACCGAGAGCAGGATGCCGCCCCGCTTGATGCGTCCCTCGTAACGCTTGGCTTCGTATTCCGGAATACCCATTCCGATGAGAGCGCCCGTGATGCCGCCGACAACGCCGCCGGCTCCGACTCCGGCCAGCGCCGCAACAATCGGTCCGGCTGCGATGAAAGGCCCCAGGCCGGGTATGGTCAGCGCTCCGATCCCTACCAGCCAGCCCAAGGTCCCGCCGATAACAGCTCCGGAGGTCGCCCCGGTGGCGGTCCCTTCGGGGGCCTTGCTGTGCTTCTCATGGCCCAGATCCTTGTTGCCCATGTTCTCCGGGAACAGTACCGATATGTCGGTGTTCCGGAAGCCGGCTGCTTTCAGGCGGTCCACCGCATCCTCGACGCTTGCCCGGTCGGGATAGATCCCGAATGCGGCGGTATTCTTACCTGCCATTACACATGCCTCCCGCCCTGGTGGAGAGCAACCGTCGGGCCACTGCGCCCGCGTTGCCGCGCGGGGGTCAACTGAAACACGGAAAACAGGTTAAGTGGGAATGGGCTTTTCGGAGTGCGGCGCCGCGGCGTAATATTTCCCGGCCAGCTGGAGAAACAGGTTCAGGCCCTCGTACTCGGCCGGACCCAGCTCCCAGACCATGACGCGGGTCAGGTAGTCGCGGGTGAGGGCCTCGGGCAGACGGCGCGGCCCGGATTCGGCGAGCACGATGTCATCCAGGCGCTCGCGGCCGAAACGGTAGGATTCGCGGAAGAGGCCGGCCACTTCCTCCGTAACCGCCGCGGCGCGCCCCGCCCACACGGCATAGACCATGGGCAAGCCCGTCATCCGCCACCATTCCTCGCCGAGGTCATGCACCTCCCAGGGCAGGGAGCGGGTGTCCACCTGCATGGCGGGATCGCCGATGATCACCGCCGCGTCGGCCGCGGCCAGCATGCGGTCCAAATCCGGCGCCATGGGAACCAGGAGGGGTTCGGTGTTGTAGCGGCGGGCCAGCACCGTCCGGGCCAGGGCCACCGAGGTGCGGGAACTGACATCAGCGGCCAGCGAACGCACTTCCCGGGGAGGAACACGGGAGATCATGAGGACGCTGCGCACCGGACCGTGACTGGCGATACCGAGGCCTGGGATCATCTTTAACTGCTGGCGTCCCAGTTCGATGGCCGGCACGATCCCGATATCGCATTCTCCCGAGGCGATCCGGTCGGCGCACCGGGAAGGCACATCGAAGGAGAGGTGGAACACCCCGCGCTGGGCGCCGTGAAGCATGCCCCACACCAGGGGAACCGTATTCAGATAGCTGACAACAGAGACTTTGAGCTGTGGTTGGGTCAAAGCTCAAGTGTCGCGCACCGCCCGGCCGGGATGCAAAGGAGGGCGAGTTTCGGATCCGGTCCAGGCGGCCGCCGGGGGCAGGATTCCGGTACCCGCTTTCCGGACGGTACTACCCCTGGAAAGGGGTTTGCGGCCCCACTGCGAAAGTGCTAATTTCAGGAAGGCGTCTTCCGCGTCGCGCCCACCTGAATCCCATGACAAAACACTTGTTCTCTTGGATGTCCCTGCTGTTGTTTTCGACTGTTGCCGCGGCGCAAGTCACTGTCAACACGGTTGCGTCCCGGGTGGTCGGCCATCCGCAGCTCACTCTGGCCACCAGCAGCCCGAACCTGGTTGAGGGCCGGGAATTCAACAGCCCGCAGGGGATCGTGGTCGATACCGCGGCCAATCCCCCGACTCTGTTTGTCGCGGATACCGCCAACAATCGCGTGTTGGGGTGGCGCAATGCGACCAGCTTCGCCAACGGCTCTCGCGCCGACCTGGTCCTCGGGCAGCCGGATTTCTTCACGACGACCGGCTCCACGGCGACGGGCCGTCTCTACTTCCCGACCGGGCTGGCGGTAGACAGCCAGCACAGCCTGTACGTAGTGGATTCCCGGAACAACCGGGTGCTGAGGTTCCCGGACCCGTTCGCCCGCCAGCAGAGCGGCGGCGACCAGGTGCCGGACCTGGTGCTGGGGCAGAAAAGCTTCTCGACCGGGACGGCGAATTCCGGGGGAGTCTCCGCTTCGACCCTGCGGACATGCTGCGCTTCGGGCAACGTGCCCTACCGCGCTTCGGTGGCGATCGATCAGAACGGAAACGTCTGGGTGAGCGATCCGGGCAATCACCGGGTGCTGCGCTACCCGGCCGCCAACCTGGGCGCCGGCGCGCGCGGTCCGGACGCCGACATCGTGCTGGGGCAGCCGGATTTCACCACCGCCTCCGCTCCGCCCTCCGGCGCGTCGACGCGGGCCAACAAGGGACTGCTGCGTGTGCCCTCGGGAGTGGTGTTCGACCGCTCCGGCAACCGGCTGTACGTCTCCGATGAACTCAGCCGGGTGCTGGTTTTCGACAACCCGCGGCTGGGCGTGCCGCAACAGCAGGCCGCGAGGCTGCTGGGGATCTCGGTGGTTTCGTCCGGGCAGCAGCCGGCGCCGGACGTGGTCCTGTACGCGCCTGAGGGTGTGCTGATGATCGGCGACCGGCCCGCCGTGGTGGATACGGGCGGCCACCGCATCGTCATCTATCCGCCTTACGAGCAGTGGGAAGCGGAAAGCTCCACGAACCCGTCGCCGCGCGCTACGGCTATCGTCGGGCAGTTCGCCTTCGCCCCCGAACCGAAGTCGAACCGCAACCAGCAGGAGCCCGCCAATAACTCGTTGAGCGCCCCGGTGGCCGCCTGGTACGCCGGCAGCGAGCTGTTCGTGGCCGATGCGGGCAACAACCGCGTCCTGGTTTTTCCCCAGGTGGCGGGCGCCTTCTCGGCAGCCACCCGGCTGCTGGGACAGGACGACTTCATGTTCAATGCACCCAACCTGATCGAGGGGCGCGAGCTTTTCCTGGGGAACGCCGGCGGCATCGCGGTGGACACGCGCTCGGACCCGCCGCACCTCTACGTGGCCGATACGTATAACAACCGGGTGCTGGGTTTTCGGGATGTCCGCAAGGTTACGGCGGGAAGCCGTGCGGACCTGGTCATCGGGCAGCCCGATTTCCGGCGCTCCATCGCGAACTACAAGACCCTCGACCCCTCCAACTCCCGGGACACGCCCACTCCCTCGAGCCTTTACCTGCCGGTCGGCCTGACTTTGGACAGCGCCGGCAACCTCTGGGTGGCCGACGCGGGCAACGGCCGCGTACTGCGCTTCTCCAGGCCGTTCGAACAGGGCAATTTCCCTAACGCCGACCTAGTGATCGGCCAGGGCGGGTTCGGCGAACGGATTCTCGACCTTCCCTCCCGCAGCCGCATGTCGGCTCCCTACGGCCTGGCGTTCGACGCGGAGTTCGGTCTGTTCGTCTCCGACCAGGGGAATAACCGGGTGCTGTTCTTCCCAGCGCCTTATACCAACGGAATGGATGCGGCCAAGGTCTTCGGGCAAGCCGATTTCATCACCGGCGCCGCCGGTAATACCATGAACCGGATGAACGGGCCGACGCATCTGGCGGTGGATTCGGACGGCCGGCTGCACGTCACGGACACTGGGAATAACCGGATTCTGCTGTTCGAAAACTGGCGCGCAGCCTCAGAGACCGATCAATTCGCCCAGAATTCGATTGCCGGCCTCAACCGCCCCTTCGGCGTATTCGTGAGCCACGTGACGGGAGAGATCTGGGTGGCGGAGACGGGCCGGAACCGGGCCATCCGTTTTCCGAAATTCACCGACCTGCCTATCGGATCCGCCGCCCCGACGGCGCTGGTGCCCTCGGCGGGCCCGCTGGCCGTAGCCCAGGACACGTTCGGCACGCTTTACATCGCCGACGCGGCCAACCGGGTGGCTCTGTACTATCCGCCGGTAGCCGCGCTGAACGGAGCCAGTTTCCTCAGCCCGTTCGCCACGAAGGAAGCCGCGGACAACTCCATACGGACGGCCATTCAGAACGGCACGGTCACGCAGCTGCTGGCCGCCTATCCGCCCCTGGCGCCGGCCATGTGGGCTTCGCTGTTCCCGCTTGACATCGCCCTGGGCGGTATTCGTTTGATCGAATCCACAGCGGTGGCTACCTCCTACCCCATTCCGACCGAACTGGGGGATATTCAAGTGCTGATCGGGGACCGCCCGGCGCCGATCCTGTTCGTGGCGCCGGGCCAGATCAATTTCCAGATACCCTCCGGCACGCAGGCATCGGGCCTGGTGGAGGTGCGGGTCGAGCGCAAGTCGACGGGCCAGATCGTGGCAATCGGCAACATAGCCATGCGCTCGGAGTCGCCCGCGCTATTCATGCGCGAGGACAATCCGGGCGGGTTCAAGCAGATAGCGGCCATCAATCAGGACGGCTCGATTAACTCCTCCGTCAACCAGGTGGCGCGCGGCCAGGTGATTCAGCTGTTCGGCACCGGACAGGGACTGGTGTCCGGCCAGCCGGCCGATGGGCAGCCGGTTCCGACCGGACAGTTGTACAGCACTTCGGAGAAGCCCCGGGTGATCACTTCGGCCGGCGAGCTGGACCAGAGCAACGTGCAGTTTTCCGGCCTGGCCCCGGACCTGGTGGGAGTCTGGCAGGTGAACGTAAGGATCCCCACGGAAGTGTCTCCCGGCCATCTGCAGCTCGTCCTGCAGTTCAAGGGCGTCAACACCAACGGCGCGGGCCAGGTGCCTACCGCCGCGCAGGTCCGCACCAGCATCTGGGTCAAGTAGGCCAAGGAAGCCGGGCGCCAATTCAGCGCGCCCGGCTCTCATCCCCGCTGTTTCGCTAAAATAGTAGTCGTTATGGTCTTACGGTTTTTGACCGGCGCCGCGGTTGTGCTGGGCACCGCGCTGGCCGGTGATGTGCGCATCGTCGAGGAGATCGTCGCCAAGGTGAACGGCGACATCATCACCCGCAGCGAACTGGAGCGCGAGCGCCAGTACCTCGAGATGGCCCTGAAGCAGCAGGGTCTTACCGCGAACCAGCTACAGGAAGCCATCCGCCAGCGGGAGAAAGACATTCTCAAGGACCGCATTGACCAGTTGCTGCTGGTGCAGAAGGGCAAGGAACTGGGCATCAGCGTCGAGAGTGAAGTCACCAAGCGGCTGGCCGAGATTCAGCTCGAGCAGAAGATCGCAGACCCGGACAAGTTCCAGGCCTGGATTCGAGAGCAGGCCGGGCAGCCCTACGAGGACTTCCGGGCGCAGATGAGGGACAGCATGCTGACCCGCCGGGTGATCGGCCAGGAGGTGGGTTCGCGCATCAACGTTCCGCAGTCCGAAATCGAGAAGTACTACCAGGAGCACAAGAACGATTTCATCCGCGAGGAGCAGGTGTTTCTGCGCGAGATCCTGGTTTCGACCGAAGGCAAGAAGCCGGAGGAAGCCGCGGCCGCCGAGAAGAAGGCCAAGGACCTGGTGGCGCGGGCGCGCAAGGGAGAGAAGTTCCACGAACTGGCCCGGGACAACTCCGACGCCCTGACTGCCCGGAACTATGGCGAGATGGGCACCTTCAAGCGAGGCGAGCTGAGGAAGGAAATCGAGGAGATCGTGTTCAAGGCCGAGAAAGGCTATGTGACCGATCCGATCCGGGTGCCGAACGGCTTCGTCATTTTGAAGGTGGAAGAACGCTTCGCGCCCGGCCTGGCCCCGCTCGAGCAGGTGGAGAACGAGATCCGCGAGCGGCTGTACATGCCGAGAATGGAGCCTCGCCTGAAGGAATACATGACCAGGCTGCGCGTGGACGCGTTCCTGGAGATCCGGGACGGCTACGTCGACACCGGCGCGGCGCCCGGCAAGGACACCCGCTGGAAAGACCCGGCGCAACTCAGACCCGAGACCACGACCAAGGAGGAAGTGGCGGCCAGCAGGCGGCGCAAGCTGCTGTGGGTTGTTCCGTGGTTCGGCCAGAAGACGGTTGAACCGGAGGTGGATACCCGGAGCCTGGGGATGGGCCGCGAAAGGGAGGCGGAGCAGAAAGAGGAAGCCGCCCCCGCGGTTCCCGCGCCCGCCGCGACCCCTGCCGGGAAGCCGCAATGAAATCTCCCTGCGTGAGGGATCTGGAGCCCAACCAGACGGTCACGGGCATCTTCCTGGTACACAGCAAGGAGGTTCGCCAGAAGAAGAGCGGCGAGCCTTACCTCTCGCTGCTGCTGGGCGATCGAAGCGGCGACCTGGAAGCCAAGATGTGGGACAACGTGGGCGAGGCCGTGGACGCTTTCGAGCGCGACGACTTCATCAAGGTCAAGGGGATCGTCCAGGTTTACCACAACAAGCCGCAGCTGACGATTCACAAGCTGCGGCGGATGGAAGAAGCGGAAGTCGACTTCGCCGACTTCTTCCCCGCTTCGGAGCGCGATCCCGACGCCATGTTCGCTTCCCTGCGGGAGATCGTGAACGGCATCGGCAACCCGCACCTGAAGAGCCTGCTGAACCTTTTCCTGGACGACGAAGAGGTGGCCCGGCGCTACCGCCAGGCGCCCGCGGCCAAGCAGGTGCATCACGCATTCCTGGGCGGACTGATCGAACACGTGCTGTCGTTGTGCGAGCTGTGCCGCTTCATGGCCTCGCACTACCGCGATATCGACCTCGATCTGCTGCTGGCCGGGGCCATCCTGCACGATGTCGGGAAGATCTACGAACTGAGCTACAGCCGGGGTTTTTCGTATACTTCCGAGGGGCAGCTGCTGGGCCACGTGGTCATCGGGCTGCGCATGATCGAGGAGAAGTCCAGGCAGGTGCCGGGATTTCCGCGGGAACTGCGCACGCTGCTGGATCACATGGTGATCAGCCATCACGGCAAGCTGGAGTTCGGCTCTCCCAAGCTGCCCTTGTTTCCGGAAGCCCTGTTGTTGCACTATCTGGATGATCTGGATTCGAAGATGGAGTGCATGCGCGCCCTGGTGGAACGGGACCAACTGGTGAACGGCCACTTCACGGCGTACAGTTCGGCCCTGGAGCGCACGGTATTGAAGAAGGCGAAATACCTCGCGGGGGAAACCCCGGCGGCACTGGAAACTCCCGAGCCTGCCGCTCCGCCGCGCGCGCCGGTATCCGGTCCGGCGCCCTCTCCGCTGGCCGCCAAGGCGCCGCAGTCGGGAACGCCCTTCGGCGCGAAGCTGCTGCAGGCGCTGGGTCCCGCGACGAACGCCGAGAAGGAGGGTTGAAATGGGCCGGAGAGTCTCTGCGCGCGCGATTCCGCCGCCGCTGGAGCTGATCTGCCTGAAGGCCCTGTGGTCGCTGGGCGCAGGCCGGGTCGAAGACGTGCGGCAGGCCGTGGCGGCGACCCGCCCTCTGGCGTACACCACCGTGATGACCGTGCTGGAGCGGTTGACGCGGCGCGGCGCGGTGGCCCGGCGCAAGGTGGGGCGCTCGTTTCTGTATTCTCCGGAAGTCTCCCGCGCTTCCCTGCGCCTGCTGGCGGTCCGGGACCTGGTGGACACCTATTTCGACGGGTCCGAGTCCCAGCTCCTGGATTTTCTGCGGGAACGCTCCAGCGAGGCGGGAGCGCCGGTGGAAGCTGTCCAACCGGCCATCTCCGAAAGCCGCCTGGACACCGCCCTGCTGTGAATGGCCGCATTCGCCAAGATTCTGGTACGTGCCCCGAACTGGCTGGGCGACGCCGTTCTGTCGCTGCCCGCGCTGCGAGTGCTCCGGCGGCGTTTTCCCGGCGCCGAGATCGTGGCGGCGGCCAAGCCGTGGGTGGCCGCGCTTTACAAGGGTGAATCCGCCGTCAGCCGCACGATTCCGTTTCCCGCCCGGGGCGGCCTTCGCGACCTGAAACGCAAGGGGACTTTCGCCCGGCAACTCCGGGCCGAGCGTTTCGATTGCGCGGTCCTGTTCCAGAACGCCTTCGAGGCGGCCGCCCTGGCCTGGCTGGCCGGCATCCCGCGCCGCATCGGATACGACCGGGACGGCCGCGGGCGGCTGCTGACCGACGCCATTCCGGTTCCCAAGCCGGGTGAGATTCCGAGACACCAGCGTTTCTATTACCTCGAGTTGCTGCGGCGCGCCGGCTTTCCCCCCGAGGGCGCGGAGGGACCGATCTGCCTGGAAAACGCCGGGACCGCGCGGCGGGCGGGCCTGGAGTGGCTCCGGCAGCGGGGGATCGATCCGCCGGTGGTGGGGATCAGCCCGGGCGCCGCTTACGGAGGCGCCAAGCGCTGGCTGCCTGAACGCTTCGCCGAGGCCGGCTGGCGGACGGCCTCGGAACTCGGAGGCGCCGTGGTGGTGTTCGGCTCCGAAGCGGAGCGGCTTCTGGGTGAGACCGTGTGCCGGACGGTTCAGTCCCTGGGAGGCCGTGCCTATAACCTGGCGGGCGGCACTTCGCTGAGCGAGTTCATCGAGGCGGTCGCGGCCTGCGAGCTCTTCTTCTGCAACGACTCGGGCGCCATGCACGTGGCTTCGGCGCTGAACGTCCCGACTGTCGCCGTCTTTGGCGCCACCGACGTGGAAGCCACGGGACCGGCCGGGCCGCGCGCCCTGGTGGTGCGCGATCCGGTGGAATGCAGCCCCTGCCTGCTCCGGGAGTGCCCCATCGACCACCGCTGTATGACTCGCGTCACCGCCGGGCAGGTGGTGACCGTCTCGCGGGAATGGCTGCATGCTAGACTGTAGAGGCGCACCTGCCGGTGCGGCTAACTTCCCAAGGAGCTACCATGAACCTTCGTCCTTTACACGACCGCGTGCTGATCAAGAGAATCGAGGAAGCCGAAACCGCCAGCGGGGGGATCATCATTCCCGATACCGCCAAGGAAAAGCCCCAACAGGGTGAAGTGATGGGCGTAGGGGACGGCAAACTGCTGGAGAACGGCGAGCGCGTTCCGCCGGATGTCAAGGTAGGCGACCGCATCCTGTTCGGCAAGTATTCCGGCTCGGAAATCAAGCTCGAGGGCGACGAGTATCTGATCCTGCGCGAGGACGAGATCCTGGCCGTTCTGGCATAGCCTGCCGGGTCCGCTCTCCGCACCCCTGTGTTAACCTGGAAGTGTATTTATCAGTAGGAGTTTAGCGACAGCTTATGTCTCGAAACGGGAAGGTTCGGCTGCCCTTGCTCGGGGCCGGCATTCTACTGGCCGCCTCTCTGGCCCCAGCGCAGTCGAAGGTCGCTGTCATCAGCCTGCAAAGGGCCGTGCTGGAATCGGCGGAGATCCAGAAAGCCTCCGCCGAGCTGGAAGCCAAGTACAAACCGCGGCAGACCAGGATCGAACAGCTTCAGAAAGAGATCCAGGACCTTCAGCAGAAACTGCAGGCCGGCCAGGGTAAGTTGACGCCCCAGGCCGAAGCCGACCTCATGGCCGGCGGCCAGAGGAAGCAGCGCGAACTGCAGCGGCTCACCGAAGACCTGCAGGCCGAAGTGGACCGCGAGCGCAACGACATCCTGACTCGCAGCAGCCAGCGCATGTCGGAAGTAGTCGGCAAGATCGCGGGCGCCAAAGGCCTGGACGTGGTCATCGATATTTCCAATACGGTCTACTTCAAGCCCGCCCTGGACATCACCAAAGAAGCCCTGGCCGAATACGACAAGACCTATCCGGCCAAGTAGGCGGGCCCGCTGCGCGAGCGGGTTCGAGTGAAATGCATGGGTTACCTTGACCGATACGGAGAAGGCGAGGAGCGGCGCGAGAAGATCATCAAACGCACCCTGCTCTCTCTACTGATTCTGGCGATCGCGGGCTCCGTTCTCTACTATCTGTTCAAGAACTATCGCGAGGAGCGGCAGGTGCGCCGCTTCTACGAGATGCTCGCCCGGCAGGACTACACAGGCGCCTACCAGCTGTGGGGCTGCTCCAAGGAAGAACCGTGCCGCGATTACTCTTTTGAGCGCTTTATGGAAGACTGGGGAGGCGGCAGTCTGAACTCGAAGCCGGGCGAGGCGGAGATCGTCAAGAGCCGGTCGTGCGGTTCCGGCGTGATCATCACCACCCGGATGGGCGAGCGCGAAGAGAAGCTGTGGGTGCAGCGCAGCACGCTGGTGATGGGCTTCTCGCCGTGGCCGGCATGCCCCGCTTCGGGGCTCTGAGGCTCCGTCAGCCCTTACCCGCCTTGCGCGCTTCGGCGTCCTGATACTCCACCCGGCGGCCGGTCCGGGCCTCCAACCCCGCCAGCACCGCGCGCACCGCCCCCTTGTGTACCTGAAACACGAGGGCCTGCTGCCGCCCGTCTGCGCCGGTGAAGCCGAGGGTAAGGAAATGCTTGCGCCTCTTGGCCAGCAGCAGCAACGGCGAGATGACGATGCTCTCCACCAGCCGGCGGTCCACCTTTTGGCCGTACTCGAGCAGGTTGATGCTCGCGTAGGGGATCTCCAGCAGAGAGTCCCTGACCCGTATGCGCAGCGCATCTCCGCGCGACAGGTCCATGCGGCCTCCGGACCCTTGCGGAAGAGAAGCCATGGTTCCGCCGGCGTATTCGATCCGGGCGCCCTCGGTCTCCTCCGCGACTGCCAGGACAGGGACGAGCAGAACGAGCAGGCAAAGTCTGAACATCGGCGCAATTCCCATTTCAGATAGTGGCCGCGAGCCGGAATTCCGCTCACCAAAAGCTCGGGCTGGTGAAGGGGAAGACACCTCGGGAGGCGCTTTGCCGCCGGGCGGTCTGTGGATTGCATCGCTTCCTCACGGAGGGGTTATGCTCTGGACGATTTTTGTGATTCTCCTCGTGCTGTGGCTGGTGGGCCTGGTGAGTTCGTACACGCTGGGAGGATTCGTTCACATCCTGCTCGTGCTGGCTGTCGTGGTGCTGGTGATCAACCTGTTGTCCGGCCGGCGAGCAGTTTAGGCCGTCAATGCGGCGCCCGGCGAACGCGCGGTCCGGTGAAGCGTTTTCCGCCGGACCGCGGTTGCCCGCCGGCGACCGGGGGCTGTACTATGTGTAATCTTGACCAGGCGCCAACTTCTGTTCGAGACTGCTTCGCGGTTGCGCGGCGCAGGCCGCCGGATCGCCAAAGTCGAGGTGTTCCCGGCGATCTATCCGATCACCGGGCACTTCAAGTTCTTCGCCAAGCCTGAACGTCCCACCGTACTCGTCAAGATCACCGCGGAAGACGGCGCCTTCGGCTGGGGACAGAGTGTTCCGAGCCCGAGCTGGAGCTACGAGACGCAGGAGTCGGTGATTTCGACCCTCGAGAGGTACCTGGCGCCGGTTCTAACCGGCCGCGACCCTTTCGACCTGGCCGGGGCCCATGCCGCCATGAACCGGGCCGTCGCGCCTTCCTTCTCGACCGGCATGCCCATCGCCAAGGCCGGCATCGATCTGGCCCTGCACGATCTGGCGGGCCGCATCACGGGCCAGAGCCTGCCCGGGCGCTGGGGGCGCGCGGCCCTGCCCCGCATCACCGTGAGCTGGACGGTGAATCCGCAGTCTGTCGAGGAGACCGAAAAGCTGGTGGAGCAGGGCTGGGCGAAGGGCTACCGCAATTTCAATGTGAAGGTGGCGCCCGATCCCCGGTTCGACCTGGAGATGTGCCGGCGGGTGAAGAAGCTGGCGCCGGATGGATTCCTGTGGGCCGACGCCAACGGCGGCTATGAGCTTTCGGCGGCCCTGTGGGCCGCGCCCCGGCTGGCCGACGCGGGAGTGGCCGTGCTCGAGCAGCCGGTGCCGTCGAACCGCCTGAGCGGGTTCCGCGAGCTGAAGCGACAGGGCGCTCTGCCCATCATCATGGACGAAGGCGTGGTCTCCACGGTGGAGCTGATCGAATTTATCCGCCTGGGCCTGCTGGACGGGGTGGCCATGAAGCCGGGCCGCACCGCCGGCCTGTGGGCCGCGCGGCGCCAGGTGGAAATCGTGAAGGACGCCGGCCTGATGTTCCTGGGAAGCGGGATCACGGATCCCGACGTTTCGCTGGCGGCGTCGCTGATCCTCTACGCGGCGTACGGCCTTGAATATCCGGCCGCCTTGAACGGCCCCCAGTTCCTGGGCGGCACTGTCCTGCGCAAGCCGCTGGAGGTCAGGAACGGGCAGATGGAAGTGCCGGCCGGCCCGGGTTTGGGTGTGGACGTGGACGAGGACAAAGTGAGATCCGGTCGATGAGAGCGCTGCTTCCGCTGCTTTTGCTCTGCGCCGCCGCGCCGGCCGCCGACCGGTTTGCTCTCCGGCCGGCCGGGGATGGTTCGCTGGAACTGGCCGAGAACGGAAAGACGGTCTTCGTCTACAACTACGGTCCCAAGCTCAAACCGGGCGTGCCGGAGCAGTTCCGGAGATCCTCGTATCTGCATCCGGTCTACGCACCGGACGGCACGCTGTTGAGCGATGACTTTCCCAAGGATCACTACCATCACCGGGGCATCTTCTGGGCCTGGCGAGTGGTGCGGGCGGCCGGCGAAGTCCACGACCTGTGGACCATCGAGGGAATCCATCACCGCTTCCTGCGCTGGCTGAAGCGGGATGCGGGAACCGGATCCGCGCGCCTGGCGCTGGAGAACGGGTGGTTTGCCGGGGAGCGGCGCGTGATGAAGGAAACGGTCGACATCACCGCCTTCCCTGCCAGGCTTCAGCGCCGCGAAATCGATTTCGTCCTCACCCTGGAGGCCGTGGACGGGCCGGTGGAGATCTCCGGCAGCCCCGACCGCGGCTACAGCGGTTTCGGTTTCCGCTTCGCCCCGCGCGAGAATACGGTGATCGAAACGGATGCCGGAGCCGAGAAGGAAGACACCAACCTGGCGCCGCATCGCTGGGCGCAGTTGAGCGCGGTGTTTCAGGGCAGGCGCGCGGGGGCGCGCATCGAGGTCCACCCGTCCAACCCGGCCTTCCCCAACGGCTGGTGCCTGAGGCACTACGGCTATCTGGGCGTCGCCTTTCCCGGACTCCAGTCCTACCGTTTCGAGCCCGGCCGGCCGGTGGTCTTCAGGTACCGGGTGACGCTGTTCGCCCAACCGTGAGCCTCGGGTGGACTACAATAGGACTCCGCCCTAAGGAATTCGTGAACATGGACAACATCTTCTCGCTGCAAGGAAAGACTGCGCTCGTCGCCGGCGCCAGCCGCGGCATCGGACTGGCGATCGCGGAAGCCATGGCGGCGGCGGGCGCGCGGACGATCCTGGCGGCACGGTCCATCGACAAGCTGAACACCCATGCCGCCCGCTTCAGAGAGCAGGGGTGGCAGGCCGGGGCGCTGGCGCTGGACGTGGCCAGTTCGGAGTCCATCCGGGCCGCCGCCGAATCGCTCGATCCGGTAGACATCCTGGTGAACGTCGCCGGCGCGAACCTCCGCAAGCCGTTCGAGCAGTACACCCGCCAGGAGTACGATTCCCTGCTGCAGACCAACCTGCACGGGCTGATGGAACTGACCCAGCGGGTGGGGAGCCGCATGATCGCCGCCGGGCGCGGGGGAAAGATCATCTTCATCGGCAGCCTGATGTCGATCCTGGGATTGCCTTACCTTTCCGTTTACGCCATCACCAAGGGCGCCCTGGCGCAGCTTGCGAAGGTGCTGGCGGCGGAGTGGGGCAAGTACGGCATCCAGGTCAACTGCATCGCTCCGGGGTTTATCATTACGGACTTGAACCGGGCGATGTGGCAGGATCCGAAGATGAACGAATGGATTCGGGGGGTACAGGCCAACCCGGTCCCCGGCAAGCCGGAAGACATTGCCCCTCTGGCGGTCTTTCTGGCAGGAGCCGGTTCCAGGTACATCACCGGACAGGTCATCGCGGTGGACGGAGGGTACAGCACCACCGGGGTCTGGCCTTTCCAGCCCTGATTCAGCGGCCGATCTTGCGAGCCACCAGAACCCGGGAGGGATAGAATCCCTGCCGGACGGCGCGGTCGCTCAAGATACGGAACCGGTGGGATTCGATCAATCCGGGGATCCCGTCGGCCACCTGACGTCCCCAGAAGGCGGGGGCGAGGGAACCGGCCACGCGATAGACGCGGTTGAAGCCCGAGGTGTTCTGGCCGATCAGCACCAGAGTGAGCCGGCCGGGGTCGCGCAGCACGCGATGGAACTCGCGGACCGTTCGCTCGATATCCTCGGCCGAAAGCAACTCCAACAGGTAACAGCAGACGACGGCATCGAAACTGGAATCGCGAAAGGGCATGTGGCGCGCGTCCACCGCCTGGCAGACGGCAGCCGCGCCGGGGAAGTTCCGGCGGGCGATCCGCTGAGCGCGAGCGGCCATGTTGGGAGAGATGTCCACTCCCACCGTGCAGCCTCTGGGGTTCGCACGCACCAGGCGGCGGAACATCTCCCCGGAGCCCGTGGCCACTTCCAAAACTCGCATGCCGTCCTCGATTCCGGCGGCATCCAACGCACAGCGGTGCGCCAGGGAGTGAAACAGCATGGTGGATATGGGATAAACGCGTGCGACGGTGTCGTAGACGCGGCGTGTACGCCCTGCGAGGGTGGCCGGCATCCCGTTGACCGGCCAGCCGTTTCCAGACAGTTGCAATGAGTGCTCCTCGTTGAGTAATTACCGTTAAACAGCAGTCGCCATTTGCGTCGCCAATTCGGGCACTTCAATTTCAATGCGGGTGCCGCGGCCTGGCTTGCTATCGATATACAGCCTGTAATCGGTGCTAAACAGAACCTTCAGCCGCTCATTCACGCTGCTGATGCCGATGCCGCGCTCGAACAGAGTGGCCAGCTTCGCTTCCGGAATGCCCACGCCGTCGTCTTCCACTACCAGGCGGAGCCGGTCGCCGGTGACCCGGCAACTCAGCCGGATGGTGCCTCCCTCTACTTTGCCGCTTAATCCGTGCTTAATGCAATTCTCAATCAAAGGTTGCAGCAGCATGCTGGGTACCGCCAGGTCCATCGTCTCCGGGTCCACTTCCTTCTCAAAGCGCAGCTTCTCCCCGAAGCGAACCATCTCGATGGCCAGGTAATCTTCGATGAAGGTGAGCTCCTCCCGGAGGGGGTTGAAATTCTCGTGTTTGCGAAGCAGGCGCCGGAGGATGCGGGAGAGCTTGAACACCACCAGGCGGGCCTGGTGCGGATCGGTGCGGATCAGCGAGGAGACCGAGTTGAGCGTATTGAACAGGAAGTGCGGGTTGATCTGGCTGGAGAGAGCTTGCAGCCGGGCTTCCACCAGCAAGCGCGCCTGGTCCTCCAGCTTTTTCTCGTTGCGGGTGTTGTTCCAGATCTTCAGCGGCAGGGTCACCGCGAACAGGGTGGCCGCGTAGACTGCCGCGATATTCAGGGGATGAACGGCCAGCGGCGCCAGGCGGAAGAGGCGTTCCGGACCGAAAAAGAACCCGAGCGTCTGCCGGAGGAACTCCGCGGCCAGGACGGCCAGCAGCAGCAATCCGTGGAAAGCGGTTCTCCGGCGCGCCTCCCGGTCCCGCCACAGGCGGTACGGGTTTACGTTCAGCAGGGGCGAAAAGTGCCAGATGTCGTCGGGATCGGGAGCGCAATCCCGGATGAGGCCGCCGGTGACGCCGATCCCGGCCAGCAGGGGCAGGGTCAGGTACTCGCCGTTGAATACGGCCGGCAGGGAGATCAGGACTCCGGAGAGCAGCCCGGTCACGTAGCCTCCCAGGATCCCGGCGAGGACGCTGGCCTCCAGGCCCAGGTCCACGGCCTGGTACCCGCGAGTGATCACCCGGGCGGCCACCCCGGTGGCGAAGATCAGCGAAAACCACAAAGACAGCCGCAGGCGCTGGTTGAGGGTGCGCTCTTCGCGCAACAAGAGCTTTCTCACGGCCTTGGCGCGAACCAGGATGCTGGCGAGCGCGGCCACCACGCCGACCTTTAGCAACAGAATGGCCAGGTAGGTCTCTTGCATCGGCTACGGAATGCTGGCCCCGCCGCCGTAGGGCGGTCTCCATGGGCAGCAGCAACCCATTATAATGGGATACTTAAGCCCCAGAAGTTGCACATGCCCGGTTCCGCGGTATTTCGTCTCGAAAAAGTGGCCGAAGCCGACTTTCCCACCGAGTTCGGCTTGTTCCGGATCTACGGTTTCGAGGGCCGCAGCGGGGATCGCGTGGAGGAAGCCGTCGTCTTGAGCATGGGCGACCTGTCCAGGCCCCAGGACGGCCCCCTGGTCCGCATTCATTCCCAGTGCCTTACGGGCGATGTGTTCCACAGCCTGCGGTGCGACTGCCAGGCCCAGCTGGAGCAGTCTCTGAACCGCATGGCGGCGGAAGGCTGCGGCCTGCTGATCTACGAGCACCAGGAAGGGCGGGGCATCGGGCTGCTGAACAAGCTGAAGGCCTATGAGCTGCAGGATCACGGCGCCGACACCGTGGAAGCCAACGAGCAACTGGGCTTTGAGGCCGACCTCCGGAACTACGAATTGCCCGCGGAGATTCTCCGGTACTTCTGCTTGCACAAGGTGCGCCTTCTCTCAAACAACCCGGAGAAAGTCCAGGCGGTGGAGCGCGCGGGGATCCGGGTGACCGAGAGGGTTCCCTGCGTGGCGGAGCCGGTCGGGTTCCGGGAGAACTACCTGCGTACCAAGCGCGAGAAGATGGGCCACCTGCTGGAAGGCTTCTAGCCCGGATCTTCAGGCCGTCTGCATGCGGAGCGGCGCTCCGTAAACCGCCGCCGTGAAAGCCTCGAAACCCTCCTTCAAGGACATGGCCGGAAACTCGATCCGGCTCAGGTCCGTCTCGCCCACGCCCGGAAGGCCCGCTTTTCGGATGTGACCCGCGGCCGAAGCGTGGAACCCGGGCAGGTTGGCGCCCACCACGTCCGCGGCGACGGCGGGGGGTGCCGGCGATCGCCAGCCCGGTGTTCAGTTTTTCTCCCCAGCAGTCCGGCCCCGACCATGGCTGGATGGCCGGCCGCGGGAAAGGACATCGCGATGCTCTGGAGCGCCAGGGTCACAGTGGCAGTCCGGTGGACCTTCAACTGGTTCAGCGCAATCAGGGTCTCGTATTCGAGCACGGCGGGGTTGACGATGACGGAGCGCGGCGGGCCGCCGTTCGTACTCTCCAGCCTGGCCTCGGTAAGCGGGGGCAGGCACTTGCTCCGATTGCAGAAACGGCCCTCCGGCGGCTTCTGCCGCAGTGCGTACTCGCCCGACGGGAAAAGGTGCAAGGGCGTACCCGTGCCGCCTCCCCGGCCGGCGGATGGCTGTGAATGGCCGGCCAATTGCACCGGGCCCTTTTAGAGGGACAGGGGAATGCCCGAGAAGAAAACCGTCGAAAGGGCCCGGAGGAAGGCCCGGGAGGGCAAGGCGCCCACGACCCAGGCAGGCGAATTCGTGCGCGAAGAGATGGAGCACGTCAAAGAGGGGAAGCACGGCGCCGCCTCCAGGAAGCAGGCCATCGCCATCGGCCTCTCCAAGGCGCGGCGATCAGGCGTGAAGCTACCACCTCCCAAGAAGGGCCGGTACTCGGAGGCCGCGCGAAGGAAGGCGCAGCGGGAATCCGCGCGGGCGCGGGAGGCCGGCAAGTCGATCTCCGGTCCGAAGCGCAAGGCGGCCTGATTTGAGCAGCGATGTTCGGGTGGAGAGCAACCACCAGATCCGCCCGGCCGCCAACGGATGGTTTTCGCGCGAGCGCCTGCTCACCTTGACCCTGGTCGCGGCGTCGCTTCTGATCCTGTACGTCTGCCTGCTGCTGGTCAAGCCTTTCCTTCCCGCGCTCACCTGGGCCCTGGCGCTGGCGGTGGTGGCCGGCCCGGTGCACGAATGGCTGCGGCGGCGCATCCAGCGGCGGGACCTGGCGGCCGGGCTGGCTGTCTTCGTGGTGACGCTGCTGATCATCGGCCCGGGCTTCCTGCTGCTGCACCGGCTGGTGGATCAGGCCGGCGAGGGCATCGCGAGGCTCGAAGACCAACCGGGGCCATGGAGCGCGCTTCCGGAGCAACTCCCGCGGCTGGCGCCCATATGGCGCTGGGCCGAGTCGCACCTCAACGTGCGCCAGGAGATTGCGCGCGTGCAGGAGGCGCTGCGGGCTCACCTGCCCTCCCTGCTTACCGGCTCGCTCTGGGCCGTGGCCCAGCTCCTGGTCTCTCTTTTCGCACTGTTCTACTTTTTCCGGGACCGGGGACGGGTGCTTCGGGGCCTGCGAAGCCTGGTGCCGCTCTCCCACGAGGAGGCGGACGAGGTCTTCCAGCGCGTACGGGATACGGTCTATGGAACCGTGTACGGCCACCTGGCAGTGGCGGGAGTGCAGGGCCTGCTCGGAGGCCTGATGTTCTGGTGGCTGGGACTGCCGGCCCCGGTTCTATGGGGGTTCGTGATGGCGCTGGCGGCTGTGGTGCCGGTGCTGGGTCCCTTCGTCGTCTGGGTGCCGGCGGCCGTCTACCTGGTCCTGGACGGAAGCTGGGGGAAGGGGCTGATTCTGACGGCCTGGGGCACGCTGGTGGTGAGCCTGATTGACAATCTGCTGTATCCCATACTGGTGGGCAACCGCATGCGGCTCCACACCTTGCCGGTGTTCCTGGCGATCGTCGGCGGCCTGATCGTATTCGGGGCGGCCGGCCTGGTCCTGGGGCCCGTGGTCCTGGCCCTGGCGGCGGCGCTGGTGGACATCTGGCGCCGCCGCACGGCCGGAGGGCAGACGGCGGAGGAAGCCATCGAGCCCGGATAGGCACGCGGCTCGGCTGTGGCGCCGGATCTCTTACAATTGAGGATCCGGCACCCTCCATGAATCCTCGGCCAGCCCGCGCCATCCCCGAGCCAGGCGAGGTTTCCGTCACGGTGAGCCGGCTGCTGGTCCTGGCGGCGGCGGTGCTGTTTTCCACCGGGGGCGCGGCGATCAAAGCCACCCGGTTTTCAAGCTGGCAGGTGGCCGGATTCCGGTCCGCCGTGGCTGCCGCGGCGCTGTGCCTCCTGGTCCCCGGCGCTCGCAAAGGATGGAACTGGAGGTTTCTGCCGGTGGGCGCGGCCTACGCCTCGACCATGGTTCTGTTCGTGGCGGCGACCAAGCTGACGACGGCAGCCAACGCGATCTTTCTGCAGTCTACAGCGCCTCTGTACATGCTGCTACTGGGCCCCTGGCTGCTTAAGGAGCGGATCCGGCGGAGCGACCTGTGGCTGATTGCCGGGCTGTTGCTGGGCGTGGCGTTGTTCTTCCTCGGTTCCGAGCAGGCAGCCGCGACAGCGCCCAGCCCCCGGCTGGGCAACCAGGTGGCGGTTCTGTCCGGCGTGTTCTGGGCGCTCACCGTGGGCGGCTTGCGCTGGCTGGCAAAGCAGGGACTGGGTTCATCGATGCCGGCGGTGGTGACGGGGAATGTCATCGCTTTCCTCGGCTGTCTGCCTTTTTCCCTGCCGCTGACCGGCGTCGCCCCGCGCGACCTGCTGGCGGTCGGATACCTGGGAGTCTTTCAGATCGGTCTCGCTTATCTTTGCCTGACCCGCGCCGTGCGGCGCCTGCCGGCGTTTGAGGTCTCGACGCTGCTGTTGATTGAACCTGCTCTGAACCCGGTGTGGGCCTGGCTGCTGCACGGTGAGCGGCCGAGCGGCTGGGGATTGTCCGGGGGCGTGCTGATCCTGGGAGTGACGCTGGCCAATGCCTGCTGGCATGCACGGAACGAGCGCCGGAAGCAGCTTGAGAGCCGCCCGGCCGGCTAGTCACAGTCCGGCGCGGGACGGCGTTCCGAGCGGACCGATGGGGACCTGGGGAACGACAATCGCCGGGTTGCCGCTCGAATGCCCTGGATGACAGCTCGGGAAGGCTCGCTCGGGGCCCGCCATAACAAGAAGAGCGAACCTCGCGGTTCGCTCTCTTGGCCGATCAATCGCTTCAGTTGGTGAAGGTCAGGAAGGAGACTAGGAAACTTTGCGTCTGCCCCACCAGGCCAGACCCGCCAACCCGGCGCCCAACAGGATGAACGTGGCCGGTTCCGGGATCTGGGAGGTTGCGTCGATGGAGTAGAAAACCCCGTAGAACGCGGACAGGTCCGGAGTGAAGGACAGCAGGCCCGCCACCCAGAAGTTACCGGGGTCGGGATTGAGGCTGTACAGGTTGCCGACAATCAGGCCCCCCATACCCAGCCAGGGTAGGCCACCCAGCGGCCACGTCCCGTTGCCACCCGGGAACATGGGGCCGGTCGCCAGGCCCAGCAAGCCCCAACCGTAGTAACTCATCAGGCCATTGATCTTGACCATGGTCATGGTGCCGGCATTCCAGCTCGGGCCGAACTGGCTCAAAAACATGTCCAGCGCGAATGCTGCCTGTGTCGCGCGGGGATCGCTCGCGTATTGCAGGCCCTTCACGGTTGCCTCAATCCCCATCGGATACGAGGGCACCGCCCAGGTTCCCTGAAACTGTTGGCTCGGGTCCATGCCGATGGTGTCCCAGATGAATGAGCCTGAGATCGTAGTGCCGGCGAAATTGGCCGGGTTCACGATCGGCGCACTCTGCATGATGCCCATGAAATCGCCCGTGAAGGTGTACGTGACCGTGCTGGCGGCCACCGGAGAAACCGCCAGCGCCAGCAGGCCGACGAGCAGGAGCGATTGGAGCTTGAAATACCTCATCAGTAGGCCTCCCAAAAATAGAGCCGCGTCCTCAAGTTGACTCCCAATTAGGATAAATCCGTACTGGCCGCAATGCCAGCCTGGATTCCATTAACCAGTTCTAGTACTTGTGATCTCCCGGGGAGTCCTGGCGGCCGCCAGGCGGCCCCGGCTTGACCCTGCCGGCCGGCCTACGATAGCCTTTTCATTCAGGAACGACTTCTGGATGTCAGGATCTGATTGCCTGAAAACCGTTGAATGGAGGACATTTGACTCTCTTACTTTTCGGCCCGCCCGGGTGCGGCAAGGGGACGCAGGCGCGCTACATCGCCGCGATGTTGGGAATTCCCGCCATCTCCACCGGTGAGATGTTCCGTTCGGAGTGCCGGGCCGGAACCGAACTGGGACAGCGGGTCAATTCGATCCTGGCCAGCGGCGGGCTGGTGAGCGATGAGATCGTCAACCAGGTGGTGGCCAGCCGCCTTTCCAGGCCCGACTGCCAGTCCGGCTTCCTCCTGGACGGGTATCCGCGCACCGTGGCTCAGGCCGACTTCCTGGGCGCGCTGGTGAAACAACAGGGACTTCCCGCTCCGGTAGTAGTTCACATCGACGTCCCCGAATCGGCCCTGGTCGAGCGCCTGTGCGCCCGGCGCCAGTGCCCCCAGTGCGGACGGATCTACAACCTCCTGCACCAGGCGCCCCTCAAGGAAGGCTATTGCGACGACGACGGCGGCGAGCTGACCCAAAGGAAAGACGACTGTGAGGACGTGATCCGGCAGCGGCTGCGGGCCTACGAGGAGCAGTCCGCGCCGCTGGTGGAGTATTACGCCTCCGGGGAGTACCTCCGGGTGGACGGAAACCGGACACCAGAGCGAATCACAGAGGAGATCGAGGCACGCCTCACCGGGCGGTGGGTGCGCTAAGAACCCCAACTGGGTGCTGTTACGCGGAGAGCATTGCGGAGAATCGGGCGCGGAGCTTTGAAATGCGGGGGATGGGAGCCGCGCCGGAATGGTAACCGAAATGCCCTGTAAAGGACATACATAACCTAAGTCCCAGACTTAGTAAATGCATCCCCGGCGGCGAGACCCAGCTCGCCGCCAGCCCCTCTCAGCAAAGCCCCGGGGTTCCCAACTCCGGGGCTTTTCTGTATCCGCCGGCGCGCTGAACCGGCGGGGCTTCCCGGCGAAGGGCCGTGACTTGGCGCGAGGGATTCAGGGATTAGAGGTTGAGGGCTTCCCGCACCGTGCCCTGCTGGCGCTGGATCTTTTCCTGGAGCCGCATGATGGCGTAGATGAGCTGTTCGGGACGCGGCGGGCAGCCAGGGACGTAGACGTCAATGGGAATCACCTGGTTGATCGGAACGAGAGCGTAATTGTTGAAGACCCCGCTCGAAGTAGCGCAGGCGCCCATGGAAATCACCCACTTGGGCTCCGGCATCTGCTCGTACAACTGCCGGGTGACCGGGGCCATTTTGTTGGACACCCGCCCGGCGATAATCATCAGGTCCGCCTGCCGGGGCGAACCCCGGAAGACCTCGGCGCCGAAACGGGCGATATCGAACCGCGAGGCGGTCATCGCCATCATCTCGATGGCGCAGCAGGCCAGCCCGAAGGTCATCGGCCAGATCGAATTCTTGCGCGCCCAGTTCAGGGCTTTGTCCAGGCTGGTCAGCAGGATGCCGTCGGCGGCGGCTCTCTCGAGAAAGTCGTCGTCGATGCGGGCGAACAACTCCGCGGGACCGCTGGCGAATGGTACCCCCATACACGCCCATTCTCTCATGAACAAACCGTGTCCGGTACAATCGAAAAGGACGGGGCATGTCCGAAACCTACACCCAACTACTTGATCGCGCGGCCCTTGACTGGGGTGTCGAACCCGGTTTTTGGGACATCTGGGGCCGCCGGCATGAGACCGGTGCGGACACCAAGCGCGCCATCCTGACGGCCCTGGGAGTTCCCTGCGGCGACTCCTTCCAGATTCAGACGGCGCTGGACCGGCGCTACCGCTCCCAGTGGAGCAGCCTGCTGGCTCCCTGCATGGTTCTGAGCGCCAACGCGGTGCCCAGGGAGGTACCTGTCCGGCTGCCGGCCGAACTTGCCGGCGCCGCGGCCCGGGTGGAAATTCACCGCGAAGACCGTACCACGGACCGCTACGAGGTTCTCCTGGCAGGCCTGCCGGAGCGCGGTTCGGCCGAAGTGGATGGCCGGCGCTATGTCGAGAAGCGCATTGTCTTTCCCGATTCCCTGCCGCTCGGATACCATGACCTGTGCGTAGCCGTCGGCCCCCCCGGAGGAGAGCGAAGCGCCCGCATGCGCCTGATCCTCACTCCGGACCGCGCCTACCTTCCGGAGCGGCTGCAGCGCGGCGACCGCATGGCGGGTGTGGCAGTCAGCCTGTACGGGTTGCGGTCCGCGCGCAACTGGGGCTGCGGCGATTTCGGAGACCTGCGGGTCCTGACCCAGTGGGCGGGGGACGACGCCGGCGCCAGCTTCATCGCCCTGAATCCTCTGCACGCGCTGCACAATCGCCGCCCGTACAACAGCAGCCCGTACCTGCCGCTCTCGACCTTTTATCAGAACGTCATCTATTTGGAAGTCGAAGCCATTGAGGATTTTCAAGCCTCCGCCCAGGTGCTGCGCCTGTGGAAGAGACCCGAGGTCCAGGCCGAAATCGAAGCCCTGCGCTCCTCCGAATTCGTCGAATACGAGCGGGTGCACTGCCTCAAGCTGCGCTTCCTGAAGCTGATGTTCGCCTCGTTTCTACGAGCCCGGGCAAAGGGCTCCGAGCGCTGGGCGGCCTTCGAGGAGTTCATCGAGCGGGAAGGCAGCCTGCTGGATTCCTTCGCCACCTACTGCGCGCTGGACGAGCACGTTCACAGGCGCAATCCGGATGTATGGATCTGGCCGGACTGGCCCGAGCCGTACCGCGACCCGGGCTCGGAAGCCGTGCGCGCCTTCCACGACAAGCACTGGCGCTCGGTCCTGTTCTACAAGTACGTGCAGTGGCAGCTGGATCTGCAGCTGGCCGCCGCTCAGGAGCACGCCAAACGGAAAGGTTTGGCCCTGGGCCTCTACCACGACCTCGCACTGGCCACCGACCGCTGCGGAGCCGACCTGTGGGCCTATCGCCGCTTCTACGTCTCCGGATGCCAGGTCGGCTCGCCGCCGGACGATTTCTCGCCCAAGGGCCAGAACTGGGGATTTCCTCCTCCCAACCATCAGGAGCACCGGGACGAGGGCTATCACCTGTTCGCCGAATCCATGCGCAAGAATTGCCGGCACGGGGGGGCGCTGCGCATCGATCACGTGATGCGCTTTTTCCGACTCTACTGGATTCCGGACGGGCTGGACGCCTCCTGCGGCGCTTACGTGAAGGACCACTGGGAGGAGATGCTCCGCATCCTGGCGCTGGAGAGCGTGCGCAACAGGGTGGTGGTAGTGGGAGAGGACCTGGGCACGGTGGAGCCGCGCATCCGCGAGACGCTGGCGCGGTTCGGGATCCTGAGCTACCGGCTGCTCTACTTCGAGAAGAACCAGGACGGCAGTTTCCGGTCGCCCGGCGAATATCCCGCTCAGTCCCTGGTCTCCATCACCACGCACGACCTGCCGACCCTGGCGGGCTTCTGGTCGAACGAGGATATCGAGGCGCGCCGCCGGGCCGGCATTCTGCCCGACGAGCAATCCTACCGTGCCCAACTGGAGCAGCGCGGCCGCGAGAAACAGGCACTTCTGGACCTTTTCTTTCGCCACCGGCTGCTGCCGGATTCCGTCCCGCGCTCCGCCGCCAGCATACCGGAACTGACCGGCGAGCTGCACAACGCGGCGGTCGGGTTTCTGGCCCAGACACCCTCCATGCTCATGCTGTTGAACCAGGAGGACCTGACCAAGGAGACCGGGCAGCAAAACCTGCCGGGAACCACCTCGCAGCATCCCAACTGGAGCCGCAAGACGAAGTTCGCGGTGGAGGAACTGCGCACCGGCGCCCAAGCCCGGGACTTCACCGCCATGTTCCGCCACTGGCTGGAACGGACCGGGCGTCTAAACCGCTGATCAGCGGCGCGTAATCAGGTCGGCGGCAACCTCCAGGCTGGCCACCCGGTGCGCCGCGGTCACGCCCTGGTTGTAGTCGGTATCCAGCAGGACGGGAGTGACTCCGGCGGCCAGGGCGGCCTCCACGTCCCGGTCCGTGTCGCCCACGAAGTACGACGCCGCCAGGTCGATCGAGAGGCGGGCGGCCGCTTCGCGCAGCATCCCCGCTTTGGGCTTGCGGCATTCGCAGCCGTCCCGGTCGGTATGGGGACACACCATGACGGCATCCAGGGGAACGGTTTCCCGCAGGAGCGCGTGCATGCGGCTCAGCGTCTCCCAGTCCCGCATGCCGCGGGAGATGCCCGGCTGGTTGGTGGCCAGGACCGTCAGATAGCCGGCTTCACGGATGCGGCGCACCGGCCCGGCCACATCGGGCAGAATCCGGAAATCCTCCAGGGCGAGCGGGCCATAGGCGTAGCCGTTGCGGACAACCGGACGCACCAGCACGCCGTCGCGATCGAGAAATACCGCTTTGTTCAGAACAGCCTCCCACTACCAGGAGACACTCTCCGGGCGCCCGTTGGCAAGCGCGCGGCGTCACTGGCGCCGGGGCGCGGGCGTCAGCCGGTAGTCGCCCGTGTTCTCCGGATCGACGAACCAGGCTTCCAGGTTCCTGCCCAGACCTTCCAGCCAGTGGTAGAGCCAGACCTCGTACGGGAATCCGCTGCTCGGCCCGGGATGCGACTCGATCTCGTCGGGCGGTCCGAAAGTGATGTAGATGCGCCCGCGGTCGGTCGTCCATCCCGGCATGTTGGTCCCCGGGAAGCGCTGGTTGGCATAGGCGATGCGGCGATAGTGCTCGTCCTTGAATTCGTTGCGCGGAGTGCCGGGAGTCGGATCGCGGCGCTGCCAGAACTGCTGGATGAAGTGCTCCCGCTCCTCGCCGGTAGCCAGGGCTTGAAAGGCTTTCCGCTCCCTCGCCGTGATGATGTAGGCGACGTCCTCTTTCACCCACTTCTCGTAAGGCGAAGCCAATGGGCCGGCCGCCGCGGTCTGCGTTGGCGGGTTCCACGCGAAAGCCATCCAGGCCGCCAGCACCAGCAGCAGGGCGGCCCCGAGAACAGGGGCGGCCGCCGGGCGCGGCGTTTCCCGGTTCAACAGCCGCAGGATCCGGTCCATCAGTCTTCCTCCCGTGGCGGCCAGCGCGGGCTCGGGCGGCCACCGTCTTTCCTCCAGCGCGGCCAGGGCCGCCGCATAGCCGCGGGCATCGCCGGACCAAGCCACCGCCACGTCGTCGCAGCAGTTCTCCCGCTCGGCTCGAATCCGGGCCGAAACCCACCATACCGCCGGATGGTAGAACAGCAGCCCCTCCACCAGGTTTTCCAGCAGGTTGACCAGGTAGTCGTGCCGGCGTATATGAGCCAGTTCGTGCGCCAGAACGGCCTCCATCTGCGCCGCCGGCAGACCGGCCAGCAGGCCGGCGGGAACCAGGATCACCGGCCGGAAGTAACCGATCACCACCGGCGCTTCCGCCAGGCAGGACTCGAGCAGGCGTACCGGTTTTGAAATACGCAGGCGGGCGGCCGCCTGGTGCAGGCGACCCTGCCAGAAACCCTCCACGGGCCAGGCGCCGGCGGTGCGCAGGCGGCGCGCGGCCAGCCATCCGCCCAGCGTCCGCGCGTACAGGACCAGGACGCAGGCCATCCATACGGGCACCAGCCACACGATGCGGTCGGCCCACGGCGAGCCTGCGGCCCACCCCGCTGCGAATCCGCTATCGGGGCCGCCCGCGGGTGCGGCCGTATCCCACCACTGCCAGAGAGCGGCCGTCCGGGCGCGCTCGGGAATCATCAGCGCCAGGGTCACCGCGAAGGTGGCGGGCATCAGCAGCAACGCCGCGCAGGCGGCGGCATAGCGCCACGTGGCCGGACGGCGGCGGAAGGCAGCCAGCGTGACCGCCAGCAGCGCGGCCACGAGCACTCCCTGCCACAGGAAGTGCACCAGGGCCCAGGCCAGGCCCTCGGCCTGCGGCGAATGAATCCAGTTTGCCGGCGTACTCATGGGGATTCCCTCTCGTATTCGTCGAGCAGCCTGCGGATGGCGTCCAGTTCCTCACGGGAAGCCCGCTTGGCCGCCAGCGCGCCCTGGAGCAGGCTGCGGGCCGAGCCTCCGAAGACGCGCTGGAGCAGGTCGCCGGCGAGCTGTCGCTGGGTCGCTTCGCGCGGCTGGCTGGCCCGGTAAACGTGGGCCCGCCGGCTTTCGTCCCGCCGTACGAGTCCTTTTTCGGTCATGATCTGGAGCAGCTTGAGCACGGTGGTGTAGAGGGCGGGCTTGCGGCGGGCGAGGGCGTCGTGGACCTGCCGGACGGTGGAGGGCCCGCGCTCCCAAAGCACGGCCAGGATCTCGAGTTCCGCGGCGGTCGGTCGTAGCATGGTGGTATTTCGGTGACAGGCTACATAACCCGCAACGGGGGAGTTTGGGGGTTATGTAGCCTGTCACCGAAACTCTTCTACGAAGACTTTACTACGAGGGCCTTCGTGGTGTCAAGGTCCGCGTTGCGCCGCCGCCTGGCTTGCGGGACACTCGTGGCCATGCGCTTTTCCCGAAGAGAATTCTCCCGCCTGGCCCTGGCCGCCCCCGCCGGGGCCCAGTCTGCCCCGTCCCCGGAGGAATCCCACATCGGCAGCCTCTACCCCTTCGTGCAGGGGCAGGCCGACGCCGCCCGCCAGGAACTCTCCTTCCTCCAGCCGCGGTTTCGGGACCTGAAGTCGTGGAAGCCGGCGGCCCGCCGGCGCGTGCTCGATCACCTCTTCTACACGCCGGCGCCGGCGGCTCCGGACCCGCAACTCATCAGCCGCACGGACCGCGGCGACTACATCGAGGAGCACCTCACCTTCAGAACCACGCCCGATATTCGCGTGCCGGCTTTCGTGCTGCTGCCGAAGGATCGCAAGGGCCGCGCGCCGGGCGTTGTGGCGCTGCACGATCACGGCGGGTTCTACCTGTTCGGCAAGGAGAAGATCACCGCCCGGCCCGGCGAGCATCCGGTGCTGGGCGAGTTCCGCGATCAGTACTACGGCGGCCGCAGCACGGCGGTCGAGATGGTCCGCCGCGGCTACGTAGTCGCCGTGATCGACATGTTCTACTGGGGCGAGCGCCGCCTGGTGCTCGGCTCCGATCCGGCCTCCTACAAAGACCGGCCGCCCTCCATGTCGAAGGAGGAGATTGCAGCCTTCAACCGGCGCTCGGGGCAGAATGAGCAACTGGTGGCCCGCAGCCTGTTCACCGCCGGCATCAGTTGGCCCGGGGTGATCCTGTGGGACGATCTGCGGACCGTCGACTATCTCTGCTCGCGTCCGGAAGTGGATCCCAACCGCATCGCCTCGGTGGGCCTTTCGGTGGGCGGCTACCGCAGTTTCCTGCTGGCCGCGCTGGATGAGCGCGTCAAGGCGGCGGTGGACGTGGGCTGGATGACCTCCTTCCCGTTCCAGGTCAAGCGGCACGTACAGAACACGGTGGGGCTCACCTTCCACATTCCCGGCCTGTTGCGCTACCTGGACCTGCCCGACCTGGCCGCCCTGGCGGCGCCGCGCGCGCTGCTGGTGATCAACGGCTCGCAGGACCGTCTTTTCGCGCCGGAGGGCGTGCGCGCCGCCTTCGAGAAGATCGGCGGCATCTACCGCAAAGCCGGGGTCCCGGAACGCCAGGCCTGCCGGCTCTACGATGCGCCGCACCAGTTCAACGAGGCGATGCAGGAAGAAGCCTGGAGGTGGCTGGCCCGCTGGGTATAGCGCGGCCGCCACAGGGGCCTGACAAGATGCCGCGGCGCGGGATAGAATGCTCCCCATAAGGGGGGAGTATGCGAGAAAAGATTCCGGCACGCCCGGTGTGTCTCCTGGCGTGTTTCGCCTGGCTGGCCGGCGCCGCCTGGTGCCAGCAGACCCGCGGATCGATCGTGGGACTGGTCACCGACCCCTCCGGGTCGGCGGTTCCCGGCGTTCCGGTGACGCTAACCAATGAAAGGACCGGTATCACCGCCTCCACCACTACGGGCACAACCGGCGAATACACTTTCGTGAACCTGGACCCGGGAAGCTACGCGGTTGCGGTGGAGGCCCCGGGCTTCAAGAAAGGAGTCGTGCAGAAGATTACGCTGTACGTGGCTCAGGCATCCCGCGTGGACCTGGTGTTGGAGGTCGGCGAAGTGACCACCAGCGTCGAGGTGCAGGCCGCCATTCCCGTAGTGCAGTCGGAACGCTCCTCGGTGGGCAGCGTGGTGGACGGCACGCAGATCGTCTCCATGCCGCTCAACGGCCGGGCCAGCATCTACAGCCTGATGGCCCTGGCGCCCGGCGTCGCGCGGGCCGGCATCAATCCCATGATCGCGGGAGGAAGCTGGTACGGCTCGGCGAACATGACCGTGGACGGCGCGGCCAACATCGACGTGGGCAACGAGCGCATCCTGCCGCTGGCGCCCTCGCTGGAGTCGATCGCCGAGTTCAGCGTGATCGGCAACGGCGCTTCGGCCGAATATGGTCGAGGCGGGGCCCAGGTGGTGGTGGCTACGCGCAGCGGCACCAACGAGTTTCACGGCAGCCTCTTCGCGTTCAACCGCAACCGGGTGACGGCCGCCAAGAACGCCTTCGCCACCGGACTGCCCAAGCCGAAGTTCAACCGCAACGAGTTCGGCGGCTCGCTGGGCGGACCGGTGATCAGGAACAAGCTGTTCTTCTTCGGCGTCTACGAGGGACTGCGGCAGCGGGTCGCCAGCACGGTGGTGACCGCCATGCCGACCGCGGCGTTGCGGCGCGGCGATTTCGGCGGGCTGGCTCCCATACGGGATCCCTGGGGGAATACGCCGTTTCCAAACAACCAGGTTCCGGCGGACCGTATCGCTCCGGCCGCCGCCGAGCTGATGAAGTTCGCCTCGGATCCCAACACCGCCACCACCGCTCCGGCCGGGCTGGGAAACAACTTCACGGCCAACATCCCCACCCGCGAGTTCAATGACCGGCATACCGTCCGTGCGGACTACCAGTTGACTCCCCGGGACAACTTCATGGCGCGCTATTTTCAGGTGGATAACGGGCCTTACGAAGCGGCTGCCGGCGGCACCGACAAGTTCGGCAACTGGGGAGGTTTCGGCACTGCCACAAAGAACGTAACCGGCTCCTACAGCCGGGTGCTCTCGCCCCGCCTGATCAGCGAATCGCGCTTCGGCTTCGCCCACACCCGCTACTTCCGCACCACGCAGAACAACACCTTCGACCCCAGCAAGATCATCCCCGGGCTGATCACGCCCGCCGAGGGACTGGGCGGGCTGCCGACGGTCAGCATCACGGGGTTCCGGGGTTTCTTCGACCAGCCGGGCTCGGGGGACCGGCAGCGCAGCTACGAAGTCCTCCAGACGGTGAACTGGACCCGGAACAAACACACCGTCAAGGCGGGCTTCGAGTTTCAGAGAGCGTCCTCGCGCAACTGGCAGAACCCGCCGCCCTACCGCGGCCAGTTCAACTTCGACGGACGCTACTCCGGACACGCCTTCGCCGACTTCCTGCTGGGCGCGCCCTCGCTTACCGGGCGGGTCAGCAAGAACGTGCTGGCGGAGCCGCTCAACAGCCGCTACGCGGCCTTTCTGCAGGACGACTGGAATCTGTCGCGGAAGCTCACTCTGAATCTCGGCCTGCGCTACGAGTACGCCGGGCTGTTCACGAACGGCCAGGGAGACATGTCCAACTTCTATCCCGACCTGGGAAAGCTGGTGGTCATCGACGGCACGCCGGATGCCCGGCTGATGGCGGCCCTGCCGGTGGTGATGGGCCAGGACGCAGGCATCGGGCGGGGCAACTGGCTCAACCGCGACCGGAACAACTGGGCGCCGCGCGTGGGCTTCGCCTACCGGCCGTTCGGGAACACGCGCTTTGTGGTCCGCAGCAGCTACGGGATCTACTACAACGTGATTCCCGGCTACACCTTTTTCGGATTCGTGCTGAACCCTCCCTTCCGCCTGTCCGAGACCTTCGAGCCCGGGGCGGGAACAACGCCCAGCCTGACGCTGGCGAACGCCTTCCCCGGGGCGGGCGCGGTGGCCGGCAATCCCAGCCTGACGGCTTTTTCGCGCGACCGGCGCACGCCCTATCACCAGCAATGGAACTTCACGCTGGAAGGCGAGGTGCTCCCCAACACCGCACTGCGCGCTTCCTACGTGGGCAACAAGGGGACTCACCTGGAGCGGCAGTTCCCGCTGAACGATCCGGCTCCGGCGCCGGGAGCCCTGCAGCCCCGCCGGCCGTACCAGCCTTTCGGCTCGATCACGTATTACGAATCGGGCCGCGATTCGATCCTCCACCAGCTGCAGTTGTCCGCCATCCGGCGTTTCGCGCAGGGGCTCTCCTTCCAGGTGGAGTATCAGTTCTCGCGCGCTCTGGGCGAACAGGTGTACGGGCTTGCGCCCATGGACAACCGCAACACCCGCCTGGACCGCGGCAACCTGGACTTCATCCGCCGCCACGTGACTCGCGCCAATTACGTCTACGACCTGCCTTTCGGCAAGGGAAAGCGCTGGCTCGGGTCGGTGAGCGGCGCCGCCGACAAGCTGCTGAGCGGGTGGCAGTTGACCGGCATCCTGGCATTCGGCAGCGGCGAGCCTTTCTCGGTGACCTTTACCAGCCAGGTGTTGGGGTGGCCCAGCAGCCGGGCGGACATCGTCGGCGATCCCGGCTTGCCGGACCGCTCGACCGCGCGCTGGTTCAACCCGGCGGCCTTCGCCGTCCCCGCGCCTTTCACCTACGGCAACTCCGCGCGCAACCTGCTGTTCGGGCCCGGCTACTTTGACTGGGACGTGGGCATTTTCAAGAACACCGCTATTGGAGAGAGGATGATGCTGGAGTTTCGCGGCGAGTTCTTCAACTTTCTGAATCACGCCAACTTCGGACTGCCGGCAGCGAATATCAGCGTTCCTTCGACGGTCGGCCGCATCTCGAGCGCCGGCGATCCGCGCACCATTCAATTCGGCATGAGGCTGCGCTTCTGATGTCCCGGGAACGGGTGGAGCGGGCCATGCGGCGGCTTCCGCCTTCCGGCCGGCCGCCCGTGGTCCCGCTCATCGACACGTCGTACGCCGCACGCTGCCTGGGCGTGCCGGTTTCGGAGTGTTTCCTCAATCCGTGCCTGCACGCCCGGGCGCTGGCGCGCGCGCTCGAACGCCATCCCGGAATCGACGGGCTCTCCATCAACATCGGGCTGACGCCGGGCATGATTCGGGAACAGGAGCG
Organism: Bryobacterales bacterium; assembly: GCA_020852755.1. Classification (GTDB taxonomy): domain Bacteria; phylum Acidobacteriota; class Terriglobia; order Bryobacterales; family Bryobacteraceae; genus JADZAF01. The sequence continues at coordinate 37,947 of JADZAF010000057.1, forward strand.
CACCGTGGAGGGCCGCCGCATCCGGACCGTGGACGGCGTCGAGTGGTTCCAGCCGTGGGACGACATCGGCACTCCCTCGCGCCATGAAGTGACCTCCTTTTCCGATGCCCGCCTGCGCGGCCCCAGCATCTTCCGGGAGCACATCGCGGCTACACTGCGGGCGATTCCGGAGGAGACTCTGCGCGGCTACCACATCTCAGCCGGGCTGACGGGTCCGTATTCGCAGGTGGTGTTCACGGTGGGGCTGGAGCGGGCACTGGACGCCATCACCGGGGAGCCCGAGGCGCTGCTCGCAGCGGTGCGCGCACGCGTTCCGTATACGCTGGAGTGGGCCGAGGAACTCACCGGACTGGGAGCCGCCAGCGTCTGGATCGGCGAAGGGTTTGCCTCCAACAGCCTGATCTCTCCCCGGCAGTACGAGACGTTCGTGATGCCTTTCCAGAGGATGGTGGCCGGGCGGTTGAGGGAACTCGGTGTCCCCAGCGTCGTGCACATCTGCGGGAAGGCTGAGAAGATGCTGGAACGCATCGCGGCCACCGGCGCCGATTGCTTCGAAGCCGACTGGCCGGTGGATATGGCCGGGGCGCAGCGCCGCATCGGAGACCGCATGGCTCTGAAGGGCAACCTGCACACCACGCGCCTGCTCGAAGCGTCCGCGGAGGAGATCTACCGCGAATCGCTAGCGCTGCTCCGCGCCGCCTGGCCGGGAGGCGGGTTTATTTTGAGCAGCGGCTGCGCCCTGGGCCGTGACACGCCGCCCGCCAACGTGGACGCCATGGCCCGGGCGGCCCGCGATTTCGAAGCCGGTTGAAAACCGGACCGCGGGTTGAATCGCCGCCCCACGCGAAGCCTTGTAATGTAGAGAGACGAGGTGTCGATGATTACACGAAGAGCCTGGCTGGGAATGGCGGCCGGCGCCGCGCTGGCGCAGAACGCCAAGCCGGTCCGGATCGGCATGGTGGGAGTGGGAAACCGCGGCACGTCACTGCTGCGCAACCTGCTCGATCTGCCCGGGGTCGAGATTCCGGCCATTTGCGATATCAACGAAGCCAACCTGCAGCGCGGCCAGGGCATCGTCGAGAAAGCCGGGCACAAGCGCCCCGAGGGTTACTGGAACGGGCTGGAGGATTTCCGGCGGCTGGCGGCGCGCGACGACCTGGACGCGGTGCTCACCGCCACGCCCTGGGAGTGGCACGCACCAGTGGCGATCGCGGCCATGCGGGCGGGAAAGTACGCGGCCACCGAAGTGCCGGCCGCCATCACCCTGGAGGAATGCTGGGACCTGGTCAACACTTCCGAGAAGACCGGCATGCCCTGCATGATCCTGGAGAACGTCTGCTACTACCGCAACGTGCTCATGATTCTGAACATGATCCGGCAGGGCGTCTTCGGCGAGATCGTGCACTGCGAGGGCGGCTACCAGCACCACATCCGCAAGATCCGGCCGGACGGCGAGGTTTCCTGGCGCGGCATGCATTCCGTGAAGCGCAACGCCAACCTCTACCCCACCCACCCCATCGGCCCCATCGCCTGGTGGACCAACATCAACCGGGGCGACCGCTTCACCCACCTCACCTCCATGAGCAGCAAATCGCTGGGCATCAACCGCCAGGCGGCTGAGCGGGCCGGTCCCGGCCACCCCAACGCCAAGCGGCGCTACGCGCTCGGCGACGTCAACACGACGCTGATCCGGACCGAGAACGGGGTCACCGTCACCCTGACTCACGACACCCAGTCGCCCCGCCCGTACGATCTCGGATTCAAGCTCCAGGGCACCCTCGGCATCTATTCCGGAACCCTGGAGAAGATCTTCATCCACGACGCCGCGAGCGGTCCCGAACAGTGGCGAGACATGGGGCCCTACTACGAGAAGTACGAGCACCCGGTCTGGAAGAGGCTGGGGCAGACCGCTACGAAGTACGGGCACTTCGGAGGCGACTACCTGGAGCTGCTGGAATTCGTCGCCGCGGTGCGGAACCGGACCCAAACGCCGATCGATGTGTACGACTCGGCCGTGTGGAGCGCCATCACGCCGCTGACCGAGCAGTCCGTGGCCGGAGGGAGCGCGCCGGTCGATTTTCCGGACTTCACCCGCGGCAAGTGGAAGACCGCCAAGCCGGTGGAAGTGACCGGCGGGTAGACGAGAGCAACTGCCATGCGAATGATACCGATCCTGTTCCTGTGGCTGCCGGCGCTGGTCATGCTGCCGGCTGCCCAGCTTGGCCCCTACATCACCCATGACACCCGGCCGGTGATCACCAACGGGCCTTACCTGCTCGCTCCCGCGGAAGATTCGGCCACCATCGTCTGGATGACCGATACACCCTGCCACTCCAAGGTGGTCTATGAAGACAGCGGCGGCAGAGTGAGGGAAGCCGAGAACGGCGAGCACGGATTGCTGCCCGTCGGGCTCCGGCACGTGGTCCGGCTGCGCGGCCTCCAACCCGGCGCTACCTATCGCTACCGGGTGGTCTCCACACGGGTCGTGAAGATGAAATCCTACTGGCCGGAAAAAGGCCTTTCGGTCGAGAGCCGGCTGGCCTCCTTCACCACCTTCGACCGGCGCAAGCCGGCTTGCTCTTTCAGCCTGATCACGGACACCCACGAGGACGTGAAACGCATTGCCTCGCTGGTCCAGCGGATCGACTGGGGCGGGACCGACTTTCTGGTGCACCTGGGGGATGCCTTTCACGGCATCGAAAGCGAGGAGGCGATCTGGAACCTGTTCCTGGAGCCGCTGTCCAACGCCCTGGCGCAAACCCGGCCGCTGCTTTTCGTACGGGGCAATCACGAGGCCCGCGGCGCGGCCGCCCGTCTCCTGGCGGACTATGTGCCGTTTCCGGAAGGACGTTTCTACTATGCGCGCGATCACGGCCCGGTCCATTTCGTGACCCTGGACACCGGGGAGGACAAGGACGACGAGACCAACGTCTATGCCGGATTGAACCGGTTCAAGGCCTACCGCGAGGAAGAACTTGCATGGTTCCGCGAGCACGCCCGCACCACCCGGCGTATGGCCGAGGCGCCGTTCCGGGTCTTACTGATGCACAACCCCGGTTGGGGATGGGTGGATCAACAGAACGGCCGCTGGACGGAAGCAGCCAATGAGGCCGGGATCGACCTGGCCATATCGGGCCACACCCACCGCTTCGCGCACTGGGAACCGGGCCGGAGAGGGAACCGCTATCACCAGTTGATCATCGGGCCGGACGAGGTCGCCCGGGTGGATGCGAGCCAGACGGAACTCCAGGTGCGGGTTACGGGCAAGGACGGGGAAACAGTGGCATCCTTCAGCGTTCCGCGCCGCAAGTAGCCCAGTCTATTTTCCGAAGAGCTTCTTGATGTCGGGCCAGAACTCCCTGAGGACGTTCTTGCCTGCCGTCCAACCGAGGTTCGTGGTGCCGCGCATCAGGGCGTCCCGGGTGCTGTTTTCACCGGCCGGATACCAGGCGTTGGTGAGGAAAGCCGTGCCATAGCCGCTGATTACCGTGGGCGCGGCGAAAGTCCTGGCCCCGTCGTTCCTGTACGCCACCACGGTGCTTGCCAGGGCGTGCCCCAGCCGCGGCAAGAACTTGTCGGACTGGCTCCGGCGGTACCGTGAATCGATGCCCATGGCCACATCCAGGCCGAACCGCATGCTGTTGCGCACCGTCCGGTTTCCGACTCTGGAAGCGATCCGGCCGCTGTAACCGTCGAAGCCCGTCCCCCAATTGCCCGCGCTGTCCATGAGCTGGCTGAACACCCCGTTGGCCATGGCGCCGAGCTGCGCGTTGCGGCCGAAAGTGTCCCGCAGATAATAGTGAAGCTTCTCCTCCGTAGTGACGTAAGGCCGCGGAACGGCAACCAGCGGCGCGGGTTGGCTCAGCGCGGGATTCAGCAGCCAGTTCCGGGACGACTCCACGCGCGGCCGGATCGGAGACTCGGCGGCCAGGGCCGGGGCCGGCTCCAGGGACCCGGGATCGGCATTGGCGGAGGGGGTCTGGGCGGCGGCGGTCAGGGAAGCGGCCAAAAAAACCAGGAGGGATTTCGAAGGGATACAGCTCATGGAAATTCTGGGGTACTTTCTTGCCGGCCCAAGGCAGGCGCACATTCGGGCGCTGTGCAGGTGGGAAGACGTACTCGCCTCTCTGGTTCCGGCTTTCGTGCTTTTTCAATTCTACCAAGTTTCGGAGAAATGCAAACGGAAAAATATCGGAATTGGTAGCCGGTGTGCATGTCCCGGCACGGGAGGAGGCTCCTATGACTCAATCCAATCCCGAACAGTGCCGGGACGTAATGACACCCGATCCGGTCTGCTGCTCGGTCAGCGACTCGGCGGCCGATGCCGCCCGGGTCATGGCGGAACACGATGTCGGCCCGGTTCCCGTGGTGGACAGCCAGGCTTCAAAACGCCTGGTGGGAATCGTCACCGACCGCGACCTGGCCGTGCGGGTCATCGCCGAGGGGCGCAGCGCGAAAACCACCCGGCTGAGCGACATCATTTCGCGCAACCTGGTGACCTGTTCGCCGGACGACGATCTGAACGTCTGCCTGGAACGTATGCAGTCCCACCAGCTGCGCCGAATCCCGGTGGTGGACCAGAACCGTCGCATTATCGGCGTGATCTCCCAGGCGGACATCGCCCTGCGTTTGCGCGAGCGCTCCAAGACCGCGGACGTGGTGGAACAGGTTTCCCGGCCGAAAACCATGACCGGCGGGGGAGGCGCCTGAACGGTTTGCTTCCGAACCGTTGTAGAATCGACGGTTCGGAGGCACACCATGAAGCGGATCTGTTTCCTGTTGCGCGTGAAGCCGGACCGGCTGGCGGAGTATAAGGAGCGGCACAAAGCGGTCTGGCCGGAGATGCAGGAGGCCCTCCGGGAGACCGGCTGGCACAATTACTCACTCTTCCTGCGCGACGACGGCCTGCTGGTGGGGTACGTGGAAACCCCCGACTTCCAGGCGGCGCTGGACGGCATGGCCAGGAAGGAAGTCAACGAGCGCTGGCAGAAGCAGATGGCCGAGTTTTTCGACCTGGGCGGCGAACATGCCGACCGGGCCATGAGCCCGCTCGAGGAAGTGTTCCACCTCGATTAGCGGGCGCCCAGCGAGATCACGGCCAGAGCGGCGATCATTACGAGGATGCCGGCGGCCAGGTAGCGGGTGGCCTTGCGGCCCGCGGTTTTCCACTCGCCCGTCAGGATTCCCCAGAAGTTGGCCACCAGCACCTGAGTGGTCATGAATAGCGGCCAGCCCACCGAGGTGCCCAGCGGCCCCATCCGGGTGGCGCCCAGGCCGTAGAAGAACATGCCGAACATCCACAGGAAGCCCATTACGGCCGTCAGCATCACATTCCGCGCGGTGAAGCCCGCCTTCTCCGTTTCCGGGCTCTTGCCCATCAGGTAGAGACAGTAGCCGGCGTTGATCAGGAAGCCCGAGGAGATGGCGATGGCGAAGATGGCGATCGAGGCCGTGGCCGGGTTGGCGCCCGTTCGCGCGGCCTCGGCGGAGATCGGGTCTCCGAAGGCCAGGGCGAAATTCATCATCGGCGAGGTGACCCCGGAGGCGATGCAGATCGCCAGACCCCGCCCGAAACTGCCGGCCGGGCGGCGGGCGGCCGACTCCTTCAGCGCGCCGGCCCGGGCGCACAGGGCGATGCCGGCGATCACGATCACCAGGCCGAGCAGCAGCACGGCGCCGCGCGAGGAAGCCATCTCGCCGGGGTGCAGCACGGCCAGCGGGACCAGCGAGCCCACCGCGGCAGTCAGCGAGATGATCACGGCCACGCCGAGAGCCATGCCGACGCGGGCGATGCCGAGGCCGAACAGCACCGAGCCGATCCCCCAGCCCATCCCGAACAGGGCCGCCAGGGCGAGGGGGGCGGAACCCACCCGCGCGTACACGCCGCCCGCATCGGGAATCGCGAAGGAAACGATCAGCCAGGGAAACACGATCATGCCGGCGATCGAATAGAACAGCCAGCCCATGGCCCACGACCAGCCGCGCAGGTATTTCTGGGGCAGCGGGAAGGTGCCCTGCATGGCGCCGCCCCCCATGGTCAGGAACAGGCCCATCCAGCTAAAGTTCATGCGGTCCTCCGGACTCCGGTCCCCCATTTCACCACACTCGGATCAAAGGGGACAGAGGGAATTACCGGGGTGTGCATCAGCTTGACGGGGCGACGCCCGGAGTGTACTATCGCCGTCTCGGAGGAAAGAACCTTGACTACCATCGCCCTGCTGGGCGCGGGCGGCAAGATGGGCTGCCGCTGCACCGACAATCTGAAGAAATCCGACTACGGGGTCCGCCACGTGGAGATCAGCCCGGGCGGCATCGCGGCGCTGGCCGCTCGCGGCATCGCGCCCGTACCCATTGAAGAAGCGGTGCCGGGAGCCGATGCCGTCATCCTGGCCGTGCCCGACGTCGCTATCGGGAAAGTCTCCCACCAGATCGCGCCTCTGCTCCGGCCCGGCGCGCTGGTTATCGTCCTCGACGCCGCCGCGCCCTATGCGGGCGAACTGCCGGACCGGACCGACATCGGCTACTTCGTCACGCACCCCTGCCATCCCCCGGTCTTCAACGACGAGACCGATCCGGAAGCCCGCCGCGACTTCTTCGGAGGCATCAAGGCCCGCCAGCACATCGTGTGCGCGCTGATGCAGGGCCCCGAGGAGGCCTACGTCCTGGGCGAACAGATTGCCCGCACCATCTTCGCACCCGTCATGCGGGCCCACCGCTGCACCATGGAGCAGATCGCCATCCTGGAGCCCGCCCTTTCGGAGACCGTGGCCGCCACCTGCGTCACCGTGATCCGGGAGGCCATGGAGGAAGCCATCCGCCGCGGGGTGCCGCGCGAGGCGGCCCGCGACTTCCTGCTCGGGCATATTCACATCGAGCTGGCCCTGGTCTTCGAGGAGCTGACCACGGCGCGCTTCTCCGACGGCGCGATGAAGGCGATCGAAGAAGCCAAGGCGGTCCTCTTCCAGCCGGACTGGAAGAAGGTTTTCGAGCCCGAAGAGATCCGCAAGAGCGTCCGCAAGATCACCGCGGCGGCCCGAGCCTGACGTCCGGAGCGACTATGAGCAACCTGCGATTTGCCGCCTTCGGGGCGGGATTCTGGGCGCGCTTCCAATTGGCCGGCTGGCGCGAAGCGGGCGGCGCGGACTGCGTGGCTATCTACAACCGGACGAGAAGCAAGGCGGAGTCCCTGGCCCGGGAGTTCTCCATCCCCGCGGTTTACGACAATGCGGAAGAACTCCTGGACAGGGAGCGGCTGGACTTCGTCGACGTCATCACCGATGTGGACACCCACGCGCGCTTCGTTCACCTGGCCGCGGCGCACAAGCTGCCTGTGATCTGCCAGAAGCCCCTGGCGCCCAGCCTGGCGGAGGCCGAGGGCATGCTGCGGGCCTGCCGCGAGTCCGGAGTTCCCCTGCTGGTGAACGAAAACTGGCGCTGGCAGACTCCCATACGCGAGCTGAAGAGGGCGCTGGAGGCGGGCGTCATCGGGCGGCCGTTCCGCGCCCGCATCGACATGATCTCCGGCTTCCCGGTGTTCCGGAACCAGCCCTTCCTGCGCGAACTGAAGCAGTTCATCCTGACCGACCTGGGCAGCCACACCCTGGACGTCGCCCGCTTCCTGATGGGAGAGCCCGACCGGCTCTACTGCCAGACCCACCGGGTGCATTCCGGCATCCAGGGCGAGGACGTGGCCACCATCATGCTGAGCGTTCCCGGGGCCACGGTGCTGGTGGAGATGGCCTACGCGGAAAACTATCTGGAACGCGACCGCTTCCCGGAAACCTTCATCTTCGTGGAAGGCGACCGCGGCTCGGCGGAACTGGCGCCCGATTTCTGGATCCGGGTGACCACCAGGGAAGGCACGCATGCCCGGCGCTGCCCGCCGCCCCGCTACCCGTGGGCCGACCCCGCTTACGACGTGGTGCATTCCAGCATCGTGCCCTGCCAGGCCAACCTGCTGGCGGCGCTCAAGGGCGAGCAAGCGGCGGAAACCAGCGGCGAGGACAACCTGAAAACCGTGCGCCTGGTCTTTTCCTCCTATGAATCCGCGGCCGCGGGCCGGGCGGTCGATCTGCGATGACCCGCAACGTCCTCTACTACGGCAGGGAGGAGCCGCTCCCGGAGAAGATCCCGCTGCGCGCCGGGCCGCTCTCGCTGATTTTTGAACAGGGCCTGCTGCGCTACGTGCGCCTCGGCGATAGCGAAATCCTGCGCGCCGTCTATGCCGCCGTGCGCGATGCCAACTGGGGCACCCTGCCGAACCGCATCTCCAATCTCTCCGTCCAGCGCGGCGCCGGCACGTTCCAGATTCGCTACGACGTGGAGAACCGGCAGGGCGGCATCGACTTCCGCTGGGCGGGAAGCATCACGGGCGACGAGCGGGGCACGGTCGTTTTCCGGATGAAGGGCAAGGCGCACTCGACGTTCCGCAAGAACCGCATCGGTCTCTGCGTGCTGCACCCCATGGATTGCGCGGGCCGGCCCTGCACGGTCGAGAAGACCGGCGGCAGCCGGCAGAGCGGCGCATTCCCGCTGTACATCTCACCCCATCAGCCGTTCTTCGATATCGCCGCGATCACCCATGAAGTCGCGCCCGGGATTGCCGCCGAGGTGCGCTTCTCGGGCGAGGTCTTCGAAATGGAGGACCAGCGCAACTGGACCGACGCCTCCTTCAAGACCTACTGCACCCCGCTGAGCCTGCCTTTCCCCGCGGAAATCAAGGCCGGCACGGAGATCGACCAGTCGGTGACGCTCACCCTGCGCGGCACGGTTCCGGAAGTTCCGGCGCGCGCGGCGGGCGGCGCTGTCAGCATCGGATTCTCCGATCTCGGCGCGCGCCCGCTGCCGGCGATCGGCCTCGGCATAGCCGGCCATGGCGGCGCGCCTGGAGAAAAAGAGGTCGAGCGCCTCAAGGCATTGCACCTCTCCCATCTGCGCGCCGATCTGCGGCTCTCCGATATCAGCACCGTGGAACGCGCCTGCGCGGAATCCGAAGCGCTGGGCCTTCCGCTCGAGGCGGCTCTCTTCCTCAGCGGCGCGGCGCCCGATGAACTGCGGCGCCTGGCCGAACACCTCGCCCGGCGCAAACCCCGCATTGCCCGCTGGCTGGTGTTTCACGAAGCGGAGAAATCCACCCGGCCGGAATGGGTTGCGCTGGCCCGCGAGCACCTGTCCGGCCACGACCGCGCCGCGGCCTTTGTTTCCGGCACCAACGCTTACTTCACGGAACTGAACCGGGAACGGCCTGAAACCGCGCTTTTGGACGGCGCTTGTTTCTCCATCAATCCGCAGGTGCACGCCTTTGACAACGACACGCTGGTAGAGAACCTGGCCGCGCAGGCCGCGGCGGTGGCTTCGGCGCACCAGTTCCTGGGCGCGCTTCCCGTCGTGATCTCGCCGGTCACCTTGACGCCGCGCTTCAACCCGTCCGCGACCGGCCCGGACGCCGCGCCCCCGCCCGGCGACTTGCCGTCCCAGGTGGATCCCCGGCAGATGTCGCTCTTCGGAGCGGGCTGGACGGCCGGCAGCCTCAAGCACCTGGCTGAAGCCGGCGTGGCAAGCGTCACCTACTATGAGACCTCCGGCTGGCACGGTGTCATGGAGACCGGGACCGGTTCTGCTCTCCCGCAACGTTTTCAATCCATTCCCGGCGGCGTGTTTCCTCTCTATCACGTACTGGCTGATGCAGGGGAGTTCCGCGGTGGGGAAGTTCTTCCTTCCCGCTCCAGCCATCCGTTGCAGGCGGAAGTTCTCGTCCTGCGCCGTGAGGGCCATCTGCGCATTCTGGTCGCCAGCTTTCAGCCGGAAGTGCAGTCCGTCCGGTTGAGCGCCGCGGCGCTTGGGCGGAGTGTGCGGCTCCGGACTCTGGACGAAACCAGCGCCGCGCGGGCCATGGCGGCGCCGGAGCAGTTCCGGCAGGAGCCGGGACAGCTCATCGAAATCACCGGCCAGGAGCTGGAACTGAGCCTGCGGCCGTATGCGGTGGCGCGGATCGATACATCACTGAAGGAGAGTCCATGAACGGGAACCTGGGCTGGGGCATCGCCGGAGTGCTGCTGGGCGGTTTGCTCAACGGCAGCTTCGTGGCGCCCATGAAGCGGCTGCACGCCTGGAAATGGGAGAACAGCTGGTTCGTCTATTCGGTTTCGGGTCTGCTCCTCGTGCCCTGGCTGGTGGCCCTGGCGGTGGTGCCGGAACTGGGCGCGATCTTCGTTCAGACCTCCGGGGGCACGCTGCTGAAGGTGCTGCTGTTCGGATTCGGCTGGGGCGTTGGTTCGGTGCTGTTCGGCCTCGGGGTCAGCCGCATGGGACTCTCGGTCGGTTACGGCATCATCCTGGGATTGATCGCGCCCATCGGCACCTTCCTGCCGCTGGTCGTGCTGCACCCGGAGCGCCTGTGGACGCGGCAGGGCCTTGCCCTGGTGATCGGGACGCTGATCGTGATCGGCGGCATCGTGTTGTGCGCGGCGGCCGGCGGCATCCGCGAGCGGGCGGTCAAGCCTGCTGCTGAAGGAGCCGCGCGGAGCGGGTATGGCACGGGGCTGCTGATTTGCATTCTGGCCGGCATCTTCTCGCCGATGCTGAATTTCGCTTTCGTATTCGGCGAGGAGTTGCAGCAGCGGGCGCTGGCGGCGGGCGCCGGCACGGCCATGGCTTCGAATGCCATCTGGTCGCTGTGCCTGACGGCCGGTTTCATCGCCAATGCCGGCTACGCCGCCATCCTGCTGCGGCGGAACGGGACCTGGAGGCTTTTCTCGCCGGACAAGGCCCCGGCCGGGCACTGGATCGGCGGCAGTCTCATGGGCATCATCTGCTTCGCCAGCTTCATGACCTACGGTTCGGGCGCCACCGCTCTCGGCGATCTGGGCGGCATCGTGGGCTGGCCGCTGTTCATGGCCATGAGCCTGATCACCTCGAACCTGCTGGGCCTGCTGACGGGCGAATGGGCGGGCGCGCCGAAGAAGGCGTACCTGTATTCGCTGGCGGGCATCGGCCTGCTGATCGTGGCCATCACCATCATCTCGAGAGGCAACGCATGAAGCTGGGCATTGGCGCCTACACCTACATGTGGGCCATCGGCCTTCCCGGGGCCGAGCCCGAGAGCCCGATGAGCTGGCGGGAGCTGTTCACGCAGGCGCGGGCGTTCGGGGTCCGCGTGGTGCAGTTCGGACCCAACCTGCCGCTGGAGAAACTTCCGGAAGCCGAACTGGACGCCCTCGCCCGGCAGGCGCGCGAGTGGAACCTGGAGATCGAGGCGGGCACGCGCGGCATCGACCCGGAGCCGCTGCGGCGTTCCATCGCCGTCGCCCGGCGCTGCGGCGCGACCCTGCTTCGCTCGGTGCCCGAGGTCGGCCGCGGGGAGATCCCTTCACCCGAAGCTTTCGTCGCCAGCGTCCGCTGCGTCCTGCCCGACCTGGAGGCAGCCGGGATGCGGCTCTCGCTCGAAAACACACGGATTCCCGCAGCGCAGCTCAGCCAGGCGATCGACGCGATCGGCAGTTCGCTGGTGGGCATCACTCTGGATACCGTCAACTCCCTGGCGATTCCCGAAGGGACCGAGCAGGTGGCCCGCACCCTGGCCCGCCACACGTTCTGCCTGCACCTGAAGGACTTTGTGGTCTTCCGCGAGTGGCACATGGCGGGCTTTCGCGTGGAAGGCCGCCCGGCCGGGCAGGGACAGCTCAACGTGCCCTGGCTGCTCAGCCTGCTGAAGGCCGCCGGCCGCTCCCCGAACGCCATTCTGGAACTTTGGACGCCGGAGCAGGCCACGCTCGCGGAAACCATCGCGCTCGAGCGGCGCTGGGCGGAAGAAAGCATTTCCTACCTGCGCCGCCACATTCCCGATTGAGCGCAAACCCGCTTGTAACCGCGGCCGCGAAGTGGCAGTCTTGTCTGGGGAGGGAGAGCACTGATGCGCAGGAGAGCTTTCATCCGATCGATGGCCGCGGCCCCCGCCGCCGGCCTGTTTCACTTCCCTTGCGGATTCGTCCCGCAAGCGCCGGCGCAGCCGCGCGGCGGGATGGCGCAGGCCGGTCCCTTCAGCCCGAGCGAGGGTGCAAACAATCCGTTCGGCGTGGCGCAGGGCGTACATCCCGGCAGAGTGGCGTGGGTCCGCGACACGAAAGCCACGCGCTGGGACGGCACGACCGGAAAATGGTGGGAGGACGCCTACAGCGATCAGGCGGCAGCCGCCCGCATGATGTCCCGGGTTCTCAGGGATCTGACCGGCCGGAAAAACGACAAACAGGCCTGGGACACCCTGTTCCGCCACTTCAATGAAACGCACCGGGCGGGAGGCTCCGGGTACCGTCCAGGGGAAAAGATCGCCGTCAAGATCAACTGCAATCAGGACCGCTCCGCCGAGTGGGGCGTTCCGCGGGCCGGCGGTCCTCCGGGCGGCTTTCGCGGCGGACCTCCCCGGCCGCCCTTGAACGGGCTGCCCAGCCCCCACGTCGTGGCGGCCCTGGTGAACCAGCTGATCCAGGCGGGGGGCGTGCGCGGCGAGGACATCCTGCTCTTCGAAGTCGCCCAGGGGCGCAACATCGGCCGGCCCATCTATGAACGGATCCGGGCCAATTCCAATCCTCAGTTCCAGCAGGTCCGGTTCCTGGTCAACAACGACTACGGATTGGGCGGGCGGCTATCGCCGGAGCCCGACGAGTCCCACCCCATCCATTTCTCAAAGGCGGAAGTGCCGGTGGGCTACCTGCCGCGCCAGGTGACCGAGGCGAAGTACATGATCAACCTGGCCATCCTGCGGGCGCACGGGATGGCGGGCCTGACCCTGACCGGGAAGAATCATTTCGGATCGGTTCACTTTCCGAATGACGGCGGCTGGACTCCCAGGGTCCTGCATCCCCAGGTGCTGCGGACTCAGGCCATGGGCTCCTACAACTGCCTGGTGGATTTGATGGGGCATCCGCACCTGGGAGGCAAGAGCATGCTCTATATGCTCGACGGGCTCTATGCGTCGGCGCATAACGAGGGCAACGTGATCCGCTTCGCCTCCCTGGGAGACACCTGGGCCGCCAGTCTGCTGGCCAGCCAGGATCCCGTGGCGATTGATTCGGTCGGGCTCGACATTCTGAGGAACGAGCCGCGCGCCACCGAAGTCCGGGGCAACGCCGACAACTATCTGCACGAAGCCGCGCAGGCCGCCCGGCCGCCCTCCGGCACGGTATACGATCCGGGCAAGACCGGCCGGTCGATCGCCAGTCTCGGCGTGCACGAACACTGGAACAACGCCGCCGACCGAAAGTACTCGCGCAACCTGGGGCGAAAAGAAGGCATAGAGCTGATCGCCGCGCTGGGGTAGGCCGAACGGGAACCGGCCCGCGCAGGTTCACGCGGCAGCATAGGCCTCAACCGGCAGGAAGTGGGCTGTTTCCGGCAGGGGGCGGCGAGAGTGACGTCACGGCGTATTGAAACGTGCGCCACAATCGGGCTGGAACCGTAACTCGCCTCTTACGCATTTGCTGTAAGCGCGCCTACTTCGATACCATTAGCTCAAATGAGGCGGCTAGCGGTATTGTTCACGTTGTCATGGTGCGTCTGGGCACAATCCACAGGTACCGTCACCGGGTCCGTCACCGATCCGAACGGCGCGGCCATTGTCGGCGCACGGATCCGGATTGAGAATCCCCTCACCGGTTTCGAGCGCGAATTGTTGAGCGAAGCGGACGGCTCCTTCTCCATCGTCAACCTGGCCTTCGCCAATTACGTGGTGCAGATCGAAGCTCCGGGTTTCGTTCCCGCGCGCAAGGAGATCTCCCTGCGGACCAACGTGCCGCTCACCATGGTGGTGTCGCTGCGCATCGCGGAGAACATCCAGAGCGTAGAGGTCAGGGCTTTCGACATCGGCGCGCTCGTACAACCGGAAGCCACGGGAACCCAGACGGCGCTGGACGCCTCCACCATTGGGAAATTTCCCACCCAGGCGGGCAGCCGCGGCCTGGAGTCGGTGCTGGTGTCCCTGCCCGGTTTCGCCATGAACGCCAACGGCGCCATTCACCCCCGCGGCGCCCACAACCAGATGACGTACGTCATCGACGGGATGCCCATCAGCGACCAGTTGACCGGCGCCTTCGCCAACTCGGTGGACCCCAGCATCATCGAGAACATCGACCTGTTCACCGGCAACGTCCCGGCCGAGTACGGCAACAAAGTCTCGGGCGTAGCCAACATCACGACCCGCTCGGGTCTCGGCAGCGGGCGGAAGTTCTCGGCCAGCACCCAGGTGGGGGCAGCCGGTTTCGATACCCTCACCCAGTTGACCCAGATCGCGGGCGGAACCGACCGGTTCGGCTATTTCGTTTCCGCCAACGCGGTCAAGACCCATCGCTACCTGGACCAGGTTTCGCTCGACAACCTCCACAACGGCGGCAATTCCGAGCGCATGTTCAGCCGCTTCGACATCAACCTGGGCCCGCGGGACCTGCTGCGTGCCAACCTGATGGCCGGCCGCTCGTCGTTTGAACTGGCCAACCTGCGGTCGCAGCAAGCCGCCGGGCAGGACCAGCGCCAGGTGCTGCGCGATTTTTCCGCCTCGCTGGGCTGGGTGCACACCCTGAGCCCCCGCGCCACCCTGGACTCCACGGCCTCCTATCGCACCACGGTCGCGCAACTGTTTCCCAGCGCGGGAGACACCCCGGTGACCGCCGCCCAGGCCCGGCACTTGTCCAATATCAGCCTGGCGGGCCGCTTCAATTTCGTATCCGGCCCCCACACCGTCCGGGCCGGCGGCGACTACCTGCACTTCCCGGTCAGCGAGAATTTCAGCTTCGGCATTACAGATCCTTCGTTCAACCGGCCGGGCGCTCCGGGCTTCATCCCCACCCTCCTGGCCCACGACCTGAGCCGCGGCGGCCGCCTCTTCCACTTCTCCGGAAGAGATTCGGGCAATATGTACACCGGTTTCGCTCAGGACATGTTGAAATGGAGCCGCTTCACCCTGTCGCTCGGGCTGCGCTACGATGCTTACCGCTTCCTGGTTCACGGCCGGCAGTTGCAGCCGCGCGTCGGCCTAGCCTATCACATCACGGAAACCGGCACCGTTCTCCGGGCCTCCTACAACCGCACCTACCAGACGCCTCCCAACGAGAATCTGCTGCTCTCGAACTCGGATGCCTCCAGCGTGCTGGTGCCGCCGGACGTGCGCGAAACTCTGGGCGGCGCTCTCATCCGGATCCGGCCCGAGCGGCAGAACGTGTACGAGGCGGGCCTGCAGCAGTCGGTGGCGGGACGCGCCAGCATCAGCGCCGCCTACTACCACAAGGACTCCCGCGACATGCAGGACAATGACAATTTCTTCAACACCGGCATCATCTTCCCCACAGCGTTGCAGCGCTCGCGCGTGAACGGCGCCGAGATGCGCGCCGTGGCGCCGGTGTGGAAGGGGCTCTCGGGGACGCTCAGCATGACCCACTACCACGCCGTCGTGACCCCGCCCTTTACCGGCGGCCTGTTCCTGGGAAGCGCCGCCATCGACCTGTTGAGCTCCGGCCCGTTCGTCATCGATCACGATCAGACCCTGGGCATGCACGGCATGGTGCAGTACAACTGGAAGAAGGGCTTCTGGACCACCTGGTCGATTCGCCATGACAGCGGCCTGGTTTCCAATCCTTCGGATCCGGTCGAGGTAGCCAGGAATCCCGACTACGCCGATCTCCTGCCGTACGTGAACCTGACGTCCAACCCGCCCCGCGTCAACCCCCGCACGGTATATGACTTCGCTGTCGGCTACGAGGCCACACGCGAAGGCCGGAAGCGCTGGGACGCGCAGTTCAATCTCTTCAACCTGACCAACCAGACCGCCCTGTTCAACTTTCAGTCCATTTTCGTGGGCACCCGGCTGATCGAGCCCCGCTCAGCCGGCCTCAAAGTGCGCTGGCACTGGTAGCCGGCCCTCAGCCGGTTCCCCCCGGGTCGCGGCTCCACTTTCTCCCCGGAAGCGGCACCGGAAATGCCGCTCCGTATTTCCGATTACCCTGATACAATCAGACGACCCCGTGCAGCCTGCGGGGCGCACAGGAGGAAGAGCGATGTTAAAAGGGTTCAAGGAATTCCTGCTCCGTGGCAACGTTGTCGACCTGGCCGTGGCAGTCGTGATCGGCGGCGCTTTCGGCGCCGTGGTCACCGCTCTTGTCAAGGACCTGATCACCCCGCTGATCGCCGCGATCGTCGGCCAGCCGGACTTCTCAGCCATCACTTTCACCGTCAACAACAGCAAGTTCCTGATTGGCGATTTCATCAATGCGGTGGTCTCCTTTCTGATGATTGCGGCGGCCATCTACTTCTTCGTGGTTGTGCCCGTGAATGCCGTCACCAGCCGCATGCGTCGCGGTGAAGCGCCTCCGGACCCGACCACCAAGCAGTGCCCCGAGTGCCTGAGCACCATTCCGATCCAGGCGCGCCGCTGCGCGGCTTGCGCCAGCCCGGTGCCGGCCGCCGGTTCACGGGGCGCGTAGTCCCT
Source organism: Bryobacterales bacterium (assembly GCA_020852755.1). Lineage (GTDB taxonomy): Bacteria > Acidobacteriota > Terriglobia > Bryobacterales > Bryobacteraceae > JADZAF01. The sequence goes on from JADZAF010000057.1 coordinate 54,418, forward strand.
CGTTTGCAGCCGCGGGCGGGGACCGGGGAGAGAATCTCTCACGGTCCCCGCAAGGCTTCTCCTCTTTTGTCCCCGTGGGGTGCGGTAACTCCGCACTATTCCGAGCGTCTTCCGTTCCCCCGCGACTCACGTGTGTCACAATGTGAGGCTCCTGACGAGGTGTACATCATGAACCGCCGGAATTTCTCCAGAGGCATGCTCGCCCTGCCCGCCGCCGCCCAGCTCGCCTGCCGCCGTGAACCGGATCCCGCCGGGGAAACGTACCAGGAGCCGGCCCGAAGCCTGCCAGTGCGAAGATTCGACGTGGTCGTAGCCGGCGGTGGAACCGCCGGGGTGGTGGCGGCGCTGGCCGCCGCCCGGCAGGGCGCCCGAACCGCCTTGATCGAATCCAAGGGCTACACGGGCGGCACGGTGGTGGAAGGCGGCACCGCCCTGCACAGCTACTACAACCTTTGGAAAGCGTTTCCCGGCGTGGAAAAGCGCCAGGTGGTGCGGGGCATTCCCCAGGAGATCGTGGACCGCCTGGCCAGGGCCGGCGGCACCTCCGGCCACGCCGAGATGCAGAAAGGCTACGACTATGACTCGGTCTGCACGGCGATCGACACCGAAGTCTACAAGCTCGTCACCTTGGAGATGCTGCAGGAAGCCGGTGTCTTCTGCTGCCTGAACACCTTCCTGGCCGGGGCGATTCGGGAAGGCAGCCGGGTCGGCGGAGCGATCGTGGAAAGCCGCTCGGGCCGCGAGGCGTTCCGCGCCGCCTCCTTCGTGGATGCCACGGCCTATGGCGACCTGGCGGCCTTTGCGGGAGCCAGGTACACCGAGCCGAACGATTACGCTGTCTGCAACAGCATCGGTGTGGCCAACGTGAACGTGGAGAAGTACCGGGCCTTTTTGGAATCGCACAAGGCTCTCACCGAGCTCAGCCAGGGCCCGCGCGACGGCCGGGACCACCAGATCGTGCGCCTGAACGGAACCGCTGCCGGTCTGCCGGAGGGTTTCCGGCAGGAGGCCCGCATGCTCGGCATGTCGCTGACCACCACCACGGTTCGCGATAACTACTTCATGTTCATCAAGGTGAACCTGAAGATGCCGGTGAGCCCCACCAACCGGGACGAAGCGGCCACGGCGGAGTTGGAAATCCGCAGGCGCCAGGCGCGGGCGGTCGCCCTGTTCCGCCGCTACGTGCCCGGCTGCGAGAAGGCATTCATCGCGCGGACCAGCCCCTCGCTCAACATACGGAGGGGCCGCCTGATCGCCTGCGATTACGACATCACCCTCGCCGATGTTCTGGAAGCCCGGCATTTCGAGGACGATGTCATGGCCTACGGTTTCCACGACTCGGCGCCCCGCCTGCAGATCCGGAACGGCGGCACTTACGGGATCCCGTACCGGGCCCTGCGCGTAGCGGGCATCGAGAACCTGCTGGCGGCCGGCATGATGATCACCTCCAACCACGACGCCCACATGTCGACCCGGAACACGGTCTGTTGCATGGGGCAGGGCCAGGCGGCGGGCGCCGCCGCGGCACTCTGCGCGGCCCGCAAGTGCGGCTCCCGCGACCTGCCCTACGGCAGTCTGCGAACCGCTCTGGAAAAGGGCGGAGTGCATTTCGAAGCCTGAATCGCGGCCCCGAGTGGTAGCATGGTCAACTTGCCGTTATGCGACTTCACCCCCTTGACTGGATCATCGTAGTCGTCTCGATCGCCATCTGCTTCATTCCCGCCCTGTTCTTCGCCCGGCGTTCGGGAAAGAGCACGTCCGAGTTCTTCGCCTCGGGCCGCTCGGTGCCCTGGTGGCTGGCCGGGCTTTCCATGGTTGCGACCACTTTCGCCAGCGACACTCCCAACCTGGTCACCAACTTCGTGCGCACCCAGGGGGTGGCGGGCAACTGGCAGTGGTGGGCCTTCGTGCTCACCGGGGTGGCTACGGTCTTCTTCTACGCGCGGCTGTGGCGCCGCTCGGGCGTCCTGACCGACCTGGAATTTTACGAGCTGCGCTACTCCGGGACGGCGGCCAGCGTGGTGCGCGGGTTCCGCTCCCTCTACCTGGGTCTGTTCTTCAACTGCATCATCATCGCCACGGTCAACCTGGCGGCCTGCAAGATCGCCGGCATCCTGTTCGGCTTGAGCCGCTGGCAGACGCTGCTGGCGGTGGGCCTGCTCAACGTGGTCTTCGCCGCCCACTCCGGCCTGTGGGGCGTGCTGGTCATCGACATGATCCAGTTCTTCATCAAGATGTCCGCCGTCATCGCCGCCGCGTACTTCGCCGTGCGGCTTCCGGAGGTAGGCGGGCTGAGCGGGCTGGTGGACAAGGTGTCCAAACTGGAAGGCCCCGGCGGGCTGAACTACCTGAGCATGCTGCCCGATTTCACCAACACGTGGGAGCTGGCGGTGGCGGTCTTCATCATGCCCATCGCGGTGCAGTGGTGGGCGGTCTGGTACCCGGGCGCGGAACCCGGCGGGGGCAGCTACATCGCGCAGCGCATGCTGGCTTCGAAGTCGGAGAAGGACTCGCTGGGCGGAACCCTGTTCTTCAACATCGCCCACTACGTGCTGCGTCCCTGGCCCTGGATCCTGGTGGGGCTGGCCTCGCTGATCGTCTATCCCAACCTCTCCGATATTCAGAAAGCCTTCCCACACCTCGATCCCCAGCTCATCGGCCATGACATCGCCTACCCCGCCATGCTGAAGTTCCTGCCGGTGGGCTGGCTGGGCCTTATGGTGGCCGGCCTGCTGGCCGCCAATTCATCCACCGTGCTGACGCATTTGAACTGGGGCGCGTCCTACCTGGTGCACGACTTCTACCGCCGCTTCGTGAAACGCGAGGCCAGCGAGAAGCATTACGTGCTGATGGGCCGGCTGGCCACCATCGCGCTGTTCGTGCTCTCTTCGGTGATGGTCTTCTTCATGGAAACGGCGCAGGACAGCTTCAACATCATCCTCCAGATCGGCGCCGGCACCGGCCTGCTCTACCTGCTGCGCTGGTTCTGGTGGCGGGTGAACGCCTGGTGTGAAGTGGCTGCCATGGCTAGTTCCTTCGCCATTTCGCTCCTCTTCCTGGTGCTGGCGAAGACCGGCACCCGGGTCGACACCCACAAGCAGCTGCTCCTCACCGTGATCTTCACCTCGATCTGCTGGCTGGCTACCGCCTACCTGGGGCCGGAGACCGACCGCCGCGCGCTGATCGACTTCTACCGCAAGGTGCGTCCGTTCGGGCCCGGCTGGCGGGCCATCCGGCTGGAAGCGGGCATCTCCGACGAGGAAGCCGCGCTGCACTCCCGGCACGAGAACATCCCGCTCTCCCTGCTCGGCTGGGTCACCGGCTGCGTGGCCATCTGGTCGTCGCTCTTTTCGGTGGGCAACTGGCTGTATGGGCGCACCGAATATGCAGTCGCCCTCACCGCGATATTTGTCCTGAGCAGCCTGGTCCTGGTTCGTGTGATTCAACGGCTCTGGAGATAAGGAGCTCCTATGCGCATCTCCCTCCTGGTTCCACTCCTCCTGCTGGCGGCGCCGGCCGTTCCGGCACAGAACGTATCGAGGGTTTATCAGAGCGCGCAGCGCCCCCGCTGCCTGGCCGTGATCGGCGACCGCTACCACAGTCCGGTCTATATCCGCGAAGGCCTCGCCGCCGCCCTGGTGCGCGAGAACATTCCTACCACTTTTGTCGAGGACACGTCGCAGCTGAGCGCCGCCGCCCTGGCGGAGCACCAGTTACTGATCATCTTGCGCGACGGCATGGAGTGGCCGGCAGGCTATGACAAGCCGCACGTCAAGTGGATGACCCCGGAGCAGGAGCGGGCTATCGTGGATTTTGTGAACCGCGGCGGCGCTTTCCTGCCGCTGCATAACGCCACCGCCATCTACCCTCCGGGCGGCCCGTACTATCAGCTGCTGGCCGGCGATTTCCTGCGCCATCCCAAACCGTACACCTTTACGGTGCGGGTGGAGAACAAGAGCCACCCGGTCACCGCCGGAGTGGAAGACTTCCAGGTCTTCGACGAGCACCACTTCGTGAAGTACGCCCTGGGTCCTGAGAATGTCCTGCTGCGCGCCATGGCCCCGGACAATTCCGAATCCGTGGCAGGCTGGTGGCGGGAAAGCGGGAAGGGCCGCATGTGTTTCCTCTCGCTGGGCCACGGCCCGGAGGCGCTGAACCACCCCATGGTGCAGCGCCTGCTGCGCAACGCCATCAACTGGACGCTGCGCCTGCCCTGAGGCGCCGGGCTACTGCAGGGTGAAGTGCACGTCCACCTGGGTGTCCACCTCCACCGGCTCGCCGTTGAGCAGCAGCGGCTCATAGACCCATTGGGACACGGCCTCGATGGCCGCCCTGGTCAGCAGCGGGTGGCCGCTGATCAGCTTCAGGCTCCGGATGGTTCCGCCGGTGCTGATGACCGCCTGTAACCGGACCGTGCCCGCAACGCGCGCCTGGCGCGCCAGCACGGGGTAAGCCGGCATCACGCGGTGGATGAGCCGGGCCGCCTGCACATTGCCGCCGACCACGATCCGGCGCGGGGCCGCGGCGGCGGGGCTGACGGGGGACTCGACCGGGGGCGGCGCGGCCGGGGCCGGAATGGCCTGCAGCAGCCGGACCAGCGGAGCCGCCGCCTCCCGGGCGGCCGGACCGATCGATCCCGGAACTCCGAACTCCAGCCCGCCGGCGGATTCGATTGCCGGAACCGGCTCGTCGATGATCAAGGTAACTTCGTCGGGAATCCGGACAGGGGCCTGCAAGCCGTGAGCGGCCGCCTGCGGAGCCGCTCGCCGGGCCGCTTTCAACCGGGGCGCGGCCGCCGCCCGCGGCCGTCCCGGAGGCGCCCCGGGCGCGAGGACGATGGAGAGCAGCCGGGCCCGCGGCAAGGTGTCGGTGACGATCAGCGGCAGGAGCGCTGCCAGGGCGACCGCGGCCAGTTCGCCCGCGAAGGACATGACCACCAACCAGGGCCTGCGCGTCCGCCCGTTCTGCTGCAGCATGACCTGTTCGAACATGGCGATCCTCCCCGGCCAGTTAGTAACTTCGGCTAACTGCCATCTAAGTAGACACCGCGCGAAGACACCGGGTTCCGGATGCGGGAGGACCGCGGAGGCACGGAGGAGCCGGCCTTCCTCCGTGCCTCGCGGCTGAACAAGATACTGCCTTTAGAAGATCAGCTTGAGGGCCAGCTGGGTCATGCGCTCGCCCTGGGCGCTGGAGACTTCCCCGAAGGTCGCGCTGTTGACGAAGCGGTCCGGCGCGTTGAACTGGGGCGTATTGGTCAGATTGAAGAACTCCGCGCGGAACTCCAGCCGCACCGCTTCATTGAGCGGGAAGCGCTTCTGAATGGACAGGTCGTACTGCTTGAGCCCGGGTCCCCGCTCGGTGCCGTTACCCGCGCTGCCCAGCATTCCGGCCGCCGGGATGCGGTAGGCGCTGGTTTCGAACCACCGCGCTCCGCGTCCGACATCGCCGATCGTCCCGCCGGTTCCGATGCGGTCCGCCCGGGCGCCGCGCGAGTTGGTGTTGGAGTTGTCCGGCCCCCGGATGGTCAGCGGGAATCCGCTGCGCAGCGACAGGATGCCGCCCAGCTGCCAGTTGCCGATCAGTCCTTCCAGCACCGGATGCATGCCGGTTCCGAACATCTTGCCCCGGCCCACCGGCAGTTCGTAGACGTGCGAGAACGTGAACATGTGCCGGGCGTCGAAGTACGTCGGTCCCCACTCCGCCCGCTGATCGTAAAGGTACTGCCAGTAAGCCGACTGCACGGCCGCCTGGCCGCCCTCGCCGTAGTAGCCGATGGCGTCGCTCATGCCTTTCGACAGCGTATAATTCGCCTGGAATTCCAGGCCGCTGCTCAGCCGCTTTCGCAGCATGGTCTGGAGGCCGTGGTACTGCTGGTTGCCGTTGGATTCGGTTCCCGAAATCTGGGCGATATTGCTGAGCGCCGGGTTGCCCCTCAGGTAGGGGCTGGGCTCAGTCTGGCCGGGTCCCACGATGCGCCGCTGGAAGTACGGCATCGGAACCACCAGGTGGTGGCCCTTCTGCCCGACGTAGCCCACCGTGGCCACCATCTCGCCCGGCAGCTGCCGCTCGACGGTCAGGTTCCACTGCTGCGTGTTGGCGGGCCGGACGAACGGATCCCACAAGCGGATGTTCACCCGGGCGAAGGGATCGGCCTGCCGCAGCGCCGTCAGGCCGTCGGAGGCCGTAGAGAGCGGCAGGTTCAGGTCGGAGCGGTCGTAGCGTCCCTCGAACTCGGCGTTGAACGGCGGGTTGAACGGCAGCCGCAGGTTGGTGCCGGTGCCCTCCATGAACGAGGAGATGGTGTAGGCCCCGCGCACCACGAAGTGCTGGATGAAGCGCGGCGACCAGGCGAAGCCGACTCGCGGCTGGAAGTCCTTCTTGAAGGGATGATAGAGCGCGCGGCTGTTGCCGTCCTGGCCCGCCAGCAGCAGCCTGCCGGTGAACGGCTCGAAGTTGGACTGCCGGTCCTTCACTTCCACCAGCGGGGTGTGGTACTCCCAGCGGATGCCGAGATTCAGCGTCAGGGTGTCCAGCACCCGCCAGTCGTCCTGGAAGTACACCCCATAGATGGTCTTGCGGTGGCCCCAGGTGCCGGTGTTCAACCCGCGGCCCAGCGTCTCCGGAAGGCCCAGGAAGAAGTCGGCGTCGCTCCAGGCCACCTGGCTGGAATCGGCGCCGGTGAACCGCCCGGAGAAGTTCATGAACCCGGTACGCCCGTTGTTGCCGGCGTAGAAGGTGTTCATCTGCTGCCGCAGCACCTGGCCGCCCATCTTCATCAGGTGCCGGCCCCGGATCACGGTGAGGTTGTCGGCGTAATGGTACGTCGTGTTGGCGAACAGCTGCTGGGTGCCGATGTTGGCGCTGCCGATGCCGCTGGTGAAACTGCTTCCGAATCCGATGCTCAGCAGTCCGGGGCTGTTGACTCCGGCAATGCCGTACTTCTGGTTGAGGTCCGGGTAGCCTTTATCGGCGCCGCCGTTGTGCAGCACGATCCGGTTCACGCCCGCGCGGGCCTCGTTGACCAGGTTCGGGGTGATGGTGCGCGTCCAGTTCACCACGCCCGCCTTGAAGGGCGAGTCGTTGAAACTGTTGAAGAACAGCGGGAAGGTGTTGCTGCCCGGGTTGGTCTGGTTGCTCTGGGAGTAGCGGACCCACAGGTAGTCCTTGTCGTTGGGCCGGGCGTCGACCTTGATATCGCCCTGGTCCAGGTTCAGCTTGTTGGCCGAGGCGTTCAACTGATTGAACCGGAGATCGGAGACCAGCGGCTCGGGATAGAGGCTGGTGTCGGAGAACAGGGCCCGCGCCACCGGGCTCATCAGGCTCATCGGGATCTGGTTGTTGGGGAAAGGCGCCCGCTTGCCGTCCGCGCCCACCGAGAACGGATTGTAGAGCTGCACGCTGGCGCGGTTCTGCTCCTGCTGCAGGTTCAGCAGGCGGGAAAAGTCGCCCCGCCGGAACTCGCTCGGAATCACCGTAAGCCGGCTGAGCGAAGGCGGTGTCGGCCGGCGCATGCCCATGTAGTCGGCGAAGAAGAACAGCCGGTCCTTGCCGTTGAACAGTTTCGGAATCACCACCGGGCCGCCGAGGGTGCCGCCGAAGGCGTTATAGCGCACGGCGGTGCGGTCCAGGTCCTGCCAGTTGCGCCCCCAGTTGTTGGCGTTCAGCTTGTCGTTGCGGAAGAACTCGAAGACCGAACCGTGCAATTCGTTGGTGCCGGACTTGATGTTGACGCTGACGATCCCGCCCTGGAAATTGCCGAACTCGGCCGAGGCGTTGTTGGTGATGATGCGCACCTCCGAGATGGCGTCCAGGTTGGGCTGGTAGGAGGTCAGGTTGTCCGAAACCTGGTTGTTGTCGATGCCGTCCAGCAGGAAGTTGTTGGCTTCCTTGCGGTTGCCGTTGACGTACGGGCGTCCGCCGCCGGTGGTGCGCCGGTCGTTGTTGAATGAACTGGGATCGGTCGTGGTGACTCCGGGAGTGAGCAGCGCGAGCGTGATATAGTTCCGGCTGATCAGCGGCGTGTTTACCAGGCGGTTGGATGTGATGGTCGAAGAGACCATGGTGGTCTCGGTTTGCAGCAGCGGAGCTTCCCCCGTCACCTGGATGGATTCGGTTATCGCGCCCACCTCGAGGGTCACGTTGACCCGGGCGCGCTGGTTGACTTCCAGGCGGATTCCCGGGCGGGTAGCCGCCTTGAAGCCGCCGGCCTCAAAGACCAGGTCGTAGGTGCCGGGCGGAATCGCCGGAAAGGCGTAAATGCCTTCCGGGTTGGTCTTGGTGGGCCACTGGGCGCCGCGGTCCACGTCCTTGGCGACGACCGTGGCGCCGGCAATGGCAGCGCCGGACGGATCGGTGACGGCGCCGGTGATTCCCGCGCTGACTTCCTGTGCCCAGGCGCGCGGAACCAGCAGCAGCGCCGCCGTAAGCAAAGCGACACTTGCAGCTTTCTTTTTCATGCACTTATCCCTCTTTTTTGTTGCCCTGAAGTTGCAGCTTTTGGTTAGATTATCGACCCCGGAACTGAAGCTGTCAACCACCCGCGGGTTAACAGCAGGTAAACAAAACGGGGCTGTCCGGAGGGACACGGCCAGGTGCGGAGGCGGCGGCCACTTCCCTTGTGTTATCCTGGAAAGGTTTAACAACGAGATAGAGAAGACAACGGAGCAGCAACTCTAGAATGGCACTGGCGACAGAGCGCAAGCAGCAAATCATGAGTGAAAACCGGGTTCGCAAGAACGATACCGGTTCGCCAGAAGTACAGATCGCTCTGCTGAGCGGGCAAATCGCGAAGCTGACGGAACACTTTAAGACCCATAAGAAGGATCACTCTTCGCGCCGCGGGCTGTTGATGATGGTGGCCAGGCGCCGCCGTCTCTTGACCTATTTGAGAGACAACTCGCCCGAGCGCTACAAAGCCGTGATCCAGAAGTTGGGTATCCGCCGCTAGAGTTCTCTCGCGCAGGAGTGGGCGAGAGAGCCGCGGCAGCCCAACTGAAATCCGCTTTGACGCCCCGGGCTTCATCCGGGTCCTCCCCCTCCTCACGCCCCCGATGAGGGGCTCATCCTGTCAACTCCAGTCTCGAAAGACCGGCCGATGAGGGGCCGGGCGAAATTTACGCGGTCGGGGCCGCCCGATCGAGGTTGGAGCAGAATTCAATGGCACACACAGTTGAAGTTCTTCTGGGCGACCGGAAAATCACGTTGGAAACGGGCGAAGTTGCCAGACAGGCTCATGGAGCCGTGGTCGTCCGTTCCGGCGATTCCGTCGTTCTTGTCAGCGCCTGCATGGCCGAAGAGGCCAAGCCGGGCGCAGCCTTTTTCCCGTTGACCGTCGACTACCGGGAATACAGCTACGCCGCCGGGAAGATCCCCGGTGGTTTCATCAAACGCGAGGGCCGGCCCTCGGAGAAGGAAATCCTTACCAGCCGGCTGATCGACCGGCCCATCCGGCCGCTGTTTCCCGAAGGCTTCATGGTGGAAACCCAGATCATCGCCCTGGTGCTTTCCGCCGATCCGGAAGCAGACCCCAATTCGCTGGCGATTGTCGGCGCTTCGGGGGCGCTGGCCATCTCCGACATCCCCTTTCCCGAAGTGCTGGGCGCCGTACGGGTCGGCCTGGTGAACGGGCAGTACATTCCCAACCCGACCTATAGCGAAGCTCGCGAGTCCCGGCTGAACATCGTGGTGGCCGCCACCTGGGACGGCATCGTCATGGTGGAAGCGGGCGCCCAGGAGGCCTCCGAAGAGGAAGTGCTGGCCGCCATCGAGTTCGGGCACGACTGCTGCCGCAAGCTGATCACCGGCATCCGGGAGTTGGTGGCCGCGGCCGGCAAGCCCAAGCGGGCTTTCGCCCTTCCGCAGCTGGACGCCCCCCTGTACGAGCAGATCACGGCGCAATTGCGTTCCGAGTTGAGCGACGCGCTGAATACCCAGAAGTATCCTAAGATCGAAAGCTACCGGAAGGTGGACGCGCTCCGGGCGCGCGCCCTGGAGAGCTTCCCGGAGGAACAGAGGGAAGAGGCCGGCCGGGCTTTCGACTACCTGAAAGAGCGTATTTTCCGCGACGAGATGCTGGAGCAGCACCGCCGTCCGGACGGGCGGGCGTTTGACGAGGTGCGCCCCATCACCATAAGGACCGGGGTCCTGCCTCGCACGCACGGCTCGGGCCTGTTCACCCGCGGAGAGACTCAGGCACTGGTCACCGTGACCCTGGGAACCAAGGAAGATGAGCAGCGGCTGGAGTTGCTGGAGCCCGGGGAAGCCTTCAAGCGCTTCATGCTGCACTACAATTTCCCGCCCTTCAGTGTGGGCGAGGTGGGTTTCATGCGGGGACCGGGCCGGCGGGAGATCGGGCACGGCGCGCTGGCGGAACGGGCGCTGACCCCGGTGATTCCCGAGGACAGCGTTTTCCCTTACACGCTGCGCGTGGTCAGCGACATCCTCGAATCCAACGGCTCCAGTTCCATGGCTACGGTATGCGGCGCTTCGCTGGCGTTGATGGACGCCGGAGTTCCCATCCCCTCTCCCGTGGGGGGGGTGGCCATGGGCATGGTGAAGGAGGGCGACCGCTACGCCATCCTGACCGACATTGCGGGGGCCGAGGACCATTACGGCGACATGGACTTCAAGGTGGCCGGCACCCGCAAGGGCATCACCGCGCTCCAGATGGACATCAAGGTTCCCAACGTAACCACCATCCTGATGCGCGAGGCACTCGAACAGGCCCGCCGCGGCCGCCTGTTCATCCTGGACAAGATGCACGAAGCCCTGCCGGAGCCGAGGGCGGCGCTGTCGCAGTACGCGCCCCGCATCTTTACCATGACGATTCCGCAGGATAAGATCCGCGACGTCATCGGGCCGGGCGGCAAGACCATCCGGGGCATCATCGAGCAGACCGGAGTGAAGATCGACGTCGAAGACGACGGCACCGTGCACGTCGCTTCGGCCGACGAAGCCTCCGCCAGCAAGGCGCTCCAGATCATCGCCGACATCACGGCGGTGGCCGAGGTGGGCAAGACCTACCTGGGCAAGGTGGTCCGCCTGGTGGACTTCGGCGCGTTCGTGGAGATCTTCCCGGGAACCGACGGCCTGCTGCACATCAGCGAGATCGCGGAGAACCGGATTCGCGAGGTGCGCGACGAGCTGAAAGAGGGCGATCAGATCCTGGTGAAGGTTCTGGCCATTGAAGGCAACAAGATCAAGCTGAGCCGCAAGGCTGTCCTCCGCGAGCAGCGGGAGAAACTCAAGGGCAAGTAAAGCTGAGCCTGGGAAAGCCTGTCAGGCTGCGGGCCGGTCGGCGACCGGCCCGCCGGCCGGGCACCCTCGCTTCGGGAAACTCCCCGGTCCCGCTCCTGTTCTGTCCGGTGGCCGTTGAGCGCCCGTCACCGGCCTGCGGGCGGGCATACCCCCTGCCGCGCCCTGCGCGGAGCCGCCGATTCCATCGCATTCGGAAGCTGCACTCGAAGTGTAAGGGCAGGTCCGTCTGCCGGGAGGGGCACGGCCTTACAGGCAGGCCCGGTTGTACTCCAGGAGGCGAGTTTCCTCGCCGCGGGCCGCGAGAAACCGGATCGCTATCCGCCTTCCATGAAGTAGTACCCGATCATGTGGCAGATGACCATGTGGGCGTCCTCGATGCGGCCCATATGCGGAGTGGGAACCAGAATATTGAGCTGGGCGAGCGGCCCGAGCTTTCCGCCGTCCGTCCCCGTCAGCGCGATGGTCCGGCAGCCGATCGAGGCCGCGTATTCCATGGCCCGCACGACACTCGGGGAGTTGCCCGAACCGCTGATGGCCATGAAGAGATCGCCCGGCTGGGCGAAGTTCTTCAACTGTTCGACGAAAACGCAATCGTAGGAGACGTCGTTGGCATAGGCGGTGAGGGTGGGCAGCGAGTCGGTCAGGGCCAGGATGCGGAAGCGCTGCGGGCGGTTGTAGCTGGCGCCTTTGACCATATCGCAGGCGAAGTGGGAGGCGGTCGAGGCGCTCCCGCCGTTGCCGCAGACGAAGATGCGCCGCCCGTCCTCCCGTGCCTCCCGGAACAGGTCGATGGCCCGGCTCACCAGTTGCGGGTTCACGGTGTCGAGCACTTTGAACAGTTCGGCTTTATACTCTTCGGTAAACGTCATATGCGTTCGATCTCCCGGGCGAGCGCGAGCGCGCCGTAAAGCACGCTGTCATCGCCCAGTTCGGCCGGCACGACGTCGATACGCGCTCCCGACCAACCGGTAATCTGGCGGCGCAGCTCGGCCCGCAGCGGCACGAACAGCGAGTCGCCGGCCTTGCTGATCCCTCCTCCGATCACGATCCGCGCCGGGTTCAACAGCATGACGCAGGTTTTGAGGCCCAGCGCCAGGTCCACCACGTAGCGGCGCACGAACTCCGCGTCGCGCAGCAGTTCCTTGGCCGGCTTGCCGTGTTCGTTCTCGAGCCACAGCCCGCAGCAAATCCGTTCGAAGCACCCCCGCGCGCCGCACAGGCATTCGGGGCCGTCCGGCCGGATGCTCAGGTGGCCGATCTCACCGGCCCAGGAGTCCGCGCCGCGCCAGATCTTCCCGTCGCAGAAAATGCCGCCCCCGATCCCCGTGGAGAGCGTCATGTAAAACATGGATCCGGCTCCGCGCCCGGCGCCGTGAAGGGCTTCACCCAGCGCGCCGGCGTTGGCATCGTTGTCCATGAGGGCGGGAACCCCCACTGCCCGTTCGATGTAAGCGGGCAGGAGGAAGTCGCGCCAGCCGCCCACGTGGGTGGACAAAGCGATACGCTGCTCGAGGAAATTCACCGGGCCGCCAAAGCCGATGCCGCAGCGGTCCAGCCGGAGGTCTTCTTTCCAGCGGCAGGCAATGGAAACCACCTGGTCCAGCATCCAGTCGCGGCCGCCCTCTTTTTCGGTCGCGCGCGATTCGCGGCGCACCATCTTTTCGCCTTCAAAGACGGCCATGCTGAACTTGGTGCCGCCGATGTCGATGGCGAGTGTGTTCTTCATCGCTGATTCAATCCGGCTTCACGGGCGGCGGCCAGCACTTCCTCCGGGCTGGCGGTTCCGGTCCCTTTCTTCATGATAGTGACCGACGCCACCAGGTTGCCGAACTGTGCAGCGCTCGTGGGAGAACCGGTGACCGCCAGCGCGCAAGCCGCGCCGGCCGAGAAACTGTCCCCGGCCCCGCAAATGTCCACCGGCTTCCCGACCTCCCGGGCCGGAACCCAGGTCTGGCCGCGATGGGTGACCAGCAGCACGCCCCGGGGGCCATGGGTGATCATCAGGAGCCGCGCGCGGGTGCGTTCCAGCAAGGCGGGATAGTCAATCCGCCCGAACAGTTTGCGGCAGGCCTCCTCGGCCTCCTGCTGGTTGGGCTTCAGAACCATCAGGCGGAACGTGTCGATGCGCGCCCGCGAGTCCACGAAGAACACTTTCTCGCGGTAGGCGGGAACCAGCTCTTTGAGCAGGTCGCGGACTGACGGCGTCACCACGCCGCCCTGGCGGGTCTCGGCCTGGTCGGCCACCAGGATGACGTCGAAGGATTCGACGGCGCACTGGATGTTGTCCAGGACCCTGCGCTCGATGGCCGGATCGAGAGGCGCCGTGTTGATGAAATCCAGGCGGGGAAGGTCCTCTTCGCCCGTCGCCGCATTGATCAGCTTGGTGTAGGTGAAGGTCTGAATTTCGGGCGAGCGCACCAGCAGATCGGCCGAGATGCCGCGTTCGGACAGACTGCGGACCAGTTCATAGCCGAAGCCATCCTCCCCCGCCGCGCCGAGCACGGCCACGCGCCCCACGCCCAGCGCCGCCAGGTTGTTGGCCACCGTTCCACCGGCGCCCGGAGTCGTCCGCGTCCGGACCACGCCTACTCTCGGAATGCCGGTTTCGCGCGACGGCTCGGCCTCGGCAGGATCGTAGTCGCACCAGCGGTCCAGGCAGATGTCGCCGATCACCAGCGCGGAGAGCGACGTGAAGGCCTCCAGAATATCGGCGGTTTTCATGCCAGGTCGAGGAGCGCTTTGCGCAGCGCGGGCAAAGTGGCGCGGTGATCGCCGCAGAAGTAGAAGCTGCGTCCGCCGTCCGCCACGGTCCGAACCAGAATGGTCTTGTGAGGCCGGAAGTAGTAGCCGGAGCGGTTCTTCGGCAGCTCGGTGTGCGCCTCTTCCCGGTCCAGGGGAACCAGGTCGAAAACCGCGGTGCTGAAATCGCGGATGGCGCGCCCCTCCTGGCGGGCCACGTTGCGCGCCATGGCCAGGGCCTTCAAATAGACCTCGGGGGCCATGACCGCCGAGCCGAAAGCCAGCATGGTCCCGCCCTCGAGCGACTCGACAGCGCGGGCGAGGATCAGGAAGTCGCGATAGCTGGCGGCGCCCAGAGCGGCGCCGTCGCAGTTGGGATGCTCGTGCAGGATGTCGTAGCCGATGCCGGCGTGTACCGTCGCAGGGACCGAGCGGCGCCAGGCAGCCGCCAGCACGCTCAAGGCGGCGTGCGGAAAGCCGCTCTCCGCGATGCGCCGTCCCACGTTCTCCCCTAGGCCCAGGCAGAGCGACGCGGCTTCCGAAATCCAGTCGTTGAGTTCGCCGGTCTCCCGCCAGAGGCCGAACTCTCCGGTACGTATGTAGCGGGCCACGCTCTCGGTGGTGGCCCCGATGCGCGCCAGCTCATAGTCGTGGATGGCGCCCGCGCCGTTCATGGCGAGGTGGGAGATGAAGCCGCGCTCCATCAGGTCGATGATGTGGCGGTTCACTCCCGCGCGGAGCAGGTGGGCGCCCATCATGAGAATGCGGGCCGCCCCATTCGCACGGGCGGCGCCGATGCGGCGGGCCAGCTCCGGCAGGTCCGGGTGCTCGAAGACAGGGGCCGGGGCATCCAGGGCGAGCCAGTGATCGAGGCTCAGATCGTGGACCCGGCGGCTCAGCGGTTGGATCAGCAGCCGCGAGCGGTCGAAAATCTCATACTTGCTGGCCATTCGGGAACAGGGCGGCGAAAAGCTCCTGGCGGCAAAGGAAATTGGGGATGATGAAATCGGCCCCCACCCCGGCCAGGCGCTCGCGTTTCCACTCATCGATGGCCAGGCAATGCGGCTCGGCCGTGGCCACTCCGACCGCCACCCCTCCGACCTCCTTCACATTCTCAATTTCGACATAGCCGTCGCCGAACACCAGGAACTCGCTGCCCGCCGCTTCCGCATTGGCGATCAGGCGCTGGATCAGGATCTTCTTGGAGAAGCTCTTGTAGTCGTCCAGCGCGCCGTACACGCCGTCGAAGTAGCGCGCGACATCCAGCAGGCCGGCTTCCCGGCGCATGAACAACTGGTCGGTGCCGCTGGCCAGGTACATCTTCAGCCCGCGCTCCCGCAAGCTTTCCAGCACACCGCGGGCCCCGGGCACCAGGTACTTGTCCGGCGGGGCGCCCCGTTCGAGGTCCTCAATGCGGTGACAGATGTGGGTGTGCAGGCGCTCCAGGTAAAGGCGCTTGTACTCGAGCGGGTCGAGCGGAGCGCCGCCGCGAGCCGACACCTGCTCGGCCAGCGCGATCATCTGGTAGACGGTCTGCTTGCCGGTCAGCCGCCAGACGAAGTCCTCGACCACTTCGCGCAGCTGCTCCTGGGACTCGCCGGTCTTCAGCTCGCCCAGGATCTCGACCATCATGGGCACCATGACTCCCATCCAGCCGGAACGGATGAGAGAGACGGTACCGTCGAAATCGAACAGCACGACGCGCGTGCGGCTAGCGTCCACACCGGAGGTCAGCCGGATTAACATTACGTTTCATTTAACCACACAGCCGCGCCGGCCCACACTGCGGCCCGCGTTCCCCAGCGCGCGGCGGCGGCGCTGTTGCCGCGGTCTGCTCCGGGAACCGCAACGCCCGGGTTGTGGCTGAGCCGGCGTACGGGACAGGCGGTCTTGCCTGCCGCCGGAAGCCGGCGGGACCCGCTGAGAGCGGGTCCCCGGCGCCCGGGACTAAGCGGTAACGGCCGCGGGAGTCTTTTCGCGCGCTTCGATGGGGACGAACTCGCGCAGGTCGTGGCCGGTGTAGATCTGCCGCGGCCGGGCGATCTTCTGCTCGGAATCGCCGAGCAGCTCCTGCCACTGGGCCAGCCAGCCCACCGTGCGCGGGATGGCGAACAGCACCGTGAAGATCTCGGGTGTGAAGCCCAGCGCCTGGTAGATGATGCCGGAGTAGAAGTCGACGTTGGGATACAGGCGGCGTTTGACGAAGTAGTCGTCCTGCAGCGCGATGCGCTCCAGTTCCAAAGCGATCTCCAGCTTGGGATTGCGCCCCGTGACCTCGAACACCGCGTCGGCGGCCTTCTTGATGATGCGGGCCCGCGGGTCGTAGTTCTTGTATACCCGGTGGCCGAAACCCATCAGCTTCACTTCCCCGGCCTTCACTTTCTTGATGTGCTCCGGTACGCGATCCAGGGAGCCGATCTCGTCCAGCATGCGCAGCACTTCCTCGTTGGCGCCCCCGTGGAGCGGGCCGGAGAGAGCGGCGGCAGCCGCGGCCACCGAGACATAGGGATCGGCCTGAGAACTGCCCACCGCCCGCATGGTGTTGGTGCTGCAGTTCTGTTCGTGGTCGGCGTGCAGGATAAACAGGACATCCAGCGCCCGGGCCAGGGCGGGGTTGGCCTCGTATTTCGGCTCCGTCATCTTCCACAGCATGCTCATGAAGTTCTCCGGATAGCTCAGCGAGTTGTCCGGATAGACGTAGGGCAGGCCGCGGCTGTGTCGGTAGGCGTATGCGGCGATCGTCGGCACCTTGCCGATCAGGCGCAGAATCTGAAGGTCCCGGGATTCACGGCTGAAAATGTCGTGGGCCGCCGGATAAAAAGTGGACAGGGCGGCGATGGTGCTGATGAACATGCTCATGGGGTGAGCGTCGTGATGGAAGCCCCGCATGAACTGCTTGGTGTTCTCATGGAGCATGGTGTGAAGGGTGACTTTCCGGGTCCACTCCTTCAGTTCCGGTTCCGTGGGCAGTTCGCCGTTCAGGATGAGGTAGGCGACTTCCAGGAAAGTGCACTTCTCGGCGAGCACGTCGATGGGATAGCCGCGGTACCGCAGGATGCCCTTGTCGCCGTCGATGAACGTGATGGCGCTCTGGCAGGAGGCCGTGTTCATGAACGCGGGGTCGTAGGTCATAAGGCCAAAATCGTCGGGACCGGTTTTGATCTTCCGCAGATCCATGGCTCGCACTGCCCCCTTGAAGAGAGGCACCGTGTAGCTGGCGCCGGTGCGATTGTCGGTGATAGTCAGGCTTTCTTCTGGCATTTTTGCTCCCTGCCGGCGGGCGCCGAGAGACAGCAGAATGGCTTCTGGCGGCCTCGACCCGGCGTGCTGAAAAATCCTACAATAGATTCTGGTGCCACTGCGCACAGGTGGCAGAGCCCCTGTCAAGTAAAAATAGTCGAAAAAGAGGCTGGAGGCAATCCCCTTTGTGTATCTTAGTGTCTGGTTATCTGAAAAACATTGCCCGGTTCAGCCGGATCTTGGTATAGTGCTAGCGGATAACAACCTGAGGGAGAACTGGGCCGAGCATGAACACCACTTGTTTTTGGTGTTACTTGGTCCACTTAATTGTGTGTTATCTAACTATCGTTTGCTGAAGCGGAGATGAGTGTGGAAATTTACAACAACCTGCCGGTTCCGGCGGAGGGCGAGGCCATCCAGGCCGGCGATGGCAGGATCCTGGTTCCGGATCGCCCGATCATTCCCTTTATCGAGGGAGACGGGACCGGTCCCGATATCTGGCGTGCGGCCCGCCAGGTCTTCGATGCGGCTGTGGGGCAAGCCTACGGCGGCCAGCGCCAGGTAGTCTGGTATGAGGTCTTCGCCGGCGAAAAGGCTTTCAACCATTTCAACGTCTGGCTGCCGCAGGACACCCTCAATGCCATCCAGCGGTTTCACGTCGCCATCAAGGGGCCATTGACCACCCCGGTCGGCGGCGGCATCCGCAGCCTGAACGTGTCCCTGCGGCAACTGCTGGACCTGTACGTCTGCATGCGGCCGGTCCGCTATTTCCCCGGCGTCCCCTCGCCGGTGAAGCAACCCGAGGCACTCAACGTGGTGATCTTCCGCGAAAACACGGAGGACGTCTACGCGGGCATCGAGTGGCAGGCGGGAACGCCGCAGGCCAGGAAAGTGACCGGGTTCCTGAACGCGGAGATGAACACCCGGATCGATCCCGAGTCGGCCATCGGCATCAAGCCCATGAGCGCCCGGGCTTCCAAGCGGTTGATCCGCCGGGCCATCCAGTACGCGCTGGACGGCGGGCACCGGAGCGTAACCCTGGTCCACAAGGGCAACATCATGAAGTTCACCGAGGGCGCCTTCCGCGACTGGGGCTATGACCTGGTCCGGGAAGAGTTCTCCGGCGTATGCGTCACCGAAGCGGAGGCCGGCGGCGCGGGAGCCGCGGGCAAGCTCCTGATCAAGGATCGCATTGCCGATTCGATGTTCCAGCAGGTGCTGCTGCGGCCGGCCGAGTATGACGTCATCGCCACGCCCAATCTGAACGGCGACTACCTCTCGGACGCCTGCGCGGCGCAGGTGGGCGGGCTGGGCATGGCGCCCGGCGCCAACATCGGAGACGCCCACGGCGTCTTCGAGGCCACTCACGGAACCGCCCCGAAGTACGCGGGCAAGGACGTGATCAACCCCTCCAGCGTGATTCTCTCCGGCGTCATGATGTTCGAGTTCATGGGCTGGAAGGAAGCGGCCCGGCTGATCGAACACGGCATCACCGAGACCATTCGCCAAAAGCGCGTCACCTACGATTTGCACCGTTTGATGGAAGGGGCCCGGCAGCTCAAGACCAGTGAGTTCGCCGCCGCCATCGTCGAGAACATGCGGGCCCACCAGGCGGCGGCCTGAACCGGTTCGCGGCGGGCGCCGCGAGCCAAGCAGGAGCATTCGATGCGGAAGAAAGTAACGGTTGTGGGAGCGGGCAACGTAGGAGCCAGTTGCGCCCTCCGGCTGGCCGAGAAAGGGCTGGCCGACGTCGTGGTCGTGGACATCCTGGAGGGCATCCCCCAGGGCAAATCTCTGGATATCCTCCAGGCCGGCCCCATCGGCGGCGTGGATGTGAAGGTGGCGGGCGCCAATGACTACGCCGCCACGGCTGCCTCGGACATCGTGGTGTTCACGGCCGGGTTCCCCAGGAAGCCCGGCATGAGCCGCGACGACCTGCTGTGGATGAACTACGAGATCGTCAAAGCCACCACCGAACAGGTGGTGAAGCACTCTCCGGATGCAATCCTGATCGTGGTGGCCAATCCGCTGGACGCGATGTGCCATGTAGCCCACGCGGTCAGCGGGTTTCCAAAGCAAAGGGTGATGGGCATGGCGGGGATCCTGGACACCTCCCGGTTCCGCACCTTCATCGCCCAGGAACTGGAGGTCTCCGTGCGGGACGTGACCACCATGGTGCTGGGCGGCCACGGGGATACCATGGTCCCGCTGGTGCGCCATACCAGCATTGCCGGGATTCCCATCACCGAACTGCTGGACGGAGACACCATCCAGCGGCTGGTGAAGCGCACCCGCGACGGCGGCGCCGAGATCGTGAAGTATCTGAAGACCGGCAGCGCCTACTATGCTCCGGCGGCTGCGGCGGTAGAGATGGTCGAGGCCATCGTGCACGACAGCAAGCGGGTCCTGCCCTGCTCCGCCTACCTGGAAGGCGAGTACGGCATCGACGGCCTGTTCGTCGGCGTCCCCGTGAAACTCGGGGCGGCGGGCATCGAGAAGGTATTCGAGGTGCAGCTCAGCGCAGAGGAACTGGGCGCTTTGAGGAAGAGCGCGGCCGCGGTCAAAGAGCTGGTCGACGTGATGCGGCCCAAACTCACGGAAGCCAAAGCCGCGGTCGAGGCCTGACCGGCCAGGAATCCGCTGAAGAAGCGGACCCGGCCGGCCGGAGCGGGGTCTGGCAGCGATGCTTCCCTTCCGGCTCGTCTATCACCCGGGCTACGACCTGGACCTGGGCGAGCACGTTGTCCCGGGTTCCAAGTACGGGCTGATCCGTGCCCGTCTCCTGGAAGAGGGGCCGGCCCGCGCTGAGAGTTTCCTCGAGCCGCAGCCGGCCACCGACGATCAGTTACGGCTGGTCCACACCGAGGACTGGATTCGCAAGCTGAGCACGGGAAGCCTGACCCACCGCGAGATTCTGACCCTCGAGATCCCGTATTCGCGGCAAATGGCCGACGCCTTCCGGCTCTTTACCGGGGGCGCCATTCTGGCTGCCCGGCTGGCGCTGGAGGATGGCATCGCCTATCACCTGGGCGGCGGCTTCCACCATGCTCTCCCCGACCATGGGGAGGGCTTCTGCGCGATCAATGACGTGGCGGTCGCCGTCCGCTGCCTGCAGCGCGACAGCAGCATCGCGAAGGCCATGATCGTCGATTGCGACGTGCATCACGGCAGCGGAACCGCCGCCATTTTCGCCGGGGACCAGTCGGTGTTCACACTCTCGATTCATCAACAGAACAACTACCCGCCGCACAAGCCCCCTTCGAGCATCGACATCCACCTTTCCGACGGTGCGGGAGACTGCGAGTACAATTCGCAGTTGCGCGCCGGCCTGCGCCTGGCTTTCCTCGGTTTCCAGCCGGACCTGGTCTTCTACCTGGCCGGCGCCGACCCCTACTATCAGGACCAGCTGGGCGGGTTGAACCTGACCTTCGACGGCCTGTGGGAGCGCGATTCCCTGGTTCTGGAGGCCGCGCTGGACCGGGCCGTTCCGGTCGTGATCTCTACCGCCGGGGGATACGCCTTTCGCGTCCAGGACACCGTGACCATCCACGTCAACACCGCCCAGGTTGCAGCGGAAGCACTGGAACGGATCGGATGGCGCCGGCACGAAGCCCTGTAGGCCGGCTGACAGCTAACGCTTGGTCCTCAGCGCCGGTCCGTGACATACTGATCGGGTCAGTGGAACTGGGATTTCTCCCTGGGAGGAGGAACCGTGCCGGACCTTACTCCGTTGCGTATCTTCGTCGCATCGCCGGGCGACGTGAAGCCGGAAAGAGAGCGGCTGGCCCAGGTGGTACAGGATCTGGACGTCACCCTGGCGCGGGGTCTCGGCTTGGTGCTGGAGCTGAAGCGCTGGGAGGATCTGCATGGCGTGGACGCGGCGGGGCCTCAGGCCATCATCGACCCCCACATCCGCGACGCCGATATTTTCGTGCTGATCTTCTGGGCCCGCTTCGGCACTCCGGACGCCTCGGGCGGCTATCCGACGCGCCATGAGTTCGAACTGGCCCTGGAGCGCTTCCGAAAATCGGGCCGGCCCCGTATCCTTTTCTATCGCAAGAACCAGGATCTGCCGCCGGCCCGGATCGACACCGAGCAGCTGCGGCTGGTGAATGAGTTTGAGAAAAGTTTCTGGGCGGTGGGACTGGTCAAACCGTTCCAGCAGCCCGATCATTTCATGCGCCTGGTCACCTTCGACCTGATCCAGGAGATCCAGACGATGAGGCCGCACGCGGCGGCTCCGGCCGCGTATCCTCCCGCGCCCGCGCCGATCTACCTCGGGCAGCTTCCCGCGGCTCAGAAGTTCGTCGGTCGCGCCTCGGAACTGGACCGCCTGCGGCGATGGGCCCGTGAGCGCACCAGCCCGCGCCTGGCAATCTGGGGGAGGCCGGGCATCGGGAAGACCGAGCTGGCGCTGCGCTTCGTCGAGGAGGTCCGGGCCGATCCGGATCTGTTTCCCGGTGGAGTCCTGACGGCCGATTTCCGCGGGGGGCCCAAAGTCCGGGAAACGTTACTGGCCTGGGCGGAGGCGCTGCGGATGGCGGGCGGGTCGCAGGCGCCGGCCGGCGACTCCATCGGCACCGAAGTGCTGCGCGACCTGATCGGGCGGGAGTTGTGCCGGAACCCGCTTCCCAAGCTGTTCCTGATCCTGAACATAGCCGGCGTGGAGCAGAGCCGGGAGTTCGTGCTGGGGGTTCCCAATGCCTTCTATCTGCTGACGACCGTGGAGCAGCCGCTGGCCATGGAATTCGCGGGTTCGGAGAACGTGGTCGAGGTGGGCGAGCTTTCCGGGGACGATGCGCTGGAGTTGCTGCGGCATTATGCGGGCAGGATCGCGGACCAGGAGGCAGGCGCCGCGCGGCGGCTGCTCGAACTGGCCGGCACCGACGCGCTGACCGTAACCATCCTGGCCCGCTGGCTGATGCGGGAACAGTCCTGCGGCCGGGGCCAATCGCTGGCGGCGCTCGTGAGCCAGTTCGAGCAGGCCCGGCTTCCGGGGAGCCCGAACGCCGGCGAGGCCATGCCGGCTTCACTTTCCGAGGAGATGGCCAGGGTCATGTCGGTGGTCGAGCGATCCCTGGACCGCGAATCGGCCTGGGCCCTGCGCACCCTCTGGAACGTCTTTCCAGCCCATCCCAGCACCTTCTCATCGGAAGCGGCCCGGACCGTCCTGGCTTCCGATGCCGCGACCCTGGACAGGCTGGTCTCGGTGGGCCTGCTGCGCGTCGAGGGGAACGGAGCCTCGGGACGCCGGTTCAGCTTCAGCCCGAACCTGTACGGGCTGCAACTGATCGGGCCGGCCGGCGACGCGTTGCAGGCGGCCGAACAGCGCATGGCGGCCTATTACGCGGACCTGGTGAGAAGCCACCCGCCGGCCGGGCAGGAACTGGCCGGCGAGCGCGGCAACATCGAGCAGGCCGCCCGGATCGCGGCTCGCCGGGGGTGGGATGAGCAGACCATCACCATCGGCCTGGCGTTCTCGCCGTTTCTGAACCGGGAGGGCTTCCCGGACTCCGCCGCCCGGCTGCTGGACCGCGCCGCCGAGGCTGCCCGCCGCGCCGGCGACGCCCGCCGCGAGGCACAGGCATTGCGGCAGCGCGGCCTGCTGGCCCTCGAGTCCGGCTCCCATTCGGAAGCAATTGCCTGCTACCGGAAAGCCCTTATGCTGACCGGTGACGCCTCCCGGACGGATCTGCGCACCGATCTGCTCACCAACCTGGGCTATGCCAGGGACCGGACCGGCGAGAGCGAGCCGGCCGAGGAATCCCTGAGGGAAGGCCTGCGGCTGGCGGAGACGGCCGGCGACCGCCGCAGGGGATGCAAGATCCGACAGGTTCTGGGCTGGGTCTATGCCCATCGCGGCGATTACGAGGCAGCCAGGCGGTGCTGGCACGACGGCCTGGAGCAGGCCGGACGGATTGCCGGAGGGCCCCGGCCGGACGATGAGGTCATGGGATTGCACGCCGACCTGCAGGCCGACCTGGGATGGGTGGAGGAGCGGCTGGGCTCCCTGGAAAGCGCCGACCGGCACCTGGAGAAGGCTCGTACCATCGCCAACGCGCTGCCGAACCGCAGACACTGGTTCCGCGTGGCTACCAACCTGGCCGCCGCGGCCATTCATCGCGGGGACTACCGGCGCGCTCAGGACCTGCTGGAGCCGGCCGTGGAAGAGGCCCGGCGCAAGGCCAGCCTCAACCGGCTGAGCATACTGGAGGAAAACCTGGGCCTCGTCCTGCTGCGCCGGGGCGACGACGGCCGGGCCGAGGAACTGCTGGATCAGGGCCTGCAGCACGCCACTACCGCGGACGATCCGGAACGGATCGCGGCCCTGTTGACCTACCTGGGGGAGCTGGCCCGGTACCGCGGGCGGTTTCCGGAGGCCGAGCGCTATCTGCTGGTCGGGCTGAGTTTGGGCAGACGGGCGGGAAATCGCGAGCGCGCGAGCGAACTGGCCTTGAACCTGGGCTTGCTGTACACCGAACTGGCGCGCACCCCGGCGGCCGAAGCCTGTTTGCAGGACGCTCTCAAACACGCCAACGAGATCGGATACCGCTGGATGTCCAGCGCCGCGCACAACGCGCGCGGCGCCTTCTTCCTGGCCGCCGGCGAGGCCTCGCGGGCGGAGGCGGAAGCCGAGTTTCAGGAAGCGCGCCGCATCGCGCTGGCCATAGGGAGCCGGGACAACGAAGCGCTGGCGCTGCTCGGCCTGGCGGAGTTGGAGCGGAATGCGGGCCGCCGGCTGCAGGCTCAGCAACTGGAGCGTTCCGGGTGGGGCCTGCTGCGGGAGATCGGCCACCGGCTGGCCCGGGCTGACGCCGCCCGGGCGCGGGCAGTAGGATGAGAAACGGAGCCCTGATGCCGGAATATCCGGAGCCCCTGCCCGGGCGCTTCACACTCGCGGACCTGGACCGGCTGGACGCCTTCTTCCAGCAGCGCGGCACGCTCGCGATCGGCGTCAAGAACAACGGCCTGTTTGCGGCCAGCCCGAGCCAGACCCGGGAGGCCGCTTCGGGCTACCAGAACACCTGGCTGCGCGACACCATCATGGTCGCCAACTACTTCCGGGAGAGCGGCGACCGGACGGCCGTCTCACGGACCCTGAAGACCCTGGCCAACTACTTCTGCCTGCACCGGACACGCTTCCTGCGCATCATTGAGGAACCCGCCCTGCGCGCGACGCCCGGCGAACGCCCCCACGTCCGCTTCGACGGAGACACGTTGCGCGAGATCCACCAGCACTGGGCTCACGCGCAGAATGACGCGCTGGGATACGCGCTCTGGCTGCCGCTCGCCATGGCGAACGCGGGCCAGTACGAGCTGGACGAGTTCGACGCGCGGGCCTACTGCGTGTTTCCTGCCTACTTCGAAGCCATCCGCTACTGGGAGGATCCCGACAGCGGCCACTGGGAGGAAGAGGAGGCCGTGCACAATTCGAGCGTGGGCGCGGTCCTGGCTGCCCTGGAACAGTTGCGCCGGTACATCCAGGGAGGAGGCCGGGCCTTCCGCGAGGCTGACATGGAGGTTTCACCGCGACAGCTGGACTCGCTCATTCAGGCAGGCCGCGAAAGACTCCGCAGCCTGCCCGATGAATCGCCCCCGCACCGTCTGGCCGACGCCGCCGTGTTGTTCCTGATCTATCCGCTCGAGGTGGTGGACCGGACCGAAGCCGGGGAAATCGTCCGCCACGTGGTCACCCAGCTCCAGGGAGAGCACGGCATCCGCCGCTACCGGGGCGACTCGTACTGGTGCCAGGACTACAAGAAGCATTTCCCCCCGGAGGGGCGCACGGCGGATTTCAGCCGCCGCATGGAGGAGCGCAACCGGCTTCTGCAGCCGGGCATGGAAGCACAGTGGTGTCTCTTCGACCCGGTCCTCTCGGTGATCCACGGCCGCTGGTTTCTGGAGACCGGCGAGGAAGCCTGTTTCGAGCGGCAGGCATACTATTTCCGCAGGTCGCTTTCCCAGTTGACCCCTGCCGGCCAGTGCCCCGAGCTGTACTACGTGGAAGACAGCCGCGAGGGAAAATACGTACCCAACGATCACGTGCCCCTGGCCTGGACGCAAGCCAACCTGGGCGCCGCGTTCGAATACATGCGGCGGTCGGCGCGCCGGGGGATGGCGCCCTGATCGAGGCACGGGCGGCCGCGACGCCTCAGGCGCTGGTTCGGTTTCGGTGCAACAGACGCCGGAGGCCAGGGAGCGCACGGAGTGCAGCCACTCCCTCCGGGTCGCGGCTCGGAATGGACGGTCCTCCGTTTTCGGACGCGGGAGCCGCGAGACGCATGCTACGCTGATGTAGTTGCGCCGTCATCCGAATTTCCTGCCGTATCTCGCTCTGGCCTTTGTATGTTTCTTCTGGGGGACCACTTACCTCGGCATCCGCATGGCCCTGGAGTCGTTTCCGCCCCTGCTGCTGGTGGCGGTCCGCTTCATCCTTTCGGGCGCCATCATGCTGCTGGCGGCTCTCCTGCAGGGCAGCTATCTCCCTCGCGGCCGCGAACTGCTGACGGCCTGCGCCAGCGGAGTGGTGGTGCTGGGAGTCGGGAACAGCTGCCTGGTGTATGCCGAGACCATGATCGCCAGCGGGCTGGCCGGATTGTTCATCACCCTGTCGCCCTTCTGGCTGGTGGGGATCGAGGCGCTGCTGCCGGGAGGCGAGCGCCTGCATCCGCCCACCATCCTCGGCATGCTGGTGGGATTCTGCGGCGTGGCGCTGCTGATCGCCCCCGGCATGGAACGCGGCATCAACCGGAACCTGCTATTTGGCTTCCTGATCCTGCAGTTGGGTAATGCTTCGTGGTCGTTCGGGTCGATCTTCCAGCGGCGCCAGGCCGCCCGGGCCCACCCGGTGCTGATCGGAGCGGTGCAGCAACTGGCGGCGGGGCTGGCCTTTCTGGCGCCCGCGCTGCTGGCGCCCCAGCAGCCCATCGCGTGGAGCACGCGCGGCGTCCTGGCTCTCCTCTACCTGGTGACGTTCGGCTCCATCGTGGGCTACAGTTCCTACGCTTACGCGCTGGACCGGCTCCCCGTGGCCATCGTCTCGGTGTACCCCTACGTGAACGCCGTCGTGGCCGTGACCCTGGGCTGGTGGTTCTACCGCGAGCCGTTCGGCCGCCTGGAGGCCGCCGCCATGGCGATCATTTTCGCCGGAGTCGCGCTGGTGAAGTACACCACCCGGTCGCACGGAAAGCCGATTCACGACTAACTACTGGCGACTTGAGCGGGCTGAGAGCCGGCCGTTGGCCTCAAAACAGCCCCAGACGCTTCTTCCGCTGGGCCGGAGCCTGAGGCGGGGCCGCCAGCCGCTCGATCGCCTCCAGGGCGATGGGAGCCATGATCCGGTCTCCCATGCTGTTCGGATGCAGCCCGTCATCGGCCAGTTCCGCCTGCATGAACCCGGCCTTGTCCACCATCTTGGAGTGGTAATCCACGTAAGTGTACTTGCGCTGGGCGCAGAAGTCCTTGATCCAGTAATTCAGGTTCGCGATCACCGCCGGCGGCCGGGCCTTGCTCATCTCGAAGCGCGGGTTCTTAGCCTTGTGGTAGTCGCTGACCGGCAGGATGGAGGCCATCAGAACCTTGATCTTGTACGCATCGGCCAGGTCGCCCATCATGGTCAGATTGTTTTGAATGACCCGGATCGGGATATCGCGGGCGATATCGTTGGTGCCGGCCAGGATCAGAACCGCGGCCGGCTTCAGATCGATCACATCGGCCTTCATGCGGCCCAGCATTTCGCCGGTGATCTGCCCGCTGATGCCGCGATTGACGAAGTCCCGGTCCCCGAAATACTCGTTGAGCCGCCAGCCGTCCGTGATCGAGTCGCCCAGAAACACCACGCGCGGGCGGCCGGACTCCGGGGGAGGCAGTTTCTGGTTCGCTTCCGCATAGCGCCGCAGGTTGTCGCGATCGGAACTGCGAATCTGGCCTTCCTTGAGGGTCAGGAGCGCCCGGAAATGGGATTCGATCCGGTCCAGCGACTCGCGCAGCTCGGCGAACTGCTTGCGCGCCTCATCCGGAAACGGGTAGGGCTTGGGAACGGAATCGGCCAGTGCCAGGTAGCCGCGCACGTTGGCCAGAAAGCTGTAAGTCAGGGCCGAATTCTGCCCCGCGGCCGCTTGCAGCGTGATCAGCGCCTGGCGCGCGTTCTCCAGCACCGGTGCGCCCGCCCGCACCAGGCCGGGGACGGCCACGCTGGTGGACTCCATCAAGTGGACGGTGCGCTGGAACAGTTCGCCGGCGGCCTGGGAATTCAACAACGCGGTCTGTTGCTGTCCCACGCCGGCCGGCGAAAGTAACAGGATCGCGCAGAGTACTGCAATGGCTTTCATGATCGTTCTTCCTTCTCCAACTGCAAGGTAATAGTGCCGATGTGAAAACGCAGGCGCGCTCGAATCTGCACAGGCACCCGGCGGTCGTCCTCGGTAAGCCAGACGTAGAGATGCCCCGAGCGCCGGTAGAGCACGTTGTTGAACAGAAACGCCTCGTAGCGGATGGTCTTATGGTTTCCGGTGGGGGTCTCGACGATCTCCCGCGCCTGGGCCTCGACCCGAGCGGAGACGCTCTTCTTTCCGTCGCTGACCGGGATCTCGGCCGACTGGCCGGGCTCGAGCCGCATGGTGCGCAGGCGAAAGAGCCCGCCTATGACGTCATGCACGCAGGCCGGAATGTCGATCTCCTCCTGCCGGACGACGCGGTGGGCCACCAGGTCGCGCTCCAGGTAGCTGGCTTTCCTCTCCGCCGAATCGAAGGTGATGTTGGTCTCGCGCTGCCGGCGCCCCTCGTGGGATTTCAGAAAACTCGATATGGCGCACAATTCCGCGTCCAGCAGCGAGGTGTAGTGGTTCTCCACCTTGTACAGCCTGGACACGAAACCGCTGGATTCGATCTTCAGATCGGTCAGCCAGCCGCGGCCGTTGTTGCCGGGCGCCGGGCCCCAGTTCAGCGTGGCGGTGCCGGCCCGCATCAGCCGCCACTCCGCCTTGTACGTGAGCGTCTCCTCGCCGGGCAGGGCGAAGCGGGCCGCGCTGGTCTTCGCCGCCTCGGACGCATGCTCCTCCTGCCGCTGCGGCGCGCGATGGACACCCTGGCCCGGGCGTCCCATCGAGCCGGAAAACAACAAAGCGAGGAGGGTCAAGCACCGGCCGGCCTGCGAAACTGACATCAAACTGCCAGTTTCGCATACTCAGCCCGGAGGCATGCCGGCCGAGATCAGGGCTGCCACTCGAAGTAGGAAGCGTAGCCGGCGCCCATGTTGCGCGCCAGCCACAAGCGGTACTCGCGGCTGGCCGTGCGGGTTACCTCCCGGGCGGCGGCCGGCTCAATGTTGGTCAAAACGAAAACGGCCGGGGAGCCTCCGGCGGTTGCGCCGAAGCAGACTACTTCGTCTCGGTAATCTCCGGCCAGGTCCGCGACCATGCGGCAGCTGCCCTTGCCCGGCGCGTTCGGTCCGGCCACGGGCAGCGCCTCCACCCCGGAGCCGTTGAAGCGCGCCAGGGTGCGGCCGTCGCCGGACATCAGCTCGCGCACCCTTCCCCCGGTCCAGTTCACCGGCCGCCAGCCTGGCGGAAACGGATTCAGCAGGATCCTCCCCTCCGCCGAGAAAAGCACCTGATCTTTGGAAAGGTGCCCGTCGCGGTTGGCCAGCAACTCCATTCCGGGCGACTGCTCCCAGATATCGGAAGCCCAGCCCAGATGGCCGTGCGTCCAGCGCGGGTCGTCCTCGCGGTTCACCTTCCAGATGATCCTGCCGGTCTTCGCATCCACCAGGTAGGCGCCCGCGTGCACGCTGCTCTCGACCACATAGTAGACCTGACGGTCTCCGGAGCCGGGCAGCACCCGCTTGACGGAAACGATGTCGGGGTGCTCGCGGTAGATGGACCAGCGCAGCCTGCCCTCCGGGCTCAACAGCATGGTGCCGTTGAAGACTTCATCGCGGCCGTCTCCATCGACATCGGCGATATCCACGTGATGCGAGCCGCTGCCGTTGGTCTCGGCGAAACTGTTGTAGGTCCACAGCCGGTTGAGCTTCGCATCGTAGGCGGAGAGCACTTCGTTTTCATACAGGCCGGTCTGGGTGATCACCGCCGGCGTGCGCCCGTCGAGGTAGGCGATGGAAAGATGGATGCGGGTGGAGGACTTGACGAAATCCGACACCATGCGGTCCCAGGGCGTTCTGCGTTTGACGTTGCCGGTCATGCCGTCCAGGATCGCGAGGTAGACCTCCTCGCCTTCCTGCAGGCGGCAAATCACCTCGGCCTTGCCGTCGCCGTCCATATCATAGACGGCCACGGGCACGTTGTTGGCGTTGCCGAAGCTGCGGTCGTGGCGGACCAGCGGCCTCCGCCACAGGCTGCGGCCGTAGCCGGTGAAGCCTTCCAGTTCGACCGGCACGCCGGGGTCGCGCGAGGTTTCCCGAATGCCGTTGTCCAGGCGCACTACGGCGTCCAGCCCGCCGTCACCGTCCAGGTCGCCGAAGACGGGCACGAAGCCGCCCTCCTTGACGGCCGGCTCGAAAACGGCGATGACGTTGCCGGCCGGCTTGCCGGGTTCCACCCCGGCCCACTCCGAAGGCGCGCCTTCCCTTCCCTCTGTCACGGGCCGCACCCGATAGTAGATCCGGGCGCCCTGGGGGGGCTGCGGATCGATGAAGTTCGTGGAGGCGGTAACCGGCTCCCGCGTGATTCGTTCCCCGGCGGCGTCGCGGCGGCCGCTGCGGTAGACGTGGAATCCCAGGGAAGGAGGATCCTCACCCAGCAGTTGCCAGCCCAGGTAGACGCCCTTCTCCGCCGCGACGGCAACCAGCCGGCGGGGGCGGCGCTCGAAGTGGCTCGACCCGGAGGGCGCGCGCACCAGGCGGAAGCCGATGTCGGGATGCCGTATGCCGGGTGAGGCTCCGCCCCGCACGGCGCACCGCAGGTAGTAGGCGGAGCGCGCCCAGGAGCCGCCCGCCAGGCCGTTTTCCTTCTCCACCGGGTTCTCGATGCGGTAGGTGAAGGTGGCCGTGGCCGGGTCCGGATAGGCGTCCACCATCTGCCAGACGTTGCCCGCCATGTCGTAAAGGCCCCAGGCGTTGGGGGGATAGCTCCGCACGGGCTTCAGGTACTTGCGCCACTGATCGAAAGTGCGGTCACCGGAAGCGTCGAAGTTGGCCTTGCCCTCGGGGCCGCCCCCGCCCCAGGGATACTGCGCATCCTCGCGGCCGGCGCGGGCGGCGTATTCGAATTCGGCCCGGGTGGGCAGGCGGTAGATACGGCCCTCCTTCCGCGTGAGCCATTGGGCGTAGGCCTGAACGTCATAGCGGTTGACGTAGATGACCGGGTGGGCCTCCATCCCGGCCGGGACCCGGCCTTGCTCCCAGTGCAGGGGCGGTGCGTGGCCGGTTTCACGCACGAAGGCGAGGTACTCCGTATTGGTAACGGGCGCCGCCGCCATCTCGAAATCGTCCACGCGAACGCCGGGCGAGAGGCTGCCGCCGCGGACCGGAACGTAGCCGGCCGCGCCCGGCAGGCCCGGCGCCAGAAGCAGGAGAAGAGCCGCCGGTTTCCACATTTCGGGCAAGGGTACCACAAATTGCCGCTGAAACAACGGCGCCCCCGCGGCGCCGCGTGAGGCGCGCTCTCCGCATGCCGTGCCGGCATCCCTGCCGCCGCCCACCGACTAGTGAACGGCGACCAGGTGCGATCCGCGCGGCAGGTAGACGGTGACCCCGTTCCGGGAGACCAGACTGCGCGGCTCAGCCTGCTCGCCGTCGATCTCCACGCGGCGGGGAGCCCTGTCCAGCACCGCCAGGGCGCGAGACGAACTCTGGTAGGTAAATTCCACCCCGCCGCCGGCAAGCACGCGCGCGGTTTTCAGGCTCCCGTTGAAATCGAGCAGGCGCAAAGGAGGGGTTACGCCTCCGGGCTGGACCGCGTGAGTCCCGGCCGGCAGCCACAGGGTGCTGTCGTCTGCAGCGGGCCAGGGCAGCCCATCCACCAGTGCCGGCCCGGTCCAGGGAATGCCGACTCCATAGGGCGATTCCACCACCAGCTTGTCTCCAACCATCTCCGCCCGGTTCACCACGGCCGCCGCGGCGGGAAGCAGCGGCAGATCGGGCTTGAGAATGGAGTTTTCGAAGTAAAGGGCAACGCGCGGGAACGACCGCGAAGCCAGGTGCACCAACTGGAACAGCTCGGTCCCGGTCTGCTGCCGGGTGGGGTAAACGTCCTGGTAGCGCTCGACGACGTTGATATCGATGGCGAGTTTCTCCGCGCGGGGGGCAATTGGCTGGTAGCGCCGGGCAATCTCCGGATAGCGCTGCGGGCCCAGGTCCCACAGGGTGGCGGGGTCCTCGATGAGGAACGTGAAGTCGTGCCGGTCCAGCAGCGGCAGCACGCGGGCGGCGTCCGCGCCGATCAGGTCGCGCATGCGGGTGTCGAAGCGGTCGTCCACGTGCGTCAGAACCAGCTCCAGATCGGGCCTCTGGCGGCGAATGCCATCCAGTTCCCGGAGCCACTCTTCCTGCATCCGCCGGGCGAGGTCCGCCCGGTAATCCAGGAAAGCCCGCAGAGACTCGGGATCTTTCCGAGCGCCGAACAGTTCCAGCGGGTCGAAACCCCGCAGCGAGCGGAAGCCCTCGCGCACGTCGCTGTTCATGGGAGTGAAGCGGGCCGGACCGGCAGCGCCTTCGAGCGACTCGAAATACAGCTCGGCCAGGTTGATCCCGTCCCAGTCGAACCGCTGGATCATCTGCTTCACCCCGGCCGCGGCGGCGCGGAAGCAGTCCCGGTTCAGCAGGTTCATCAGCTTGCGCCAGTCCAGGTGCGCATCCTGAAGAAGGGCGGTCTGCTCGCGCCACTCGGGGTGGTCGTTCCAGAATCTCTCGCTGACGTGGGGCAGTTCCAGCCAGGCGTACACCAGGATGCCCTTCCGGTGGCAAGCCTCAAGAAGACGCTTCAGGTAGGCATCGCGCCCGGCGTCCGGCTCATGAAAGTGCCACGCGGCCACGTGCAGGGCGGCAATGCCGGAAGCCCGCCAGCGGGCGGCAAAGTAGTCCAGGTCGACGCGCGTGCGATAGGCGTAGTCGAAGAAGGCCCACAGGCGAGCGGAACGGAACGGGGGCCGGAGACCAAGATCCGCCAGGGCCTGAAGCACGTAGGGAAAGCGTTCATAGCCGCGCTCGCCCGGCGAAACCGCTACCCAGAGCACGGCGCCCGCGCCTTCCTGAAAACCGGCCATCACCGGCGCCCCGCTCCAGCGCTCCCGCGCGAAGACCCGGGCCTGCCCGCTCACCTCGAAACGGGGCGCCTCGACCGCCTTCTCCCAGACGATCTCGAGTTGCGGCCGGCGCGCATCCACCAGCCTGCCTACCCGCAGTTTCCCCGCCTCCGCCTGGAAACCGAACATCTGCGCCAGAGGCGAGGAGCCTTCGAGGATGAGGACCGCGCCCCTCCGGACGCGTTCTTTCCACTCCGGCGCGGCCGGCGTCCCGTCACGGGCGATCAGGATGCGGGCGAGCGAGGCAGGCTGCGGGTGAAACCCTGCTGAGGAGAGGATGTGCGGCCAGGCTCCCGGATCCGCGTTCAAGGACGCGAAGCCCGGGTAGGGAGACTCGCCCGCCGCAGCGGCGGCACACGCGGCGAGCAGGAGGCTAGCGAGTGAACGCATACCAGAATCCGGCCCGAAAATCATAGAAGTTAGGCCCCCGCGGATTGCCCAGATTCCGAAGGTGTACGCCGCGCAGAAAGTTGATTGAGAAAGTGAGGGACGGAGGCATGGCCGGCCAGCGCAAACGAACGCCCGGTCCGAACTCCGCGACGTTGGCCCAGTACTCGCGGCGCACGTCCACGGTCAGGTTGGCGTTCCAGTACAACTGCGTTTCCAGACCTCCCAGCGCCTGAACCGGCCGGGGTGTATAGCCGAAACGGTGCTGGGAGTAGATGAGCAGATCGTCGCCGAAGCGGCTCACAAAGACGCCGTCGGCATTGGTTTCGTAGAAGGCGCCGCCTGTCTCTCTCCCCATCGGCGTCCCTGCCGCCCTGGCAAATGCGATCCCCCCCCGGTAGTCCGGAACCATATATCCCGCACCCGGCCGGCGGCCCAGGTAGCTGATTGCGGAGCCGGCCTCGCCCCAGGCCGTCAGGCCTCGCCACGGCAGGCTGGCCAGGCCGATGCCGAAAATGAAGGAACTTTCGGAAAGGTACTGCGGCAGGGCTCCGCCGGTCGTACGGCGGGTGTCGCCGGCGAAACGGGTGGAAACGTAGGGCTCGAGCGGCAGGTTCCCCAGCTTCAGGCTGGTTTTCACCTGGCCGTAGGAGAAGACGTCCCGCCAGCGGGACGAGTAGAACGGGAACAGCCATGCGGTGGTGCGAAA
This sequence comes from Bryobacterales bacterium, assembly GCA_020852755.1. Lineage (GTDB taxonomy): Bacteria > Acidobacteriota > Terriglobia > Bryobacterales > Bryobacteraceae > JADZAF01. The sequence continues at coordinate 88,010 of JADZAF010000057.1, forward strand.
GCGGGCCAGGCCGGGCCGCAGGTTCCGGTAAGCGCGCTCGGCTTCGGCCGAAATGGCCGGATCGGGACTGCGGCGCGCCAGATCGAACCAGCTCACCGCTTCGCCATCGTTTCGCAGCATGTTCAGGGTCCAGCCGAGCTTCAGCATCACCGAGAAGTCCACCGGATCGGCATCGTGGGCAGCCCGCAAGTACCTCAGGGCGTCCTGGAGATATCCGGCCTGAAAGCTGCGCTCGGCCAGTTCCCGGACGTGCACCGGCTGGGCGGCCGGCGCGGACGCGGGAGGCGCCGCCGGCAGCGGCGGCAGGCCCAGGGAGGCCCGTATCCGGCTGGCCAGATCGCGGTCTTCGCCCTCCAGCACGCGCTCCAGCAGCGGTTCCGCTTCGCGATGCTCTTGCCTTTCGAGCATGAGCAGGCCCAACTGCGCCGAGGAGAGCAGATCTCCCCGGCCTTTTTCGCTGAGGAAGCGGAACTCCTGCTCGGCTTCCTGCCGCCGGCCCATGCCCAGCAGCAGGTAGGCCAGTTCCCGGCGCAGCTCCGTGTTGCCCGGATCCAGTTCCAGGGCGCGGCGAAATTCGTAGACGTAGGGGTAGCGGGAGGGCAGCAGTTCCCGCGCCCGCTCGGCGGTGCGCGGCTCGGAACCGCGGGAAGCGGCCAGCAGCGCGGCGCCGGCTTCTTCCACCCGGTGGAGCGCCTGCCAGACCCGCCCGAGGTCGAGGAGGCAGGACCTGCGCTCAGGCCGGATCTCCCAGGCCCGCCGGTAGTGTTCCGCGGCCAGTTCCAGTTCGTCCCGCTCTTCGGCCAGACGAGCCAGCTCGTAATGCGCGCCGAAGTTCCCCGGCGTCAGTTCGACAGCTTTGCGCCAGCGTTCGATGCCTTCCCGAAGCGGCCGGTCGATATTCTGAAAAGCCTGCTCGGCGGTGGCCCGGGAGGCGGCATCGCCGGTTTTTCGCAGGCGGTCGAAGACGCGCCGCGCCTCGGCCTGCCGCTTCGTCTCGTAGCACAGGAAGGCGTACTCGAGGGCCACCTGGCGGTCGGCCGGATCCAGCCGCATGGCTTCGCGAAACTGCTCCCGGGCGGCCTCCGGCTCACCCACTTTGAGATAGGTATAGCCCAAATCCTTGCGAGCCGAAGCACGTCCGGGAGCCACCTCCAAC
>JADZAF010000058.1 GCA_020852755.1 Bryobacterales bacterium
CGGGGTGTCTGGTGAAAGTGCTGTACTGCCGGCGGCCGGGGCGGCTGCTGTGGGTGATCCATCACCTGGCGGTGGACGGGGTATCGTGGCGGATTCTGCTGGAAGACTTCCAGCGGGCCTATGCGGGGCAGGCGCTGCCGGCCAGGACGGCTTCCTTCCAGCAGTGGGCCCGGCGGCTGGAGGGTTACGCCAGCTCGGATGAAGTGAGCGACCAGCTGCACTACTGGCTGCGCGCCCACCGTGCCACGCCGCTTCCCGTCGATTTCCCGGGCGGAGAGAACACCGAGGCGTCGGCCCGCAGTATCACCGTCTCCCTACCCGAAGAGGACACCCGGACACTGTTGCGGGAAGCGCCCGCCGCGTTCGGCGCACCGATGGAAGCACTGTTGCTTACCGCGCTGGCCGGCGCGTTCCGCCAGGAGACGGGAAATCCCGCTCTGCTCGTCAACCTGGAGGGTCACGGCCGCGAAGACTCCTGGAGCGATCTGGATGTGAGCCGCACGGTTGGATGGTTCACCACGATGTTCCCGGTGCGGCTGGAGGCGGAGACGGCCGATCCGCTCGAAACCCTCCGGGCCGTCAACGGGGAGTTGCGGCGGATGCCCAATCGCGGTTTCGGCTATGGCCTGCTTCGCTACCTGCGAGGCGCGGAATCCGCGCGGCGCTTCCGCAGCCTGCCTCAGCCCGAAGTGAGCTTCAACTACCTGGGGCAGTTTACTCAGGAACCTTCCCAGGCGCCGTTGCTGCGGCCTGCCGGGGGACCCAACGGGCCGATGCGCAGCCCCCTGCAACGCCGGGCGCACCGGATCGACGTCACCGGCGGGGTGGCCGGAGGACGGCTGCGCGTGGAGTGGATTTACAGCCGCGATCTACACCAGGCGGAAACCATTCGCAGGACCGCGGAGGCCTTCGTCACCTGCCTGCGCGACCTGGCCGCGGCGGCACGATCGGGAATTTCCGCCGGCGCGGGAGAACCCGCCGAAGCGGACTCGGGCCTGGGTGCGGCCGACCTGGATGTCGTGCTGGACGGGCTGGAATAAGATCGCGGAATTGACTTTCGGTGGGCCCGCACACTATGTTCACAATAGAGGCCCTTGCAAGCGGCGCGGTAGCCAAGTTGGTAAGGCAGAGGTCTGCAAAACCTCCATCACCGGTTCGAATCCGGTCCGCGCCTCCACCTCTCCGCTGATCGAATTGCCGTGTTGTCTGTGTGATGCAAGCCTCAGTTGCGTTTTCACCGGGGCACGCTAGAATAGTAGTTGAGGTGTCGGGGACATGAAGTGGGCGAGAGCCCACTTTTTTGTTGCTCGTCCGCTTTTTACAGTCAATGCGGCAGGAAGTGGTTACAAAAATCGAGGAGATCGCCCGGCGAGTGGCCCTGAGCGAGGGGCTGGAAGTCGTGGAGGTCGAACTCAAGGGCACGGGCCAGAGGCAGCTCCTCCGCATTTCCATCGATAAGCCCCAAGGCGTCAGTCACGCGGATTGTGAGTCTTTTTCCCAGGAAGTGGGAACCATCCTCGACGTGGAAGACGTCGTGCCGGGGCGGTATACCCTCGAAATCAGCTCCCCGGGTGTTGAACGCAAACTGCTGAAGCTGGAAGATTTTGAGCGTTTCCAGGGCAAGAAAGCCAGCGTCGTGTTGCGCGAACCAGTCGACAACCAGCGGCACTGGGAAGGCCTGCTGGCCGGAGTGCGTGAAGGCCGGATCGAGCTGGATGCCGGAAATGGCCGGATTGTGCGGTTCGGGTTCGATCAGGTCAGGAAAGCCAACCTGAAGTTCGAGTGGTAACTCCCGGAGAAATTACAAAGGGGAAAAGGCGAAGAGAGGAAGACTTTGGGAAGCATCTATCAGTCCATTGAGATTCTGAGCAAAGAGAAGGGCATCGATCCGCAGATCGTGCTGGACGCCGTCAAGGACGCGATGCTGATCGCGGCCCGCAAGCATTTTCGCTCCAACGAGGACTATGTTGCCGACTTCAATGAAACCTCCGGCGCCATCGAACTGTACGCGGTGAAGACGGTGGTGGAAGCGGTTCAGGACCCGGTCAAGGAGATCTCCGTCGAAGACGCCCGCCGGATCGATGCCGCGGCGGCGCCGGGATCGCAGATCCGCATCTCGAAGTCCACCGGCGCGCTGGGCCGTATCTCTGCGCAGACCGCCAAGCAGGTCATCTTCCAGAAGGTGCGCGAAGCCGAGCGCGAGACGATTTTTCAGGAATACTCGGGCCGGGTCGGGGAGCTGGTCAACTGCACCGTCAAGCGCGTGGAAGGCCTGGACCTTATCGTGGATCTCGGCAAGACCGAGGCGCGCCTCCCTAAGAAGGAACAGTCCCGGCTGGAGAGTTTCTCGGCCGGAGAGCGCGTGCGCTGCGTGATCAAGCTGGTGGACAAGTCCAGCAAGGGCCCGGGCGTGGTGGTCTCACGCGCCGCCCCCGAGCTGGTCATGCGGCTGTTCGAGCAGGAAGTGCCGGAGATCTACGACTCGACGGTACTGATCAAGGGTTGCGCGCGGGAAGCCGGCGAGCGCACCAAGATCGCGGTTCACAGCCGCGACCGGGACGTGGACAGCGTGGGCGCCTGCGTCGGCATGAAGGGCATGCGTGTGCAGTCCATCATCCGTGAGCTGCGCGGCGAGAAGATCGACATCATCGAGTACTCCGAGGATCCGGTGGTCTTCGCCACCCACGCCTTGAGTCCCGCCAAGATCAGCCGGGTAACGATTCTCGATCCGGTCGAAAAGCACATGGAAGTGATCGTTGACGACTCGCAGCTATCGCTGGCGATCGGCAAGAAGGGACAGAACGTCCGGCTAGCCGCCAAGCTGCTGGGCTGGCGCATCGACATCAAGAGCGAGGAAGAAAAGCGCCAGGAAGTCGAATCGGCCATGGCCGCCCTGGTGGCCCCGGGGGCGCCCCTGTCGGTGCTGGTGGATTACGGCGTCAGCGACAAGATGGTGGAGAAGCTGCTGGAGGCGGGCATCCCGACGGTGGAGAAACTGGGCTCGATGACGCCGGAGCAGCTGGAAGAGATTCAGGGCATCGGCCCGAAGATGGTGGAGCGGATCCAGATCGCGGTCAACAACTACTTCAACCAGCTGGAGGGCATGCCGCCGGTGAGCGAGCCTCTGGCGGAGGGCGAGAGCCTGGCCCAGTCCGAGGCCGAAACGGGCGGGCAGGAGGCCGTTGACGAGGCCTCCGCGGCCGGCGTTGAAACCCAGGTCGCAACGGCGGAGGAAGAAGGGTTGCCGGTTGCCGAGCCGCAATCCGGAGAAGACGCCGCTGCCGGAGAGGAGTCCCTGGAGCCGGCCGGCGACGCCATTCCCGTTACTGAAAGCGGCGACGGGCTGCCGGTGGAAGCGAACCCGGCGGAGGCTCCTGCGCCGGATTCCGGGTTCGAGAATTTCGATACCGCTTCGCCCGAGTCTGATAGGATGAATGACAAGGGTTACGGGTCACACGATCGCGAACAGGAGAGCGAAGAGCAGGGAGGGTAGCGGGGCACCCTACGGGATGTCCGGGATCGGTACGCGTACCGGGTTACGTTTAGTTTACGTATGAAGAAGATTCGCATCAACGAGCTGGCGCGGGAACTGGAGGTAAAGGCTCATTTGATCCTGGAGGCCCTGCTGGAGCTTGGAGTCACGGAGAAGAAGACGCATTCCAGCTCCGTCGACGATGATATCGCCGACAAACTCCGGAGACACTTCGGTCACGAGGTAGCCCCGCGCGAGGAAGAGGCGACGGAACGTGAAGTTGAAGCGGTGTCCGTGCAGCCGGAGCCCGAGAAGGCGGTTTCCCAGCCCGTGACCTCTGCCAGGCAGGAGAGCAAGGCCGCCGTCGAGGAGCCTCCGCCCGCGGAGAAGAGGGAGGTGCCCGAGATCTCATTGCCCCGCCCGGCCTCGCACCCTCTGCGCCCGCCCCTGGCCGGCCAGCACGCCGCCTTTCCCCCGCCCCCGGTTCAACCTCCTCCGCCGTCCGCCGTAAAGCCCGAACCCACCCCGGCGGAGCCTGCCGCGAAGGCTCCGAAGCCGGCCCCGGTTGCTCCCGGAACTCCCCTGCCCCGGCCGACGCCGACCCCGCGAGTGACCAAGCCGGGCCAGATCCTGAGCGGACCCCGGCAGCCGATTCCCGCCGGCGAACCGCCCCGGCCTCAGGTGATTCAGCGTCCCGGAGCCCCGCGCCCGCCCCAGCGGCAGGCGCCGCCGGCCGCGACTCCAGCCGCCCCGTCCGCGGGCGCCGCCCCCACCCGGCCCCTGGCCGGACAACCGGCCGCCCGGCCGGTGGTGCCTCCACGGCCCGATCTGGTGGCGAAACTGACCCAACAGCAGCCCAGGGCTGTCCCCGGGCAGCCGCAGCCGCGCCCCAACGTACCCCTGCGGCCGCAGACCACGCCGGTTCCCGGACAGCCGATCTACCGCGGGCCCATGCGACCCGGCCAGCCCATGGTCGCCCGTCAGGGTGTCCGCCCAGGTGCTCCAGGCCGGCCGGCCGGACCCCGCCCGCTACATCCCACAGCCCGCTCCGCCCGCGGCGTCGAGGCCCCGGCGGCTCCGCCTCCGGCGGACCAGCGGCGGCCCGCCGACAAGCGCGGCGTACGCCAGGTGCGCGAGCGCGTGGAGCGCGAAGAGAAGGTTCTCCAGCCGGTCACCCGGCGCCACGCCGCTGCCGGACCGCCCCCCATCAGCCGGGAGATCATCATCTCGGAAGGCATCACCGTCAAGGAGCTTTCCGAAAAGCTCGACGTCAAGGCCAGCCTGCTCATCAAGAAGCTGGTCGAGCGCAATATCTTCGCCACCATCAACCAGACGCTGGACTCCAAGCTTGCGACGGAACTGAGCCGGGATTTCGGCGCCAGCACCAAGACCATCAGCTATGAGGAAGAAGCCATGCGGGAGATCGAAGTGGCTGAAGAGGCCGCCGATCTCCACTCCCGGGCCCCGGTGGTCACCATCATGGGCCACGTCGACCATGGCAAGACCTCGCTGCTCGACTCCATCCGGCTGACGCACGTTGCCGAGAAGGAAGCCGGCGGCATCACCCAGCACATCGGCGCCTATCACGTGGAGAAGAACGGGCGCAAGATCGTTTTCATCGACACTCCCGGCCACGAAGCCTTCACCCGCATGCGCGCCCGCGGCGCCAAGGTCACCGACATCGTTGTGCTGGTGGTGGCCGCCGACGACGGCGTCATGCCCCAGACTCTGGAGGCCATCGACCACGCCCGCGCCGCCAAGGTGCCGATCATCGTAGCGGTGAACAAGATCGACAAGCCGGACGCCCAGCCGGACCGCGTCAAGCAGCAGCTTTCCGACCGCGGCCTGGTTCCCGAGGAATGGGGCGGCGACACGGTGATGGTGCCGGTATCGGCCAAGATGAAGCAGAACCTCGATCTCCTGCTCGAGATGATCCTGCTGGTGGCCGACATGCAGGAATTGAAAGCCAATCCCGAGCGCCCGGCCATGGGCACCGTGCTGGAGTCCAAGCTGGACCGCGGGCGCGGGCCGGTGGCCACGGTCCTGGTCAGGAACGGCACGCTGAGGGTGGGCGATTACTTCATCTGCGGGCTGGTGTTCGGCAAGGTCCGCGCCATGCTGGACGACCGCGGCAACCCGGTGCGCGAAGCCGAGCCCTCCATGCCGGTCGAAGTGCTGGGCCTGGAGTCTTTGCCGGAAGCCGGCGATTCCTTCCAGGTGGTCACCGACACCGCCAAGGCAAAGCAGATTGTGCTCTACCGCGAGGCCAAGGCTCGCGAGCTGCAGATGGCCAAGTCCGGCCGCCTCACCCTGGAACAGCTGCACAAGCAGATGGAGGCGGGCGAAATCAAGGAACTGCCCATCATTCTGAAGACCGACGTGGCGGGCTCCGCCGAAGTGCTCACCGACACCCTGCAGAAACTGTCCAACGAGAAGGTCAAGGTGCGCGTCCTGCACTCCGGCGTGGGCGCCATCACGGAATCGGACGTCCTGCTGGCCTCCGCTTCCAACGCCATCATCGTGGGCTTCAACGTCCGGCCGGAACGCAACGCGGCGGCCCTTGCCGAGCAGGAGAAGGTTGATGTGCGCCTGCACACCATCATTTACAACCTGACCGACGAGATCAAGCGGGCCATGACCGGGCTGCTCGAGCCCGTCTTCAAGGAGATCTACCGCGGCAAGGCCGAAGTGCGCGAGGTCTTCCGGGTCACCAAGGTCGGCATGGTGGCCGGCTGCCTGGTCCAGGACGGAATCCTCACTCGCGACAGCGACGTGCGGCTGCTGCGGGATAACGTGGTGGTTTTCACCGGCAAGATCGGCTCCCTGCGCCGCTTCAAGGAAGATGTCAGCGAGGTACGGAGCGGCTTCGAGTGCGGCGTCACGATCGAGAACTTCTCCGATATCAAGCAGGGCGATGTCATCGAGGCGTTCGTGACGGAGCGGGTGGCAGCCGAGGTGTTTGCGTAGTGACGGTAGGCGTGCTTACGCTTGAGCTGCGCCTCGAAAACTCCCATTCCCTGAAGGAAAAGCGGCACGTGGTCAAGGGCCTCAAGGACAGGCTGCGGCACAAGTTCAATGTGGCGGTGGCCGAAATCGGCTACCAGGACCTGTGGCAGAGGGCTCTGATCTCGGCCGTCACCATTTCTCCGGACCACGGTTGCGCCGAGCAGGTGCTTCGGTCGGTCGAGCAGGAGGCGGTCATGCTGCTCGGCCCCCAGTTGGCGGACGCAACCGTGGAATGGCTAAGCTAGAATCAGGCGGAGCTTCGGTAACAGCCTGCACAGGCCCGGACGGGGGAGTTTGGAGGCTGGCCGGCGTGTCGCCGGGACTCCGCGGTAATGGCCATGGATACCCATCGCGTGGAGCGCGTCTCCGAAGCGGTTCGCGAGGAACTCGCTGAAATCATTGCCTTTGAGCTTCAAGACCCGCGCCTGGCGGCGGTGGATGTCACCGACGTCCAGGTGGCCCGGGATATGCGCCATGCGCATGTCAAGGTGGGAATCCGCGGAGATGCCGAGGCCGAACACCGGTCGTTGAACGCGCTGGAGCACGCCCGGCCCTACCTGCGCCGCCAGCTGGCCAGCCGGCTGAACCTGAGACGCATCCCCGAACTCCATTTTGAGGTGGACCGGTTCACGGAGGCCGAGTCGCGCGTGGAGATCCTGTTGCGCCGCGCCCGGAAGACCCGCGGACGGGAAGAACCCTCGGAAGTGCAAAAAAACAGGGGAGAAAACCCGGAAGCCTCCTCAGAATGAAACAGACTGTGCTAGTTTTGTTTCTGGCGGCATGCATTTTGAGCGCCGCCGGCGGCCGGCAGGCGCCGGCGGTGAGCGCCTCGCCCGGGCCGGAGCTGCTACGGGTGGAAGAAAGCGCCGACGCCATGGGGTCCACCTACACGGTGGTGGCCTATGGCGAGGACCGGACCCGGTTGATCTCGGCTCTCGATCAGGCTTTTGAAGAGGTCCGGCGGATTGACCGGATGCTCTCCAACTACCGCCCGGCCAGCGAGATGAGCCAGGTGAACCGGGAAGCCGCCAAACGGCCGGTCGAGGTTTCCGACGAGATGTTTCAGATCCTTGCCGACTGCGCGAACTACAGCCGGATGAGCGAGGGGGCGTTCGACCTCACGGTGGGTCCCCTGATGAAGGCCTGGGGATTCTACCGCGGCAACGGCCGCCTGCCGCACAAGGCGGAGGTTCGCGGTGTGCTCGCGCGGGTGGGCTACCGGAAAGTCGTGCTGGATCCGGGTCGCAAGACCGTGCGGTTCTCCCGCGAAGGCGTGGAACTGGACCCCGGCGGCATCGGCAAGGGCTACGCTGTGGACCGGATGGTGGCGGTTCTCAAGGAGAACGCCGTCCGGTCGGCCCTGGTTTCAGCAGCCGGCAGCAGCATCTACGGTTTGGGGGCGCCACCCGGACAGAAGGGCTGGAAAGTCAAGATCCGCGATCCACGCAGCAGCGCACGGACGGTGGAGGAAATCTATCTGAACAACAGTTCGATGTCCACCTCCGGCAACTACGAAAAGTTCTTCCGGGCGGGGGGCAGGATGTGGAGCCACATCATGGATCCGCGTACCGGTTACCCGGCCGAGGGTGTGCTGGCCGTTTCCGTAATCGCGCCTTCCACGCAGGAGAGCGAAGCCTGGACCAAGCCTTTCTACATCAACGGCCGCCGTTGGGCGGTCAATCACAAGCCGAAAGGATTTCGCGTGTTCCTTTGCGAAGATCGAGCGGAGCAGCCATGCGCCTGGCTCCCATGAGCAGCCGATTTCTGGATGCCTGCCGCCGGCGTCCCACCGACGTCCGCCCCGTGTGGTTCATGCGGCAGGCCGGCCGTTACCTCCGTCAATACCGGGAGATCCGCGCGAAACACGGCATGCTGGAGATGTGCAAGCGGCCGGATCTGGCCACAGCCGTCACCCTGCAGCCGGTGGACATTCTCGACGTGGATGCCGCCATCATCTTTGCCGACCTGCTCCTTCCGGTAGAGCCGATGGGGCTGAAGCTGCGCTTTGTGCCCGGCGCCGGCCCGGTCATCGACAACCCGGTGCGCACTGCCGCCGACGTGGATTCCATCTCCACCACCAGCACCGAGGAACTCGGCTATGTGGGCGAGAGCATCCAGATGGTCACCCGCGCCCTGGCCGGACGCGTTCCGGTGATCGGGTTTGTGGGTGCTCCCTACACCATGGCCAGCTACATGATCGAGGGCGGCCCTTCCCGCAATTTCATCCGCACCAAGCAGATGATGTACGGGCAGGAAGTGCTCTGGCGGCGCCTGATGGGAAAGATCGTGGACGTGCTGGCGCCCTACGCGGCTCTACAGGTAACGGCGGGAGCCCGCGCCATCCAGGTGTTTGACAGCTGGGTGGGCTCGCTGGCGCCGGACGATTATGTCCGCTTCGCCGCCCCCTACTCGCGCGCCCTGATCGAGCGCATCCGGGCTACGGGCGTTCCGGTCATCCATTTCGGCACCGGCGCCAGCGGCTTCTTCCGGGAACTGCACGCCGCCGGAGGCGACGTCATGGGAGTGGACTGGCGCATGAACATCGACCAGGCCTGGATGGACATCAGCTACCGGTCCGCGATCCAGGGGAACCTGGACCCGGTGGTCCTGTTCGCTCCCCTGCCGGAGATCAAGCTGCACGTGACCGAACTGCTAAAAAGAACCGGAACCCGGCCGGGACACATCTTCAACTTGGGACACGGCATCTTGCCGGAAACGCCGGTGGAGAGTGTGAAAGCGGTCGTCGAAATGGTCCGGGAGTTCCGCCCGTAGCGTTCCGAGCCCGGAGAAGCCGGCGCCGCCGATACCGATGAGACAAGCCGTTCTGCTGTTGGCGCATGGAGCGCCCGAAAACGTGGCCGACGTGGCCGAATACCTGGTCTACGTACGGGGCGGCCGGCCCGTCCAGCCGCGCGTGCTGCAGGAAGTCGAGCACCGCTATCAGGCCATCGGCGGGGGCTCTCCCCTGCTGGCATGGACCCGGCGGCAGGCCGAGGCCCTGCAGGACAAACTGGGCCTGCCGGTCTACTTCGCCATGCGCAACTGGCGCCCGTTCATCGCCGAGAGCATGGAGCGCATCCAGGCCGACGGCGTGGAGCGGTTGGTGGCCATCTGCCTGGCGCCCCAGTATTCCCGGATGAGCGTGGGCCTCTATTTCCGGCGCGTTCAGGAGGCCAAACAGGCGCTGGGGGCGGGTTTCGACATTCTCTGGACCCGCAGTTTTCACTCCCACCCCCTGCTGGTCGAGGCGTTTGCGGAGAGGCTGGCGCCGCTGAACAACGGCTCTCCGGTTCTGTTCACCGCTCACAGCCTGCCCGAGAAGATCCTCGAGAACGCCGATCCCTACGACGGCGAGGCCAGGGAAACGGCGCGCGCGGTGGCCGCCCGCCTGGACGTGGCCGCCTGGGACTTCGCCTATCAGAGCCAGGGGATGACGGACGAGAAATGGCTCGGTCCAACCGTCGAGTGCCGGCTGGACCGGTACGCAGCGGAGGGTGTGCGCAAAGTCGTTCTGGCCCCCGTCGGTTTCGTCTGCGATCACGTGGAGATCCTCTATGACGTGGATATCCTGTTTCGCGACTACGCGGCTGAACGGGGCATCACTCTCGTGAGGCCCGAGTCCTTGAACGACTCTCCCACCTTCATCGCGGCCCTGGCGGAGGTGGCGGCGGAAAGGCTGGTGCGTTGAGGCGGCCGGTCATCATCATCGGCGGCGGCATCTCCGGGCTCTCCACCGCTTATTTCCTGGCGAAGGCCGGCATCCCGTCCACCCTGGTTGAGGCGCGTCCAAGACTCGGCGGCGTCATTTGGACCGAGCGGGTCGAAGGCTGCACGCTCGAGATGGGGCCGGACAGCTACCTGGCTCAGAAGCCGTGGGCGCTGGAGCTGATCCGCGAACTGGGCCTGGAAAGCGAGGTGATCGCCTCCAACGACCACCTTCGCAAGACCTACGTCCTGAAGCACGGGCGCCTGGTGCCGCTTCCCGACGGCCTCATGTTCATGGTGCCCACCCGCATCCTGCCGCTGGTCTCCACCCGCCTGCTCGGCTGGCCGACCAAGTTCCGCATGGCGCTGGAGTGGTTTCATCCCCCGCAGGGCCACATGGGCGAGGACCGCTCGGTGGCGGCTTTCGTGGAGCAGCACTACGGCCGCGAGGCGGTCGATTACCTGACCGAGCCGTTGCTCTCCGGTGTGTACGGAGGCGACCCCAGCCGGTTGAGCATCCTCAGCGTACTCCCCCGCTTCGCGGAACTGGAAGCGCGCTATGGCAGCCTCACCAAGGGAGTGCTGCATTCGCGCCGCCGTGCGGCCGCCGAGGCACGCTCGACGCCCCTGTTCCAGACCCTGCGCGGCGGCTTGCAGCAATTGTCCGACGCGCTGGCCGAGCGCCTCCGGGACGCGGTCGAGGTGATTCGCGCGCGGGCCGAGGCCGTCGAGCCGGGCTGGCGCGTGCGGGTGAACGGCGAGTGGCTGGAGGCGGAGCACGTCGTACTGGCCTGCGAGGCGCACAATGCCGGGGCGCTGCTCGGCTGGGAGGATCTGGCTTCCGTTCCCTATTCCTCCTCGCTGATCGTCTCGCTGGGGTACGCACGCCGGGGGTTCGATCACCCGTTGAACGGCTTCGGCTTCCTGGTTCCCCGCAAGGAGCGCAAGCGCCTGGTGGCCGCCACCTGGGTGAACGTCAAGTTCTCGCACCGGGCTCCGGAGGACAAGGTCCTGCTGCGGTGTTTCCTGGGCGGGGAAGGACAGGAATCGATCCTGTCGGAATCCGACGAGAGCCTGCTCGCCGGCGTTCAGGAGGAACTGCGCGAGATCATGGGCGTGACGGCCAGGCCGGTCTTCTGGCGAATCGCCCGCTGGCCCCGCTCCATGGCGCAGTACACGGTCGGCCACCAGGCCTTGATTCGGGAAATCGAAGAGCGTGTGGAGCGCCACCCGGGCCTGCACCTGGCCGGCAATGCCTACCATGGCATCGGCATCCCGGACTGCGTCCGCATGGGCAGGCAAGCCGCCGGGCGCATCGCGAAAGCCCGCGCGGCCTGAAAACCAGATCCGCCCCGCGTTCGGGCCCGAAACGGGAGACCGTGCATACCGAGCCGCGACCGCAGGGAGAGCGGTCACGGAAGCAACGCATGGGAAAATCCAACCGCTGCGATCGCAACCTGGTATAGGGAGTTTCCGCCTGATTGCGGCTGGGCCGCTTGGATCAGGCCTCCTGGCCGGCGTCCGGCTGCTGGCGCCGCGCGGCGAAATGTTCCACCGCCCGAAACAGCCCCGCGAACGCCGCAGTGGCCGCGCTGATCACTGCCGTGGCGCTCTGCAGCGTCTGGTTCTGGGTCGCCGCCAGCACGAGCAGCGCGATCAGGATCAGGCCGGCCACGACATTGCGGATCACCAGCCAGGCACTCTCGCCCGCCTCGCGCTCCCACTCCCTCACCATCTCCGGAGCTTCCGCCGTCTCCAGAAAACGCCGGAACGTCTCGTTCATGATTCGCGGCTGCGGCGCCAGCACGATCACTCCCTTCCGCACCAGTTCCTGGAGCGTACCCGTCGCCAGGGGATTGACCATTCCGGTCTGGGCCAGTTGCACCAGCACCAGTTTCTCCGGGCGTGTACAGGCGGACCAGATCAGCTTGTAGAAGGCCAGGGCGCGCTCCTCGATACGAGCCAGCGCCGCTTCCGGCCGCAGCGGCTCGCGGGCGCAGCTGACCACTTCCTGGGCAATGGCCCGCAGAGCCGGATGGTTGCTGCACTCCTCCCAGACCGGCCGTCCCCATTCCGTGCCCGCCCAGGCCGGCGGTGAACCGCTCTCCGGAGCCGGCTGAACTTTGCGAAAGTTGTTCAGAACGCGCGCCCAGCGCTGCACTTCCATTTCGGGAAGCGGATTGTCGTAGGTGCGCTTGCGCTCCTCGGCCAGCATGCTGTCGAAGTGGAACATGGGATCCACGGCGGATGTCATCGCCAGCGAGATCCGCTTCCCGCCGGAATCCATAGTGAGAAGCCGCTCCAGCAACTCCAACACGGTGCTGCGCTGCGCGGGATCGTCCAGCTTGGCCTCCAGATTCGAGATGTGGACCCAGGGATGATACGGCGCCGCCGGCTCCATGACGGTCCCGGACCCTCCTCCGGCCCCGGCAGCCAGCGCGCGTTCCGGCATGAAGGCCGTGCGCTGGGCGGCGAGTTCCTTCTGCACGCGTTCCACGGCCGCCTCCACCCAGCCCGTCCGGAATTCCTCGACGTAGAGGTTGATCCGCGGCGGCTGATAGCCCAGCCAGTCCCGCAGGCTTCTGTCCTTCCTGGCCAGCGGAAGCCCGAGAACCAGCAGCGGAACCGTGCACTCGCCGGGCGGCGGCAGGTCGGCCAGGCTGGGCAGCGGGATCCGCTCGAAGCGAATCAGGTACAGGCGGCGGATCGAGGCGTGAATCCAGGCATAGGCACAGCTCAGCAGAGCCACGACGCTGAGCCACCAGGGGATGCCGGTGGGAATGTCGAGCCTGGGAGCGGCCGAGCTGATGGACCACCCGGCGGCGCCGCCCGACAGCACCAGCTGGCCATCGCGCCCCCGGCTCCACTTCCAGCGGCTTTTGCCGTCGATGAGGGCTCCGGCTTCCATCGCCTGATCCAGTACGGCCGGCCGGAGCCCGCCCAGCCAGCGCTCCCACCAGGCGGGAAGCACGGCAGATCCGGCCGGCTGGGAGACCAGGATCCGCGTGTTCCGGAACGCGGCCGCATACCCGTGTTCGTCCAGCATCCGCTTAGGGAGCACGTGGGTGAGCAGGAAATCCCTGGCCGCCGGGCTGCGGCTGCCCCCCGTTTCCAGTTCACTGCGCAGGCGCTGCTGCCGTTGCGCCATGTGCTTTGCCAGGCTCTGCTGCCATCCCTTCGTCTCCAGTCCCGCTTCGAATTCGTGGCACAGCAGGAACAGGGCTTTCATCGGGACCACACCGGTCAACAGCAGGCCGAGGAACAAGGTGGTGACGTAGGGCGGGACGTAGTTGCCTGCCGGCTCGGCGCCTCCCCAGGCCAGCGTTCCGTAAATGATCAACGCGAAGGCAGCCAGCGGGGCGGCGACCGCAATCAGCAGAAGCGCGGCGCCCGAAGAAGACGCCGCTGAAGCGCCGACGGCCACCAGCGTGGCGGCCGCCAGCACACCCATCCAAAGCGCAGTGCGGCGATAGGCTCCTGCCCGGGCCGGATTCGGCCAGATCACGGACAACGCGCGGTCCACCTGCCGGCGCCAGGTCCAGCCGGCCAGGCCGGCGGCCACCGAAGCAGCGGCCAGGATCAGGCCCAGCACCCCGACCAGCATAAGGAACAACAGGGCGCTCTCCATCCACACCAGTCCGACCACCGCCTGTCGCGGCTCGAGTTCGCGAAAGACCACCAGGGTCCATGGACTGCCCTGCACGGTTTCGAGCGGACGTACGTGAAACCGGTACTTCAACCCGCGGTAGTAGGCCGAAAGCTCGCCCCGGGTTCCGGTTGCCACCCTTGCCCGCAGCAGCTCGGGCGAGCGGATCTCCTCGAACAGGTTTTCGTGCAGGTTGCGTTCGATCACGGAATGGAACAACGCTTTTCCGTCCGGCTCGATAACCGCAAACCCGATCTGAGGCGGCAGCAGCGGCCGGACCAGCGAGTGCGGCGAAGCGACGATGGAAACGGTCTCCAGCGTGCTCTCCTGCCCGCAGGTCACCTTTTGTCCCCGGTGCCGGGAAAGCGCGCTGAGCACGACGATAAATTCCGAAGTGGTCGGCGAGATCACCGGCTGCACGGTAAAAGCGCTGCCGGGCGCCGCCGGCAGCGTCCAGAAGCGGCGGGCCAGCGCATCCTGGAAATGCGGACGGCGCTGCTGCGGGACCCGTCCCGTGGTCCTCTGCCGGGTGGTCCATTTGGCGACCTGGCACCCGCTGGCCGCCGTCCAGAAGACGAAGTCGAAATCGAGGTCCTCCTTCTTCAACGAGGGTGGGAGCGAGGCGCTCTGCGCTCCCAGCAGGTCGACCCGGTCATGGCTCTCGCTGGCCAGGGATGGCGTCACGATGGCATCGTGGGCCTGCATGATACGCCACATGCGCTCGAGGTCCGCGCCGATGCCTGCGTCCAGTTTGTCCGCGAAAACGCTCAATTCCCGATCCACATAGTCGTCGCCCAGCCAGTAGTAGTTGGCCGAGAGCAGGAACAAAGTGATGAATCCGGCGGCGCACATGGTGAACGAGGTCAGCAGAATTACGTCCCGGAAACCCAGCCGGCCGGTTTGCCGCAGCAGCATCAGTTTCAGGAACGGCCCGCTGAGCGCGAGGAACAGCAGAGGCGCGAAAACCCAGAGGAGGTGCTTCGGCGCGACGTGCCGGGACTCGGCCGACGTGCGCGCTTCTCTCACCAGCCCGCAGATCACCCAGTCCAGGTCGGGGTTGCCGGAACCCGGTATGGTGATCCGCAGCGGCTGCACGAGCATCTCGTAAAGACTGCCGTCCAGCAGGACCTGGGTGGTCATGTCGGCGTCGCTGCCTCTGCCCTGCCGCGGCGGCGCCTGGTCCTGCGTTTTGACCTCGCGCGGCGCCATCAGTTCTTTGAGAACGGCGATGCGCGCGCCGGAAGTGGAACGCTGGTAGATCACCCGCCCGTTATGGTCCGCGAGCAGCAGGTCGTCGAACAGGGGCTCCGCCATGAAGGGCGCGTACAGGCGCTCGAAGGGCGCTTCCGCGATGCACATGGTGCCGGCGTAGAAGCGCAGCACGGTGGCCCGGGAGGCGTCCATGCGGACTCCCCCGCTGGGGATCAGCTTCGGATCGGGCGTCGAGCCGCAGCCGTAATCCAGGTCGGGCAGCAGGCCCCGAACGTAGGTCTCGACTCCGGTCTCGATGGCGGCGTACTCCAGGGCCGAGGACAGCAGCTCGGTCTTGGTGCGCACCTGCTCGCCGGCCACCGCCAGCGCGCGAAACCTCAGGTTGGTGAAGTACTCCCGCTGCGACGGCACGTACTCCATCCAGTAGTAAGCCAGCCCGGCCGCGACCGGAATCAACGCCAGTCCATAGATAAGCCAGCGCCCCAGCGCGCCCCTTTTTTGAGCCATGTACACCCCAGCATCCCAGTGGTTGTGCGCCGCCCAACCCTGCCATTACGGCGCTTCGTACAAGGATGGTGAGAATGTATACCGCAAGTGACGGGTTGTCAATCGGCGAGTCGTGGCGAAAAATACAAATACAGGTTCACGGGGACTACACTTACCGGCTCCGCCGGCCGGCATCCAGGTGATCGTAATTCAGCACCGCGTTGAACAGCAGGAAGAAGCTGCCCTGAGTCTGCTCCCGCCACATGGGGTTATTGGCGAACAGGACGATGTGGCCCCTGCCCAA
>JADZAF010000059.1 GCA_020852755.1 Bryobacterales bacterium
CCAGCATGGCCTGCGGTCTCCCCTACACCCTGGCCGCCCAGATCGCCTATCCCGGCCGGCAGTGCGTGGCCTTCATCGGCGACGGCGGTTTCTCCATGCTCATGGCCGAACTGGCCACCGCCGTGAAATACGAGCTGCCCATCAAGGTGGTAATCATCAAGAACAACACGCTCGGCCAGATCAAGTGGGAACAGATGGTCTTCCTGGGCAATCCCGAGTACGGCTGCGAACTGCAGCCCATCGACTTCACGGCCGTGGCCCGCGCCTGCGGAGTGCAGGGTTTCCACGTCGAAGACCCCAGGGAGTGCGGCGATGCGGTGGACCAGTTGCTGCGCGCGCCGGGCCCTGCGCTGCTGGAGGCGGTGGTGGATCCGTTTGAACCCCCCATGCCCGCCCGGATCACCATGGAACAGGCGCGCCACTTCGCCGAATCGCTGGCGCGGGGAGAGCCGAACCGCATGGAGATCGCCTGGACCGTTCTGGAGAGCAGGGTTAAGGAAATGATCTGAAGCCGGCAACACCCCGTTTCTGGGCCGCGAACGGAGGGAGCGGTTGCGTTGCCTCCAAAGCCGCTCCCTCCCGGCCGCGGCCTCCCCGGCGAGTGTCTGCGGACCATTCGGTTCCGAGCCTGTATACTGAAAGGTCCGATCCCCGAACCCTGGCTTCCGATGCCCTCGCCGCAGGCTCAGCTTTTCGACGACAGTTTCCCGACAGCCGCCGAGCCGAACGCGGTTTTCTGCCACCAGGAGTTCCTGGAAAAGCTGGAAGCTCACCGCAACCGCCCCATCGGCAAGCGCGCCGCCCTGTTGATGCAGCGCCTTGCCATCGACGAGCGGCGGCAGCACTATAAGGGCACGCGGGGCGAGAACCAGGGCTGGCGCCGGTCGCGGCTGGGGGGAAATCAGGGCAGCCATTTCTACGCCTGGTGGGCGCCGCGCGGCGCGCCTCCCATCAGAGCCGGACAGCGCTTCGAAGAGGCCCCGCCCAACGCGATCTTCCTGCGCGACATACGCCACCACGACGACCACTCCCCGGCGCGGGCGCAGTCCTTCTCCGAGTACCTTCCGGTTTCCATTCGGGAGATGCGGCGGGAAGAATACGGTCCCGCCCCCTGGACCCAGCCGCAGTCGCGCTTCGCCTCGGCGCGCCAGCCGGTGCGCATTCTGAAAGGCCACCCCGGATCGGGCAAGACCACGGCCCTGCTGCACGCCGCCGACAGCTGCGGCGCTGCCCGGGTTCTCTACCTCACTTACTCGCGCGACCTGGCCGGGCTGGCCCGCCAGTTCTTCGACCGCTATTGCTCCCGCGAACGCCAGTTCCACGTCCTGACCTTCGAAGCGTTTCTCCGGCGTCTGCTCGACTGCGACGTGGAAGCGGCTCCGCTGTCCGTCTCGCGCAAGCGGTTCCAGGCCGATCTGCTGCCGTTCGAGCGCTCGGCCGGGCCCTGGATGGACCGGGCTCCGGCGCTCTACGACGAGCTCCACGCCCACCTGGTCGGCGCCGCGCTGCCGGTCAAACTGGGACGCTTCGCCGCCTGCTCCGGTCCCCGCGCGCCCGAGAAGAGCTACAGCGAGCGCCGCCTGCGGTTCCTGGGGCCGGGAGCGGCGAAAGCCGCCCTCGACCTGGCCTCCCGCCTGGAGCGCAACAACCCGGTGAGCCTGGCCGAGCGATATTTCCCGGAATTGTTCCTGGCCTGGCAGGCCGCGTCCCGGCTCTCCGCCCCGGGCCGGGGTTCCATCCCCAAGGTCTTTTTCGAGTACGACGCGATCGCCGTGGACGAATGCCAGGACCTGACCCCGCTGGAAGCCTTCATCGTGGCCGAACTGGCCGCCGCCGCGGGACAGCGGAAGGGCGTTCCGGTTTCGATCTTCATGGCCGGCGACGAGGCGCAGACGGTGCGGCCCACCGATTTCGAGTGGGGGTGGATGAACGACATCCTGCACTACCGCTGCGGCACCCCCGTGGAGTTCAATCTCTCCTCCAACCTGCGCAGCCCGCGCACCATTGCGGAGCTCGTGAACCGCGTCTGGGACCTCTACGCCGAGGTCCACAAGCGCGACCGCCCCAGCGGCGTTGGGTACGCGGAGGTCGAGGATGACGCCACCGACCAGGTCCTCTACTGCACGGCCGCGCCCGGATGGGAATTCGAACAGCTCCTGGCCGAACTGGTCTCGCGTGAAGGCCTCGCCATCGTGGCCTTCCGCGACGAGACGCGCGCGCTTCTGCCGGAGCGCCTCCGCGGCTCGGTGCTCACCCCAGCGGAAATCAAAGGTCTGGACTTTCACACCGTCTGCCTGCTCGATGCCGGGCCGCAGCTGATGTCCATAACCGGCTGGAGCGGCCAGCACTACCGCCTGCAGGGCGCTGAATTGGAGAGCATCCGCCGGCGGCTGACCATCGATGAACTGCGCGTGGCCCTCAGCCGCCCGGCCGAGCGGCTGATCTGGGCGGACGTCAATCCCACCAGCGCGGTCGTGCAGAACACGCTGTCCTTCCTGAACCGGGACAACGTCCTCTCTCCCGTCTCGCCGTGCACGCCGGCGGCGCTGTTGACCGCGTTGGGAGAGGAGTTGCTGGACGTCGAGGAACGCGTGCAGCGCTGCCAGTCCGATGCCCGGCAGTACCTCGGGGTGAAGCCCGAGATCGCCTGGTCGCGGGCCCAGCAGGCCGTCGGCCTGCTGGGCGACCCCGCTAAGCCGGGCGCCGTCCAGGACGAATCGGTGCGCCGCGCCGCCCGCCTCACCGTTTGTGAAATCTGCTTCTGCATGGCGTTCCGCGGCGTGCAGCTGCCCCGGGAACTAGGGCAGCCGGACCTGTTCCGGGAGGCTTCCCAGGCCGCTTACGCTGCCGGCCGCATCGGGCTCGCGACCGTGATCGCCGGCATCGGCGCGGCGGCGGGTGCGCCTCCGCACAGGCGGGTTGAGGCGGCGGGCGATCTGGCGCAGTCCATGGTGAAGTATCGGGATGAGCTGGAGCCCTGGCTGCTGACCGAGATCGAGGCTAAGGCCATCTCCTGGGTGAGGGACCTCGAGTCCGTGCTGACGGCGGGCGAGAACGCCGTCACCCTCACGCGCATCCTGCCGCCTTTCTACGACGTGCTGCGCCTGCCGGACGCCGCCAGGCGCAAAGACCAGTTGTCCGATACCGCGGTCGGCTTCCTGGTGAAGCACAAGCGCCATGCCGAGGCCCTGGAGATCCTGCGAAACCTGCCGGAGAAGAAGCCGCAACTGGAAGCCGAGTGTCTGGAGGCCACCGGGGCGCTTCGCGAGGCGGCGGAGTTGTACCGTTCCCTGGGCAAATCCAAAGAGGCCCTGCGGTGCTTCCGCGCCGTTCCGGATTTCGACGCGGCTGTGGCTTTGATCCGCGACATGCAGGACCATCCGGCGGCCGAGTCCTACGAGTGGCTCCTGAAGATGCGCGAGGTGGTCCGGCAAAGGCCGGCGAATTTCAACCGCGCCATGCAGGCCTCGGAGAAGAAGATTCTGGAGCAGATGCTCGAGGAGGCCCTGGGCATCAGGCGCAAGCAGCCCGCCGCCCGCAAGCGGCCGGCCGCGAGAAAGTCCCCCGCCAAACGCACCTGATATTCCGGTCCGCCCCCTCCCTGTTGGCCGGGCCGCCGCCGCAGGCTGCCCCCGCGCCGTGTTCCCACCACCGCTCCGGTCCCCGCTCGGTATGCGGGGCAGGCATGGTTTTTCTTCGCCGTCCTCCCGATCGGCCGCCGCCGGTCTGGACTTGACAAAATATTAGATTAGAAATAATCTAAAGACTGCATGAACCCCGAGGGGATCAAACAGTCCCTGGAAGACAGCGGGCTGCGGTGTACGCCCCAGCGCTACGCCGTCATGGCGTTCCTCACGGAGCACCGCGGGCATCCCACGGCCGCCGAAATCTTCGAAGCGGTGAATCGCGTGGATCCGCGGTCTTCCCGGGCGACGACCTATAACAACCTGCGGGACCTGGTGCGGGCGGGTCTGGTGCGTGAAGTGGCCGTGGAGGGCCGCGCCGCGCGCTTCGATGCCATGGGCACGCGCCACCACCACTTCATCTGCGACCGGTGCGGCGGTGTGGAGGACATGCGGTGGTACCTTGTGCCCCGGCCCGATTCGGGCGCCCTCGGCCGGCGCGTTCTTCGCGAATGCGAACTCATCCTCCGCGGGCTCTGCGAGAAGTGCGCTCCGCAGTCTCCGGCTGCGCGGGCGCGAAAGCCAGGATAACTGGGTATCTGGATAACCGGAAGTTCATCGCGGATTTCTGAGACCGATTTAAAGGACGATCACATGGAGCAAAAACTCACCACGGCAGCCGGGGCAACCGTCCCCGGCAATCTGGAGCAAGGTGTATCCACCGAAAGCAAATGCCCGGTAACGGGCGGCGGCCGCCGCGCGCACACCAATGCGGACTGGTGGCCCAACCAGCTCAACCTGAAAATCCTGCACCAGAACTCGCCCCTGTGCGACCCCATGGGCAAGGAGTTCAACTACAGGGAGGAGTTCAAGAGCCTCGATCTCCAGGCAGTGATCAAGGACCTGCACGCCCTGATGACCGAATCGCAGGACTGGTGGCCGGCCGACTACGGACACTACGGGCCGCTGCTGATCCGCATGGCCTGGCACAGCGCCGGAACCTACCGCATCGGCGACGGCCGCGGCGGCGCGGGCTCCGGCTCGCAGCGTTTCGCGCCCCTCAACAGCTGGCCGGACAACGCCAATCTCGATAAGGCGCGCCGGCTGCTCTGGCCGGTGAAGCAGAAGTATGGCCGGAAAATCTCCTGGGCCGACCTCATGATTCTCGCCGGTAACGTCGCCCTCGAGTCGATGGGCTTCAAGACCTTCGGTTTCGCCGGCGGGCGGGAGGACGTCTGGGAGCCCGAAGAGGACATCTTCTGGGGCCCCGAAGGCAAGTGGCTGGGGGACGAGCGCTCTACCGGCGACCGCCGGCTCGATAATCCTCTCGCCGCTGTCCAGATGGGCCTCATCTACGTGAATCCCGAAGGGCCCAACGGAAAGCCGGATCCCATCGCCGCCGCGCGGGACATCCGTGAGACCTTCGCCCGCATGGCCATGAATGACGAGGAGACCGTCGCGCTGATCGCCGGCGGGCATACCTTCGGAAAGACCCACGGCGCGGCCGAGCCGGCGAAGTATGTCGGTCCCGAACCCGAGGGCGCCCCAATCGAGGAGCAGGGCCTGGGCTGGAAGAATTCCTACGGCAGCGGCAATGCCGGCGCCACGATTACCAGCGGCTTGGAAGGCGCCTGGACCACCACGCCCACCAAGTGGAGCAACAACTTCCTGGAGAACCTGTTCCGCTACGAGTGGGAACTGGTCAAGAGCCCGGCTGGCGCGTACCAGTGGGCTCCCAGGAACGGGGCCGCGGCGGGCGCTGTTCCCGATGCCCACGATCCTTCCAAGCGCCACGCCCCGTTCATGCTCACCACGGATCTCGCCCTCAGGATGGACCCCATCTATGAGCCGATCGCCCGGCGCTTCCTGGAGAATCCGCAGGAATTCGCGGATGCCTTCGCCAAGGCGTGGTTCAAGCTGACGCACCGCGACATGGGTCCGGTCACCCGTTACCTCGGTCCGCTGGTGCCCAAGGAAACCCTGATCTGGCAGGATCCGATCCCGACCGTGGATCATGAACTGATTCAAGAGCAGGACATCGCCGCCCTGAAGGCCCGGATCCTGGCCTCCGGGCTTACGATTCCCGAACTGGTCTCGACGGCCTGGGCATCGGCGTCGACCTTCCGCGGCTCGGACAAGCGCGGAGGGGCGAACGGTGCGCGCATCCGCCTCGAGCCGCAGAAGAATTGGGAAGTCAACCAGCCGGCGCAACTCGCCAAGGTGCTGCGGGTGCTTGAAGGGATCCAGCAGGAGTTCAACGCCTCCCAATCCGGCGGCAAGAAGGTCTCGCTCGCCGACCTCATCGTTCTGGGCGGCTGCGCGGCTGTCGAGGCGGCGGCCGCCAAGGCCGGATGCGACGTGAAAGTGCCTTTCTCCCCGGGACGCATGGATGCTTCGCAGGAGCAGACCGATGCTCCCTCCTTTGCCCCGCTCGAACCGGCGGCGGACGGCTTCCGAAACTATCTCCGCAGCGGGCTGCCGCTGTCGGCCGAGGAGCTTCTGCTGGACCGGGCGCAGTTGCTGACCCTGACTGCCCCGGAGATGACGGTCCTGGTCGGGGGAATGCGCGCCTTGAATGCGAACTTCGATCAGTCCACACACGGGGTTTTCACCAGCCGGCCCGGGACGCTGACCAATGATTTCTTCGTGAACCTGCTCGACATGCGCACGAAGTGGCAGCCCTGCCCTGGGTCCAGCGGTGTGTACGAGGGGCGCGACCGCGCGACCGGCGAAGTCAAATGGACCGGCACCCGCGTGGATCTCGTCTTCGGTTCCAACTCCCAGCTTCGCGCGATTGCGGAAGTCTATGCCTGTGACGACGCGAAGGAAGTCTTTGTCAAAGACTTCGTGGCTGCCTGGAACAAAGTGATGAACCTGGATCGCTTCGACCTGGCCTGAGCCTGTCGGACCGGCCGGCTCGGGGGGGCGCCCGGCGCGTCCCCCTGAGCCTCTGGTCTGCTTCCTGTTCCTGCCGCTACACTCTCTCTTCAGGAGGGGCCATGGCCGAGCCGCAAGCCGCGCGTCCGCGGTTCATCAAGGGATATGGAATCCGCGAGGACCGCGCGGGCCTGCTGCCCTGGTCCTACGTGGATCAGCGCATGTCCGCGTCGCGCAACTACTGGATCGCCACCACCCGCCCCGGCGGCCGGCCGCACGCCATGCCGGTGTGGGGCGTCTGGCTGGATGGCAGGCTCTACTTCTCCACCGACCACGACTCGCTCAAGAGCCGGAACCTGCGCGGGAATCCCGCCGTCGCGGTTCACCTCGAAAGCGGCGATGACGTGGTGATCCTGGAGGGCGCCGCCCAACTGGCCGGCGGTAACGACCTCACGGCGTTCGACGACGCTTACTCCGCCAAGTACGGGATACGTGTGGTCGGCGCCATCCCCGGTGCTGTGGTCTACGCCGTGACGCCCACCCTCGTCCTGGCCTGGCGGGAAAAGGATTTTACCGAAAGCGCCACCAGCTGGCGGTTTCCTCAGGCACCCCGGCCCGAGTGAGTGCCCATAAGCCTGCGGCCCATCCAAGCGCTCTCCCTTGATCATCACCC
>JADZAF010000060.1 GCA_020852755.1 Bryobacterales bacterium
CGCATGCCTAATCCCAGTCTCTGCGCCAGCCACGGCATCAGGGCGAACAGCAGGGAGTAGCTCGCGATGGCCGCCAGGGCGCGTACATACCCGGCGGTGGCGGTCACTCCGAACGCGCGGTAGATCAAGGCGAGAACCGCCGGCCAGAGCGGGGTGGGATGCGCCGTGGGCCCGGTCGGGATCAGGTACGGGTCGGCGAACCGCCCCGTGCGCAGCAGCGACAGGGCCACCCTGCCGTTTTCGCCGCCTGGCCGGTAGAAGTCTTTGCGCGTGCTCGCCCAGGCGGCAAACAGAGCCAGCCTGACAGCGAAAGAGAGGCAGAAGATGAGGACGAACACCCGGAAAACGGGAACCGGGGAGCCCGGCCCGGGGCTGGTTGCGCCCATTTGAAGTCCTCAATAGTGAAGCAGCCCCGATTATACTGCCGCAAGGAGAAGACCTTCAGTCGATTCGTACGTAGACCCTGCAACCGCAGTCGGCAGCCAGCACAGAGTCACAACTCCGGCACGCATGGGCCCCGCACGGCGCCGCGCTCTCGGGTTCGCCGCATTCCCGCGCGCAGGCGCTGTGATGGGGAAGCGCTCACGCCGATCGGGACAATCCTGCGGTTACGCTGCATCCCGGATTTCGAGAGTCATCTGCTTCCCCAACACTGCCAGGGCTGCCTGGATCCTCTCTGCCCGGGTCGCATGCCCTGGATCCAGCATCCGTCGTACGACCCGTTCGTGAACACGCAGGCGCCGTGCCAGTTCCGAGTTACTCATTCCCTGCTCACGCATAGCCAGGTACAGGGCCAATTTCGGCGCCAGCCAAAGCGGCACGGGCACCAGGCGCTGGTTGCGCTTTACAGCCGAAGCTGCGGGAATCTCCTCACGTTGAGACAGCCGGATTGAGAGATCGGACCCGAGCGCGTCCATAGCCTCCTTGAACGCCTCGCGCTCGTCCCTGCCGTCTGTTGCCACCCGCGGCAAATCTACAAACTCAACCAGAACCCGGCCGTCCCGCCCGGTTGAGAACTTTGCCGGATATGCAAAAGCGAACATCAGACTGCCTCCCGTAGCTCACGCGGATCGATCTTCAGATCCCGGCACATCTTAGCCAGCAGATCGGCGCCGACTTCCTTCTTTCGATCCTTGAGGGTGGTAAACACATCGCCGAAGTAGAGGCGGCCGTGACTTCCTTTTCCCTTGCCCGCGACAAAACGGCAGGCCACCTTCTTGCGCCGGGCCAGGTTTCGCACCCGCCGCTCGGATTCCCCACCCTTCAACTTCCTATCCTCGGACAGTTCTGTCCGACAGTCAAACTGCGGCGGCCAACACACCCTGGCTGGCTTTCATCCGAGTCACTCCTCCAGGTCCCCCTCAAAAAAACTCACCGCATTCGACCCCTGCCGCAGCACACGCACGCGCCTCAGCCGCCCTGCCTCCTCCGGCAAACTCACCCGCGACGAATGCTGGATCAGCACCAGCGGCGCGCCGGTCTCGCCCAGTTTCGCCAGTGCCGCCGTGTACTCCCGCTGGTTTTCATACGGCGGGTCCAGGAACACGATGTCCGCTTCCTGCCTGCCCACCGCCGCCAGCACCGGCGCCGCTACCACCACCGCCCGGCTCTCCAGGCCCAGGGCCGCCAGGTTCTCCTGAATGGTCCGCACCGCCGCGCGGCTGCGCTCGATGAAGACCGCCCGCGCGGCGCCGCGGCTCAGCGCCTCGATGCCCACCGCCCCCGACCCCGCGTAGCCGTCCAGGAACACCGCGCCCTCCATGCGCGGCGCCAGCACGTCGAACAGCGCCTCGCGCAGACGGTCCGGCGTCGGCCGGGTCTCCAGGCCCGGCACGCTCTTCAGGCGCCGCGACCGGAACTCGCCCCCGATCACACGCATCAGCCCACCTGCACCAGGCCGTAGCGCCGCTGCCAGTGATCGCGGATGTACACCATGGCCCGCTCGAGCTCCCCGGCCGAAGGCGGCGCCGCCACGAAATCCACCGCCTCCCGGCGCGCGATCTCCAGCACCTCCCGGTCGCGCAGGATGTTGGCGATTCGCAGCGAGGGCAGACCGCTCTGGCGAGTGCCGAAAAACTCGCCCGGCCCGCGCAGCTTCAGATCCATCTCCGCGATGTAGAAGCCGTCGTTCGATTCCACCATGGTGCGGATGCGCTCGCGCGCGGTGTCGTTCATCTTCTCCGTCACCAGCACGCAGTAGCTCTGGTCCGCGCCGCGCCCCACGCGCCCGCGCAGCTGGTGCAGCTGCGCCAGGCCGAAACGCTCCGCCTGCTCGATCACCATCACCGTTGCGTTCGGCACGTCCACCCCGACCTCGATCACCGAGGTCGAAACCAGGATCCGCACGCGCCCCTGCTTGAAGTCCTCCATCCCGGCTTCCTTCTCCGCCGCCGGCAGCCGCCCGTGCAGCAGCCCCACCGCCACATCGGGAAAGACCTCCGATGAAAGGTGCCGGTACATCTTCTCCGCCGCCTTCACCGCCTGCGTTTCCGATTCCTCGATCACCGGGTAGACCACGTAGGCCTGGCGTCCCTGGTCGATCTGCTTCTTCAGGAAGCTGTAGACCCGCTCCACCTGGTCCTCGGTCACGTGGCGGGTCACCACCGGCTTGCGCCCCGGCGGCAGCTCGTCGATGACCGAAACGTCCAGGTCGCCGTAGAGCGTCAGCGCCAGGGTGCGCGGGATGGGCGTGGCCGTCATCACCAGGACGTCGGGATGAACGCCCTTCTGCACCAGCCCCAGCCGCTGCATGACGCCGAAACGGTGCTGCTCGTCGATGATGGCCAGTCCCAGATTGTGGAACTCCACGTCCTTCTCGATCAGCGCGTGGGTTCCAATGGCCACCTGCGCCAGGCCCTGCGCCAGCAGCTTCTTCAACTGCGATTTCTCCCGGGCCGAAAGCGACCCGGTCAGCAGCACGGCCACGTAGTTCAGCTTCGAGAACAGCCGCTTGAGGTAGAAGTAATGCTGCGCCGCCAGGATCTCCGTGGGCGCAAGCACCGCCACCTGGCAGCCGTTCTCGATGGCGATCACGGCCGCTTCGGCCGCCACGATGGTCTTGCCGCTGCCCACGTCGCCCTGCAGCAGCCGGTTCATGGGATGCGGCGAGGCCATGTCGCGGGCGATCTCGCCCAGCACGCGCTTCTGCGCCGCCGTCGGCTTGAACGGGAGCATGGCCTTGATCTGTTCCCTCGCCCGGTCCGTGAGGGCGAAGGCGATGCCCGGCAGCAGGCGCGTCTCCCCGCGCTTCAACGCCAGCCCCGTCTCCAGCCAGAAGAACTCCTCCAGGATCAGCCGGAACTGCGCGGGCGAGCGGAAGGCGTTGAGCAGCCGGAGGTCGGCGCCGGCCGGCGGGAAATGCGTCTCCCGGATGGCGCTCCAGCGGTCGGGCAGCTTCAGCCGCTCGCGCAGGTAAGCGGGCAGAGGGTCCTCCACCGGGCGCAGCGTTTCCAGTACCCGGTGCATCAGGGCCCGCAGCACCCGCGGGGTGATCTTCGATACCGCTTCGTAAACCGGCACCACGCGCCCCACGTGCAGCGCCGCTTCCCCTTCCTCGTCCTCCCCGGTCAGGATCTCGAACTCCGGGTGCAGCATGGTCAACTCGCCGGAGTAATTGTCGTACTCCACCTTGCCGTACAGCGCCAGGCGCATGCCCGGCGCCAGCACGTTGTTGAGGTACGCGCCGTGAAACCACTTGCCCGCCAGAGTGTGCCGCGAGGCGTCGGTGAAGCGCGCCTCGAACAGCCCCAGGCCGCGGCGCTGGAACCCCGAAAGCCGCGCCGAACGCACCTCCACGATGGCGGTGGCCATCTCGCCGGGCGCCAGCTCCGCGATGGTCTTCACGTTGCTCCGGTCTTCGTACCGGAAAGGCACGTAGGCCAGCAGGTCTTCGACGGTGGCGATGCCCTTGGCCTGCAACATGGCGCCGCGGGCCGGGCCCACGCCCTTCACGTAAGAGATCGGGGTAGAAAGGTCCAACGAGATTCAGTGTACAATGGCCCGCATGAAAGCCCTCGCAGTTCTATTGCTCACCGGAGCCCTGTGTGCCGCCCAGGGACAGATCCGCCTGGGGATCGTCGGCACCGATACGTCGCACGCCATCGCCTTCACCAGGATCCTGAACGACCCGTCCTCGCCCGACCATGTGCCCGGCGCCCGCATCGTCGCGGCCTACAAGGGCGGCAGCAAGGACCTGGAATCGAGCTGGTCGCGCGTGGATAAGTACGCCGCCGAGCTCCGCGACCAGTGGAAGATCGAGTTCTTCTCCGACATCGGCGCGATGTGCAGGAAGGTGGACGGGATTCTGCTGGAGAGCGTGGACGGCCGGGTACACCTGGAGCAGGTCAAGCCGGTGATCGCGGCCGGCAAGCCGGTCTTCATCGACAAGCCTCTGGCGGCCACTCTCGAGGACGCCCGCGAGATCGCGCGGCTGGCCAAGGAGGCGGGCGTGCCGTGGTTCTCCTCCTCCAGCCTGCGCTACGGCGAAATCGGAACCACCATGAAGTATCCCGACATGGTGGGCGCGCTCACCTGGGGCCCCGGTCCCATCGACGAGCACCACTATCTGGACCTCTCCTGGTACGCCATCCATCCCATCGAGATGCTCTACGCGTTGATGGGCCCCGGCTGCGTGGAAGTGACCCGCACCTATACCGAGGCGGCCGACGTCGTGGTGGGGCGCTGGAAGGACGGGCGCATCGGCACGGTGCGCGCCTCCCGTCCCTACGGGCCGTACGGCGCGGTGGTTTTCCGCACCAAGGAAGTGGCGCAGAGCAACCCCAAAGCCGCCGCCGGCTACCGCCCCCTGCTGGTCGAGGTGGTGAAGTTCTTCGAAACCAAGCAGCCGCCCGTGCCCAACGAGGAAACGCTGGAGATCTTCGCTTTCATGGATGCCGCCAAACGCAGCAAAGATGCGGGCGGCAAACCGATGCCGCTACGATAGGAGTTCATGCCAAAACTGCTGGAGGGCAAACTCGCCCTCGTTCTGGGGATAGCAAACAAGTGGAGTCTGGCCTACGCGATCGCGGAGGCCTTCTCGCGTGAAGGGGCCGAGCTGGCGCTCACCTGCCTGGCCCCCAAATACAAAGAGGGTCTGGCCGATCTCACCAGGGATTTCCGCGTGGCGGGCATCGTTCCCTGCGATGTCACCAAGGAGGAGGAGATCCAGGCGCTGCACGACTGGCTTTCGGGACTCGGGCGCCCGGTCGACGTGGTGGTTCACAGCCTGGCTTTCGCCAACCGCGAAGACCTGGCCCGGGATTTCGTCGAGACGCCGCGCTCCGGCTTCCTGCTGGCCCAGGAAGTCAGCGCCTATTCGCTGGTGGCCATCGCGCGCGCCGTGGCGCCGCTGATGACGGCGGGCGGCTCCATCATCACCCTGACCTATCTCGGCTCCATTCGGGTAGTGCCCAACTACAACGTGATGGGCGTGGCCAAGGCGTCGCTCGAAGCCTCCACGCGCTACCTGGCCGGCGACCTGGGTCCCAGGAACATCCGCGTCAACGCGATCTCCGCGGGGCCCGTGCGCACCGCCTCGGCCCGCGCCGTCAAGGATTTTTCCAGCATCCTCGACGTGGTGCCCAAACGCGCTCCCCTGCGCCGCAACACCGACCCGGCCGAGGTGGCGGACACCGCCGTCTTTCTGGCCAGCGACCTGGGCCGCGGCGTCACCGGCAACGTCCTCTTCGTGGACGCCGGCATGCAAATCATGGGGCTGTGATGCTTTCCGTACACCTGGAGAACGGCCGCGTGTCGGTGGAGGAGGTTCCGCTGCCCGAGCGGCCGCCCGGCTTCGCCCTCATCCGCCTTCAATGCGCCGGCATCTGCAATACCGACCTGGAACTCCAGCGCGGCTATTACGCCTTTGCGGGAACGCCGGGCCACGAGTTCACCGGCGTGGTTGTGGAAGCCTCCAGTGCCGCTCTCGCCGGGCGGCGGGTCACGGGAGAGATCAACCTGGGCTGCGCGGCCTGCGACTGGTGCCGCGGCGGGATGGAGCGGCATTGTCCCAGCCGTTCGGTGCTCGGCATCGTGAAGCACCCCGGGGCTTTTCGCGAGTTCCTGACGCTGCCCGAGCGCAACCTGCGCCTGCTGCCGGATTCCCTCGACGATGAGACGGCGGTGTTCACGGA
>JADZAF010000061.1 GCA_020852755.1 Bryobacterales bacterium
GGGCCCTCCCGGCAGGCCCACCCGTCCCCGGTGCCGCCAGGCATGCTGGGGAGTGACATGGAGCGTAATTCTTGCCGGGCCTGTCACGGCCGGGTGGAAGGTATAGGTAAGGGCGCGGCCGCCTCCTTGCACACTGGCCGGCTCCGGGGTGACCCGGTCGATTCTCACCGACTCCCAATAATCTCCATCCAGCACCAACTGGAGCGCCCGGGAGCCGCTGCCTGCCGTCACCTGGAAACGGCCCGCGGTTTCATAGCGGCCGAACCGCTGATACTCCACCTTCAGAGTGCCGTCCCCCGCCACTGCCTCGTTCAAGGGCCCCGAGTTTCCGAACAAACCGAGCACGGCCAGCAGCAACACGAGAACCAGCACCCACCACAACACCCGCTGGATCCGCCACTCCTTGCGCTGCAGTGCCAGGTCCTGTTCGATCTGCAGCCCGCCGGGCATTCTCACCCCCTTTCGCCTGTGGCCTCAGTGACACGAGCACGCGCACAGCCAATTCCTGCCGGGGATGTCAGGTCTCGCACTCCTCTCCGCGGCAGCCAAATTGCCCTTCAGAGGTTGATGAGCAGGTATCTGGTTACTTACCGCAAGCGCTTCGATTCGGAAGGCAATCCCTCCCAGGCCCCCCCGCTGCTGCTGGATTTCCCGGAGGGAGTGGTCGACACGGCGGAGTTCGTCGAAAGGCTGGAGCCCGCCAGCGTTCATGTGAGCGAAGACATCGCCGGCGAACCGGCTTCGGAAAGCGCCAGCGACGACGGTTTCCTGGCTTTCGGTAGTGAAACCTGGATCTACGAAGTCGCCGAAGGCCGCGAAGAGGAGTTCCTGCACGCAGTCAGGAACAGCGAGTTGACCCTCGAGGTTCGCGACTTTGATGACGACATGATCCGCAAGCCTTTCGCCAGCAGCTGAAGCCGCGGGCCGATGCGTCTCCGAAGAAGCGCAAGGCGGAGCCACCCGATGCGAATACTTCCCGGCAGACCCCATCCGCAAGGAGCCACCTGGGACGGCACCGGAGTCAATTTCGCTCTCTACTCGGAGAATGCCGGGGGGTTGAACTCTGCCTGTTCGACGAGTCCGGCGCTGCCGAGACGGAGCGCATTCCCATCCTTGAAAGAACGGCCCATGTCTGGCATGGCTACATTCCGGGGCTGAAGCCCGGCCAACTCTACGGGTACCGTGTTTCGGGCGCCTACGAGCCCGAGCAGGGACACCGCTTCAACCCGTCCAAAGTGCTCATCGATCCCTACGCCAAGGCGCTGGCCGGAGCCTTCGACTGGAAGGCGCCCCTGTTCGCCCACCGTCTCGGCGATGCCGCCGGGGATCTATCCAGGGACGACCGCGACGATGCCGCGGGCGTGCCGAAGAGCGTCGTCAGCACCCCGCATTTCGATTGGGAAAACGACAGGCCGCCCAAAACTCCACTGCACCAGACCGTCATATACGAAGTGCACGTCAAGGGTTTCACTAAACGAAACCCCGGGATTCCCGAGCCGCTGCGGGGGACCTATGCCGGGCTGGCGCATCCCTGCTCGCTCGAGTACCTGAAAAGCCTGGGTATCACCGCCGTCGAGTTGATGCCGGTGCATCATTTCCTGGACGACAAGCACCTGGTGGATCGCGGCCTGTGCAACTACTGGGGCTATAACACGATCAACTTCTTTTCCCCCGACGCCCGCTACAGCTCGACGGGCGATCGCGGCGACCAGGTGGGAGAGTTCAAGAACATGGTCAAGGCCCTGCACAAGGCCGGGCTGGAAGTGATTCTGGACGTGGTCTACAACCACACCGCGGAAGGCAACCACCTGGGTCCCACGCTCAGCTTTCGCGGCATCGACAACGCCGTCTACTACCGCCTCGTGAACGATCAGCCCCGCTATTACATGGATTACACCGGCACCGGCAACACGCTCAATGTGCGCCACCCGCAGGTGCTGAAACTGATCATGGACAGCTTGCGCTATTGGGTGGTGGAGATGCACCTGGACGGGTTTCGTTTCGACCTGGCGGCTGCCCTGGCGCGGGAACTGCACGACGTGGACCGGCTCTCCGCGTTCTTCGACGTGATCTACCAGGACCCCGTTCTCTCCGAGGTCAAGCTGATCGCCGAGCCCTGGGACGTGGGCGAGGGCGGCTACCAGGTCGGCAACTTCCCGGCTTTGTGGGCGGAGTGGAACGGCAAGTACCGCGACTCGGTGCGCCGCTACTGGAAGGGCGACGAAGGGCAACTGGCCGAACTGGGGTACCGCCTGACCGGATCCAGCGACCTGTACCAGCAGGACGGCCGGCGCCCTACGGCTTCGGTGAATCTCGTGACCGCGCACGACGGCTTCACGCTTCGCGACCTGGTGAGCTACAACCAGAAACACAACGAGGCCAACGGGGAGAACAACCAGGACGGCTGCAACGACAATCACTCCAGCAACTACGGCGCCGAGGGAGAGACCGGCGATCCGCGCATTCTGGAGGTGCGCGACCGCCAGGTGCGCAACTTTCTGGCCGTACTGCTCTTTTCCCAGGGCGTTCCCATGGTCTGCGCCGGAGACGAGATCGGCCGCACGCAGCGCGGCAACAACAATGCCTATGCCCAGGACAACGGGATCAGCTGGCTGGACTGGAACCTGGACCAGCGCCGGCAGGAGCTGCTCGCTTTCACCCGGCGGGTGATCGCGATCCGAGCCGAACACGCTAACCTGCACCGCCGCAGGTTCTTTCACGGCCGGCCCATCGCGCCGGAGGAGACGCCCGAGCAGCCGGGCAACGGCGAGCCGGTGCAGGACCTGACCTGGCTGCGGCCGGACGGCAAAGAGATGACCGACCAGGAGTGGACGGCGGAATCGGTGCCTGTCTGGGCCTGATGCTGAGCGGCAAGACCCTGGGCGAGGTGGACCAGTACGGCGAGCCGCTGGTGGACCGCGACTTTCTCCTGCTGCTGAACCCCCATGAGGGACCGATCGACTTTCACCTTCCGAAGAAGAGGCCGCATATCCGTTGGAAGGTGCTGGTCGATACCCGGGATGCCGTCCCGGTGGAACGCGGTCCCCTGCCTGCCGGCAAGCCCTACACGCTGATCCCGCGCTCCTTCGCGCTACTGGAGGAAGTGGATGGCGAGGCGCAAGAGACCCTCACCCCGCCGTTCTCCGGATCACCGCCAGCAGAAGGTTAGGGAAAACGCCGAGCGAAAGCAGCAGCCCGGCCAGGGTTCCCAGCAGCACCCAGTCGGCCCGCGAGAGCGGGGGTTCCTCGCGGACCTCGCGCCGGCCGTCCGGCCGCGCGTAAAGGGCCACCAGGACCCTCAGGTAGTAGAAGGCTCCCACCGCGCTGGTCAACACCAGCACCAGGGCCAGCAGCCATACCGTGGCGGAAACACCGGCGGCCAGAACGTAATACTTCGCGAAGAAACCGGCCGTCACCGGCACCCCGGCCAGCGACAGCAGCATGAAGGTGAACACGGCGCCCAGCGCCGGCCGCCGCCAGAACAGGCCGCGATAGTCGGCCAGCGATTCCGGTTCTCCATGCCCGTTGGCCAGCACCGCGATGGCGCCAAACGCACCCAGTACCGTGATGCTGTAGGCCACCAGGTAGTACGCCACGGCGGTCGCCGCCATCTGCCCGCCGGCCAGGAACCCCACCAGCATGTAGCCGATGTGTGCGATGGACGAATAGGCCAGGAGACGTTTGACGTTGTCCTGCAAGAGGGCCAGGATGTTGCCCGCCGTCATGGAAGCAATGGCGATGATGGTGAAGATCAGCGCTACGGAGGCGACCTCCAGGACGGGCGCGAAGAGACGCACCAGCAGCGCCAGGATGGCGCCTTTGGAAACGCTGGCGATGAAGGCTGCCACCGGCGCCGGCGCTCCCTGGTAGACGTCCGGTGTCCAGAGGTGGAAGGGAACCACGGCCAGCTTGAAACCGAAACCGGCGATAATCAGGGCCAGCCCGGCCGGCAGCAACAGGCTGCCGGGGCCGGCCGCGCGGATCAGGCTCACCAGGCCAGGCAGGTCCAACGTGCCCGTCTGGGCGTAGATCAGGCCGGCGCCAAAAAGCAGGAAGGCGGCGGAGGCAGCCGCCAGAATCAGGTACTTCAGCCCGGCCTCCAGGGAGCGGCGTTGCTCCGGCAGATAGGCGATCATGCCGTACAGCGGCACGCTCAGCAGTTCCAGACCCAGGAAGAGAGAGACCAGGTGGCGGCTGCCCACCAGGACCAGGGCCCCGCACAGCGCCACCAGAAGGAGAATGTAGAATTCCTCGCGCCGTGTCTCCCGCTTTTCAAAGTACCCGTAGGAGAGCACCGCCACTACGAACGTGGCGGCGATCAAAAGGCCGCTGTAGAACAGAACGGTGCTGTCAACGGTAAGCAGGCCGGTGACGGTGCGCGGCGCCACCCGGGCGGCGGGCCACAAGGCGGCGAAAGCGGCGGCCAGACCGGCCGCCGACAGCAGTGCCGCGCTGCGGTGGCCGCGATGGAAGGCGATCAGGACCATGACCGAGACCGAAGCGGCGCTCACCGCAATCAAAGGCAGAAGGGCGAGGAAATCAGCGGACTGCATGCCCGGCGGTCTCCGTGAGTTGCTGCAGCGCGTCCAGGGCCGGCGCGAAAGCCCGAAGCATGGGCTGCGGATAGACGCCCAGCCAGATCAGCATCCCGATCATCACGGCCATCATCAACGCTTCGCGCGGCCGCAGGTCGGGAAAAGCCAGTTGGTGGACGTTGGGGCCGTGGAAAGCCCGCTGGATCAGCTTCAAACCGTAGAGTGCGGAGGCGAGCACACCGATGGCGGCCAGGACGGCGTGCCAGGGCGCCACCCGGTAGGTTCCGGCCAGCACCAGGAACTCGCCCACGAAATCGCCCAGGCCCGGCAGGCCGAGCGAGGCCATGGTGAAAAACATGGCCGCTCCACTCATATACGGCGCCACCGCCCAGAGTCCCCCCATGCCTTCGATCTCCCGGGTATGGATGCGCTGCTGGATGGCGCCCACGATCACGAACAGGGCGCCGGTGCTGAGACCGTGGGCGATCATGGTCATCAGCGCGCCGGCCAGCGCCAGGTCGTTCCAGGCGAAAGCGCCCATCAGCACGAAGCCCAGGTGGCTCACGCTGGTGTAAGCCACCAGCCGCTTCAGGTCGGTTTGCGCGAAGGCCAGCACCGCGCCGTAGAGAATCCCGATCACCGCCAGCAGCAGCGCGAAGGGAGCGAACTCGCGCGCGGCGCCGGGGAACAGCGGGACCACGAAACGCAGCAGGCCGTAGCCGCCGGTCTTCAGCATGAGTCCCGCCAGGATCACGCTGCCCGCCGTGGGCGCCTCGGTGTGGGCGTCCGGCAACCAGGTGTGCAGCGGGAACACCGGCAGTTTCACGGCGAAGGCGACGAAGAAGCCGAGCATGATCCAGCGCGCCGCGCCGGCATCCAGCGGTGTGCCTATCAGGTCGGTGTATTGAAGTGTGTATACTCCGGTGGCCGCGTGGTGCGCGAAATACAGCGCCAGGATGGCCACCAGCATCAGCAGGCCGCTGACCTGGGTGAAGATGAAGAACTTCAGGGCCGCATACACCCGGCGTTCATGTCCCCAGATCGAGATCAGAAAATACATGGGGACGATCATCAACTCCCAGGCGAAGTAGAACAGGAACAGGTCCAGGGCCAGAAAGACTCCGGTGATGCCGGCCAGGATCCACATCAGGTTCAAGTGGAAGAAGCCGGTTCCGGAGGTTATTTCCCTCCAGGACGCCAGCACGGAGAGGATGCCCAGCACGAAGGTCAGCATCAACAGCAGAAAGCTGAAGCCGTCCATGCCAAGGTGGAAGCGAATGCCCAGGTCGGCGATCCAGGGCCAATCCAGTTCCGCCGCCCAAGCGCCGCGCACGCCGGGCAGCGCGCCGCCGGCTGCCCAAAGCGAGATCGTGAGGACCGCGTTCAGCGCCAGCGCGGCCAGCGAAATCCAGCGCGGCCAGGCGTTGCCCAGACGGGCCGCGGGCCAGGCCAGCACTCCGGCCGCCAGCGGAATCACGATGAGCCAGGCCAGGATCATAAGAGCAGGCTCAAGGCCAGGAAGAAGATGGCGCCGCCCACGATGCCGGCCGCGTAAGCCCGCACCAGCCCGTTCTCCGTGGCGCTCAGCGCGCGGTAAAGGGCCGCGCTGCCCTGTGCGGCTCCGTGATACAGGGTGTCTACGAAATCGCGGCGGTTGACTCCCGCCAGCCACACCGTGGGGCGAACGAACAGCCGGTCATACAGCCAGTCGAAACCGAAGCCCGCCCGCCACCACTCGAGCAATCGCCGTGCGGGCGGCGCAGTCGCGGCGGCTTCGGCCCAGTCCCTGCGGCGCAGGAAGAGCAGCCATGCCAGGGCCAGCCCGAGGGCGAACACGGCCGAGGCGGCAAGAGCCGAACCCGCTTCGGTCAGCGCTCCGTGCGCCCCCTCCTCGGAGCGGGGCAGCGCCCCGGCCATGAAATTGTCAAACCAGTGCAGGTTCCCGAGGCTGGGAGGAAGGTTGACGAAACCCGCCGCAAGCGAAAGGACCGCCAATACAGCCAGGGGAACCTGCATCGCCCGGCCGGGCCGTTTCACCACATGGCCCCGAGGCTCCCCGAAGAAGACCAGAAAGACCAGCCGGTAGGTGTAGAGGGCGGTCAGCAGTGCTCCCGCCATCCCAGCCGCCCACAGCAGCGTTCCCCCGTGCGGCGAGGACCAGCTGTGCCACAGAATCAGGTCCTTGCTGTAGAAGCCGGAGGTGACCAGCGGCAGCCCCGCCAGGGCCGAGCCGCCCGCCAGAAAGGACCAGAACGTAAGCGGGAGGCTGCGCCGCAGGCCGCCCATGCGGAAGACATTCTGCTCGTGATGCAGGGCCTCGATGACCACCCCGGCGCACAGAAACAGGAGCGCCTTGAAAAAGGCGTGGGTCATGAAGTGAAAGATCGCGGCGCTCCATGCCCCTACGCCCAGGGCCAGGAACATATACCCGATCTGGCTCACGGTCGAGTAAGCCAGAGCGCGTTTCAGGTCCGTCTGCGCCAGCGCGCTGAAGCCGGCCAGCAGGAGTGTCAGCGCCCCCGTCGCCGCAACCGCCGCCATGGCCTCGGCGGACAGCGCGAACAGCGCGTTGGTCCGCGCGATCAGGTAGACCCCGGCGGTCACCATGGTGGCGGCGTGAATCAACGCGCTGGTGGGAGTCGGCCCCGCCATGGCGTCGGGAAGCCAGGTCTGCAAGGGAAGCTGGGCGGACTTGCCTGCCGCGCCGCCCAGCAGCAGCAGGCCCGCGA
>JADZAF010000062.1 GCA_020852755.1 Bryobacterales bacterium
TAGAGGTGCCCCATGGCGAAGTTGTAGTACGCTGAGGCCTTGCGGGGCCCAGCGGCGCCTCCCGGTGCCGGGGAGTTCTGCGCGGAACTCCTAAACCCAGGAAACAAAAGAAGTAAGCAGGTCGCGAGGAGAGACGCTCTGGCTGGACCTATCATTTGGACTCGACTTTCGTCCCCGGCCGAGTGACCCCAAGGACGGGGGAGACTTCTTGTTACAGTATAACCCAGTGTTTTGGATGCCCCCCACGCAGAAACCGTTACCGCCGGGCGGCGAGGGGCGCCCGCCTGCCGCGGCTCCCCTGGTGGCGGTGGTAGGGCCCACCGGCTCGGGCAAAAGCGAACTGGGCCTTCGCGTTGCCGAGGAGTTTTCCGGTGAAATCGTCAACTGCGATTCGCTTCAGATCTACCGGTATTTCGACCTGGGTACCGCCAAGTTGAAGGCGGAGGAGCGGCGCGGCATCCCCCACCACCTGCTGGACGTGCGGGAACCGGACCAGGTGTTCACAGCGGGCGAGTACGCTGCTTCCGCGCGGCCCGTGCTGCGCGACATCGCCCGCCGGGGACGCCTGCCGGTACTGGCCGGCGGCACCGGCTTCTACCTGCGGGCCTTGCTGGAAGGGCTCTTTCCGGGACCCGGCCGCGACGAGGCGCTGCGCGCCCGCCTGGCGGCCAGGGAGCAGCGCCGGCCCGGCTCGCTACACCGCCTGCTGACCCGCTTCGATCCCCAGGCTGCCCGCCGCATCCACGCCCACGATGGGCCGAAGCTGATTCGCGCCCTGGAAATCCGCCTGGTCACGAGACGCCCGCTGAGCGAGTGTTTCCAGGCGGGACGCGACCGGCTGGAAGGTTTCCGAGTCCTGAAAATCGGATTGTCTCCCGACCGCCAGGCTCTCTACCGTCGTCTGGAATTGCGTCTGGACCGCATGTTCGAGGCCGGACTGGTGGAGGAGGTAAAGCGTATCCTGGCGCTCGGCTACTCCCCGGAGATCAAGCCCTTCGAGTCCCACGGGTACCGGCAGGCCGTGCAGTGGCTGCGCGGCGAGCTGACGCTTCAGGAAGCCCTCCTGTACGCCAAAAGAAACACCCGCCGCTACGCCAAACGGCAGCTCACCTGGTTTCGCCACGAGCCCGGAGTCGAGTGGTTCTCCGGTTTCGGCGACGACCCCGGAGTGCAGCGTGCGGTGCTGGAGCGGGTGCGGCGCTTCCTCGACGAGCGGGGCTGATTCCGGCGGTACGAAATCTCACGTTATCCACGGAACGTTTTCCCGCCTGGCTCGTATTACCTCCTGAAAGCAGCACAGAACCATTGGACCAAGGAGCGTTTTTGAATGAAGAAGCTTGTGGTGATGTTTACCCTGTTCGCCCTGTCGGTGGCGAGCGCCGCGAAGACCTACCGGGTCACGCTGTTTCAGCCCTCGGTGGTGGCCGGGACAGAATTGAAGGCCGGTGAGTACAAGCTGGAGCTGGTCGACCAGAAGGTCCGGATCAGCAACGGTAAGCAGGTCAGCGAGGCGCCGGTGGAGGTCCAGAGCGCCGCGGAGAAGTTCAGCTCGACGACCGTCAAGTACGTCAATGGCGACGGCAAGTATCGCGTTCAGGAAATCCGGCTGGGAGGAACCAACACCAGGCTGGTCTTCAACAACTGAGCGCCGCGGCGCGAGCCGCAGCAAGCCAGCGCGAATCGAGCGAGCCGGTTTGTTACACTGAAGAACAGGTAATGCGCCGGCTCTTGCTTCTGTTTTTTCTCCTGTTCGGAATCTCCGGGGCCCGCTCCAACGCCGTTCTGGTTCTTTCTTTCTTCAATCTTTCCAGTTCAGCCGGCTCGTCCAACCTGGATTGGATCGGAGAAAGCATCTCCGAGGCGATTCGGGAAGGCCTGGCCTCGAGCGGAGCCCTGGTGCACGAGCGGGAGACGCGGGAGGAAGCCTTGCGGCGGCTCTCCATCCGCCCCGGAGCGACTCTCACCACCGCCTCCGTCATCAAGCTGGGCGAGTTGCTGGACGCCGGCCAGGTCATCTACGGGGAGTTTTCGGTCACTCCCGCGGCTGAAGGCTCGCAGTCCATGGGCTCGCTCAGGATTGTCGCCCGGACCCTGGATTTGCAGGGTTTCCGGAAAGGTCCGGAATTGGAGGAGATCGGGGCGCTGGAGGACCTGGCGGCCCTGGAGCGGCACCTGGCCTGGGAAGCGCTGCGGCTGGTGGCGCCCCGTGCGGCGGTTTCCGAAGAGGAATTCCGCAGGAACCGGCCGACGGTGCGCGTGGACGCGCTGGAGAATTTCGTCCGCGGCCTGCTGGCCTCCTCCCCGGAGCAGAAACACCGCTTCTTCACCCAGGCGGCCCGCCTCGACCCGGAGTATTCCCAGCCGCGTTTCCAGCTCGGACGGATGTTCGCCGAAAAAAAGGACTATCGAGTGGCGGCGGGCTGGTTGGAAGGAGTCAAGCCGGCCGATTCCCACTACATGGAATCGAGGTTTCTGCTGGGTTTGTGCCGCTACTATGGCGGGGATTTCGCCGGCGCCGCGCCGGCCTTCGAAGCTGTGGCCAGGGCCGTGCCGCTCAACGAAGTGCTGAACAACCTCGGGGCGGCGCAGTCCCGGCTGAACCAGCCGGCGTCCCTGGACAACTTCCGCAAGGCCCTGGAGGGCGATCCGGCTGACCCGGACTATCACTTCAACGTTGGCTACGCGCTATGGAAGCGGGGCGACTTCGCGGGAGCGGCCGAATCCTTCCGTGCCGTGCTGGAGCGCAGTCCCGAGGACCCCCAGGCGACCATCATGCTGGGACGCGCCCTGCAGAAGAACGGTCCGCGTCCGGGCGACCCCAACAGCGACGGCCTGGAGCGCCTGAAGCTCAACTACGAGGAAACGGCCTACCGCCAGCTCAAAGCCGAATTGGACGGCAAGTAACCCGCCGCTCCGTCTACCGCGCCGCCGCCGCCTTCTCTCCGAATACCTCGCGCAGGGCGGAACCGAACTCGCGCAACGCGGCTCCGCCGTCCCCTTCGAAACTGGATCCGTGCATCACCGCGAGCGTTCGGGGCTGCAGTTCCGCCAGGCGCTCGATGATGCGGGCGGTCAGCGGCGTATAGGGCAGATAGTCGGCCAGCGGGCCGGCTTGGTACTCCCGCATGGTTTCCTTCGACCGCTCCACGATTCCGGAGCGCACCAGCGGCTCGGGTTCCCCGCCCTGGTGCAGCAGGTCCGAGCAGAGC
Source organism: Bryobacterales bacterium (assembly GCA_020852755.1). Taxonomy (GTDB): domain Bacteria; phylum Acidobacteriota; class Terriglobia; order Bryobacterales; family Bryobacteraceae; genus JADZAF01. The sequence goes on from JADZAF010000062.1 coordinate 3,210, forward strand.
AGGGTGCGGGTGGTCTCGTCGAACAGCAGTCCCGCGTCCCAGCCGTGCGGCAGGTGTACCGTGGAACAGAAGCGGTAGGTGTGCTTCCCTGTGCTGATCCGGTCGCCTTCGGTCAGGCCGCGCGCGGGCCGGTCGGAGAAATCGTTCACGCTGACCAGCGCTCCGACCTGGCTGCACAGCGGCTCCGCTCGGGGAGCGATCTCCAGCCAGCGGTTCAAGGCGCCGCATTCGTCGGATTCGAAATGCGAAAAGCCGATCCAGCGGATCGAGGCCGGATTGAGAATCCGGCTCACCGCTTCCTTCAGCTCCGGAAACATTCTGCGCAATCCGGTGTGGAACAGGAGCGGCTCCTCGTCCTTTACCAGGAAATGATTGAACTGGAGATTGAACTCCGGTACGAACAGCGACAGGCGGTACACATCCGCGGCGATCTCGTCGATTTTCACCATGGCCCCTCCGATACCCGAGCTATACAACAGCAGGGGCCTGGGGGTCAAACGGATTACGGTTGATTATTGACGAATCGCTTTTCCCACACGCATCCGGTCCAGGTCGTACCCGAACTGCCGCCCGCAATCCAGGCAGACCACGTAGGTCGGTTTGCGGAACCCGCCGGGCCGCGAGAGGGGAGTAAACGGCCGTGTGAGGTGGCGGTGGAGGCAGGGCCAGATTCCTTTCATCAATGCCAGCTTCATGTCTTCATCCTGACTCCGCGAAGGCTGGCGGAAAAGATGACTTGCAGTGTACTCCGTACCAAGACGAAGGGGCTAAGGTTTCCGGTCGCCGGCAGGCTTCACGGCCAGGACGCCGGTGATGCCTTTGGGGAAGCGGATTCTGCCGTATCCGCTCAGGACACGAACGGCAAAACCGCTGCTTTTCAGGTCGGCGGCGATCTGAGCGGGCGGGTAGAGGTGCAGATAGTGGATTTCTTCGCCGCGCCGGTACAGGGCGCCGGCCTTGACGAACGAAGTGATGCGGCGGCAGAGGATCCGGCGTTTCTCGTCCAAGGTCACGCGGGACAGCACGGCCCAGTCGCGCCCCGCCGCGCATTGCGTGGCGGGCCCTTTTCCGGAGTGTCTGCCCGGTCCCGCCAGGTCGGCCACAAACACCCCGCCCGGTTTGAGTGCCCGGTAGACCCTGCGGAAAAAGCGCAGCAGACTTCTCCGGTTGCTGCTTTCGTCGAAGCGATAGTTGAGCACCTCGCCGATGGCCGTGACCGAATCGCACTCCGGCAGATCCACCTGCAGGAACGAAGCATTTACGAATGTTGATCCCGGAGCGATGCGGCGAGCCAGGCGGATCATCTCCGCGGATTGGTCGATGCCGATGACCTCGTATCCCGCCTGGTTGAGTTCCCGCGCCCACCGGCCGCTGCCGCAGCCCACGTCAACCACCAGGCCCCGCCGGATGCCATGCGTCCGCAGGATCCGGAAGAGTCCCGGGGCCGCGCTCAAAACGTACCCGCTGTGGCCGGCATCGTGAATGTAAGCCAGATCCTTCCGGTAGCCCCGCACCTTGACATTATGCGACGCCGGCGGGGCAAGGCGGACTTGCTGCCCGCTCCGCCGGCGTCGCGGGAACGGCGATGCGCGGATCAGAACGTGATCTTGAGTCCTGCCTGCATGCGTCGAGGATCGTTGGCCTGGCTGCGGATGATCCCGAAGCTGGCCGAGTTCCATGTGCTGTTTGGAGTGCCGAACCGCACCCTGTTGAAGAGATTGAAAGCCTCAAAGCGCAACGTCAGGCGCAACCGTTCGGTGATGGGCAGGTTCTTGGCGAGGCTCACGTTCTCGTTGAAGATCGCCAGGCTGCGAGCCTTCGGATTGCGGGCGGTTGTATTGCCCAGCTCGGTGTCCAAGACCTGCTGGGACACCTGCTGGAAAGCGGACTTGTTCCACCACACGTCCTTGAAGGGGTCGAACTTGTCGCCGGAAACGGGGGCCAGCCATCCCTCATACGAGCTGACGAACACGCGGTTGCTGCCGCCATAAGGAAGGGTAAAGCCCGGCGAGACCATCAGGGGAGTCCCGGAAGCGTATTCGGCAATGCCCGCGATACTCCAGCCCCCCGCGATGCGCGCCGCAACGCCGTTGGCGAACAGCGGCTTCCCCTTTCCCATGGGCAGCTCGTAGGTCCAGGAGAAGCGGGCGACGTGCGTCTGGTCGTCGGCGCTGAGGGCCTTCTCCAGCTGGCGGTTGAAATGATCCATGGTCGAACCGCCCGGCAGGCTGGCGGTCTCCGAATCGCTGAACATCTTCGAGAGGGTATAGGAGCCCAGGAAGGTAAACCCCGAGGAGTAGCGTTTGTCGAACATCAGCACCAGGGCGTGGTAGCTGGAGTTGCCGACCTTCTCGCCGCCGTTGGTCGTATTGATGGCCTTGTATTGCGGGAAAGGCTGCAGCGCCTCCTGCACGGTGCCGTTGAAACCGGCGTAGGGGATCGGAATATTGGCCGCCCGCGCCGCGGCGGAGTTGATGTTGGAGGTGAGCAGCGTCTTGCCCAGGGTCTTCAGGTACGAAGGCAGAATCTGGTTGGTGCGCAGCAGGTTAGAGGTCAAGTGAGTGCCCTTGGTGCCTGTGTAGCGAGCCGTGAGAACGCTGTTGCCGGGCAGTTCCTGCTGGATGTCGAAGCTCCAGGTCCAGTATTCCGGCGGCCGGCCCGCGTCGTAGGTCTGCCACCAGCCCACGGCGCGCCCGTTAGTGACCTCCGGTTTCAGGAATGGCGGCTTGTCCCAGGCCGGAACACCCTTGTCGAGCATGGTTGGGAAGTCGTTCACCTGAAGGTCGGAGGAGGTCCAACTCGTGTTCAGGATAAAGCCGTCGAAGTGCGTGCTGCCTCCGGTGGTTTTCACGGCGGAAAAGGAACGGCCGCCATACATCCGGATCACTGTCCCCGGCCGGAGATTGTAGGCGATGCCCACGCGGGGCGAGAAGGCGTTCTTGTAGCCGTCGAAAGTCGTGTCTTTACCGGTCCGTCCTGCGCCTGTTCCGGAAAAGACCATGGCGCCGAGCAGTCCGCCGGCGGCGGGATTAGGAACGCTGGGATCGAAGTTGGAGAAGCCGCTGGGATCGTCGGTGCCGTACACCAGGGCCCCGCCCACCACTGGCAACGTGTATTCGTACCGCAGCCCCAGGTTCAATGTAAGCTTCGGGCTCACGCGCCAGTCGTCCTGGAAGTAGCCCCCCACGTGACGCCAGATCTGGCGGACGTCGCGCGGCGTCTCCAGATTGGCGGTGCCCGCGTAACCCAGCAGAAATGAAGCGAATGCGTTCCCGGTGTTGGTGGACTGATCACCTGGGATGGCCGTGGCCAGCTGGGAGAAGCCGAAGGAGCCGTTGGGGCGATGCTGTCCTCCGCCATCCCAGCGGTCGCGGGAGAAGAATACACCGCCTTTGAACGTGTGCGAGCCGGAAACAATGAACAGGTCGTTGGAGAGTCCCAGGTCGAAGCCGCGGTCGAAGCCCCAGGCTGCGCCGCTCCAGGTGGCGTACTCCGACATGGTGATCTGCGGCAGCGAGCGGTCCAGTTCCGGAGCGTTGTAGACCAGGGCAGGCGTATTCTTGATGCCCATGCGCTGGCCCCACTTGGCGTCCGGGTCGATCGTGCTCATGGCCATGTCGCCGCCGCGCTCACTCTGATAGTAGAGGCGAAAACTGTTCAGGATGCGCGCCGTGATGGTCCGGTCCCAGGTCGTGCGGGTCGACCAGTTGGTCTGGTAGTGAGTGCTGGAGGCGTTGAAGGGCATGGGCAGCCCCGGAGGATTGTTGTTGACCGGCAGGATGTCGGAACTGCCCTGCAAGTACAGGAAGTACAACTTGTCCTTATCCGTCAGGTTGTGATCGACGCGGACGGTGCCCTTGTCGGCCGGACTGGTCGTGGATCCCTCGGCCCGGTAGTAGTTCAGGCGCGGGCCGGCGATGTTGGGCACCATCTCGGCGGGCCGGATCGAGAGGTAGTTCCTGGCCACCTGGCTGAAGCGTTCCTTGGGGATGCGGTTTCCGGGGAACGGATCCCGCACATAGCCTTTGCCGCTCGGCGCCACGCGCGTGGTGGCCGGATCGTAGATCTGAATCAGGGCGCCTTTCGCGGTCACCCAACCGTTGAAATCGCCCTCGTACATCTCGGGCAGCGGAACTGTGTTGTAGCTGGGCGAATTGCCCGACCGGTTCCGAAAGCCTTCGTAGCTGGCGAAAAAGAAGGTCTTGTTCCGGCCGTCGTAGATCTTCGGAAGCCGGACCGGCCCGCCGAGTGTGCCGCCGAAATCGTGCTGCTTCAAGACCGGCGTGGCCGCCGCGAAGAAACCGCGGGCGTCGAGCAAATCGTTGCGAAGAAACTCGAACGCATTGCCGTGGAACTCGTTGGTGCCGGACTTGGTTTCAAAGCTGATGAAGCCCATGGCCCGGCCATACTCGGCCTTCATGCCCGTGGATTCGACAGTGAACTCGCTGATCGCATCCACCGGCACCGAGCTGATCGGCGCGCGCTGGGTCTGGTAGTTGCTGGAAGCCGAGGCCAGAGAGGTGCCGTCCATGATCATGTCCCAGCCCGCGCCCTGGCCGCCTCCGATGCGCATCTGGTTGGCCGTCTTGGCTTCCGGAGCGATGACTGCCAGGTTCATGACGTTGCGCACGGTCCCCGACACGACCAGCGGCAAGTCCTCCACGAGACGGTTGGTAATATTCGTCGAGACGCGTGTGCTTTCGGTTTCGAGCGCCGAAGTCTTGGCAGCCACCTCGATGGATTCGGCCACCGAGCCGACTTCCAGCGTCACGTCCAGCCGCACGGTGGCGCCGGCGGTCAGCTCGATATTATCCCGCACGGTGCGTTTGAAGCCGGGTGCTTCCACCTCCACGCGGTAGCGCCCGATCAGCAGTGCCGGCATTGTGTAGTTACCGGTAGCGGTGGACGCCGTGGAGGAGGCGAAGTTGGTCCCCATGTGGGTTGCTTTTATCTGGGCGTCCGCGATCACCGCCTGGGACGGATCGGTGACGAGTCCCGTGATGGTGGCGCGGTTCAGTTGTGCCGGGAGCAAAGCAGTGGCCAGCAGATTCATGGCAATTGCAGTAACAATTCGCATTTTCCCTTGAAATCCCCCGAATTGCCCGACGGTGCGGCATGTCTGTCGAAATTTACCGGACCGAGCATACAGGGCTCTGGTAGTATATCAAGGATTAAGATTTCCTAATATCCTATAGGAGTGATTTGCATGCAACGACGCGCGTTTCTCCGCACTGCTCTGTCGCTGCCGCTGGCCGGCGCCCTCACGCCGTTTGAACGGCTGATGGCCGCCGAACGCGGCAAGAACAAGATCACCGGCATCAAGCTGAAGCCGGTCTCCAAGCTCGGCCACACTCTGGTCCGCATCGACACCCAAGCGGGCATCTCCGGCTACGGCGAATCCGGCGTCACCGGCGCCATGATGAAGGCCTGGCTGGAACGCTACCAGCCTCTGCTGATCGGCCAGGATCCCATCGCCATCAGCTATCACTTCCACCGCATGTCCACCCTCATGCACACCTACATGGCCTGCATACCCGCCCTCAGCGGCATCGACATGGCCCTGTGGGACCTGGCCGGACGGCAGACCGGGCGGCCGGTGCACGAGCTGCTCGGAGGCCCCTTCCGCGACCGCATCCAGGTGTTCATCAACACGGCGCCGCGGAATATGCTGGATCGCGGGTCGGTGAAGGAATGGGCAGCGCAGTTGCGCGCCAACCCCCAGGGCTTCCAGGCGGTCAAGATGACTACCACCGCGCCGATCGGCAAGCCCGCGGCGCGCTTTGCCACCACCCTGACGAACCAGGAACTGCACAGGATCCGCACCGGCTTCGAGAACGTCCGGCAGGAGCTGGGGCCGGAGTACGACATCATGGTCCACTGCCACAACGAGTACGACCTGCCCAGCTCCATCGGCATCGCCCGCGCCGTCGAGAACATCGACCCCAAGTGGCTGGAGGATCCGCTGCCGGTGGCCTTTTCCGACAGCTGGGTGGCCCTCAAGCGCATGTGCCGGGTGCCGCTGCTGACCGGCGAGAAGGTGGAGATGCCGCAGGGCTTCTACCCCTTCCTGAAGGAGCAGGCGGTGGACTTCGTCTACCCGGACATCGCCTTCTGCGGCGGGCTCACCGGCGTCATGCGCATCGCGCACCTGGCCTCGCTCTACCGCATCCCGGTGGCCACCCACAACGTGGGCGGCATCCTGCTGACCATGGCCTCGATCCACTTCGGCCTCTCCATACACGACTTCCTGATCAGCGAGACCCGCCTGGGA
>JADZAF010000063.1 GCA_020852755.1 Bryobacterales bacterium
CGTCATCGATGTCGAGCTTGAACTGCGGGGCGTCCTCCTGGCCGTTGGGGCGGACAGCGGCCAGCTTCTTGTTCTGCATCGCCATCCCCAGGAGCTGGTTGCGCGCCTCCATGAGTTTCTCATGCCCCAGACCGCCGCGGTCCTGCAGCTGGAAGTCGAAGCCGTTCGCCACCCCCAGGTCCAGCACCGCTGGGGGAGAAAAGGCGAAGGCAAGGCCGTCGCGGATCCGGGAGAAGGCCTTCATCGCCCGCCCGGCAACGGCAGCCGCCCTCAGGTCCGGTGAATTGCGCAGTTTCCAGTCCTTGAGCTTCACCCACGCGATCCCCATGTTCTGGCCGCGGCCTGCAAAACTGAACCCGGCCACCGTGATGATGCCCTCCACCGCCCCGGTCTCCTCTTCGAGGAAATACTTCTCCATCTGGCGAGCCGCCTGGATGGTCCGCTCCTGGGTGGCGCCGGCTGGGAGCTGAAGCTGGGAGATGATAAAGCCCTGGTCTTCGTCCGGCAGGAACGAGGTCGGAAGGTGGAGGAAGAACCAGACCATGGCGGCGACAATGGCGCCGTACACCACCAGGTAGCGGAACGGCTTCGTGAAGGACCGGCCGACGATCCCCTCGTATTTTTCCCGAAAGAACCCGAACGCCCGGTTGAAGGAGCGGAAGAACCAGGCGAACCAGCCGCCCTCGCCCGCCACATGCCCTTTTGCCACCGGCTTGAGGATTGTTGAGCAGAGCGCCGGGGTCAGGATCATCGCCACCAGCACCGAGAGGATCATGGCGGAGATGATGGTGATCGAGAACTGGCGGTAGATGACGCCGGTCGAACCGCTGAAAAACGCCATCGGGAGAAAGACCGCGGTCAGCACCGTGGCGATACCCCAGAGCGCGCTGGTGATCTGCCCCATCGACTTGATGGTGGCATCGTGCGGCGACAGCCCCTCCTCGGCCATGATCCGTTCCACGTTCTCGACGACGACGATGGCATCGTCCACCAGGAGGCCGATGACAATGACCAGGGCGAACATGGTCAGGGTATTGATCGAGAAACCGGCGGCCGCCAGCACTCCCATGGTGCCCAGAAGCACCACCGGCACCGCGATGGTCGGAATCAGGGTGGCCCGGATGTTCTGCAGGAAGAGGAACATCACGATGAAGACCAGGAAGACCGCCTCGATCAGGGTCACGACCACCTCCTTGATCGAGATCCTGATGAACGGGGTGCTGTCATAGGGGTAAATGACCTTCATGCCGGGAGGAAAGTACTTCGACAGCTCCGCCATCTTTTCCTTTATCCGCTCGCTGGTATCGAGCGCGTTGGCTCCGGTGGCCAGGCGGACCGCTATCCCCCCCAGGGGCTTTCCGTTATAGAACGACTGGATCTCGTAGCTCTCGGTGCCGATCCTGCTCTCGGCCACATCCTTCAGCCGGACCGTCGAGCCGTCAGGGTTGGTGCGCAGGATGACGGCGTCGAACTGGTCCGCTGTCTGGAGGAGGGCCCGGGCATTGATGGTGGCGTTCAGCTGCTGTCCCTTGCTGGCGGGGGCGCCGCCGAACTGGCCGGCCGAGACCTGTACGTTCTGCGCCTGCAGCGCTGCAATGACGTCGCTGGTGGTGAGATGGAAGTTGTTCAGTTTGACGGGGTCCAGCCAGACCCGCATGGCATTCTGGGTGCCGAAGACGAGCAACTCCCCGACCCCGTCCAGCCGGCTGATGATGTCCTGGATGTTGGAGACCAGGTAGTCGGTCAGGGCATTCCGGTCCATGGAGCCGTCTTCCGACACGAGACCGATGATCAGCAGGAAATTCCGGGTCGACTTGACCACCTGGATTCCCTGCCGCTGCACGATTTCCGGGAGGAGCGGCACGGCGAGTTGCAGCTTGTTCTGCACCTGCACCTGGGCGATGTTCGGGTCGGTGCCGGCACTGAAGGTCAGGTTGATGCTCACGGTTCCCGCCGAGTCGCTGGTGGAGGACATGTAGATCAGGTTGTCGATCCCGTGCAGCTTCTGCTCGATCACCTGGGTGACCGTATCCTGCACCGTCTGGGCCGAGGCACCCGGGTAGACGGCGTTGATGGCGATCTGCGGGGGCGCGATCGCCGGATACTGGGAGACCGGAAGCGTCTTGACCGCCAGCAGGCCGGCCAGCATGGTCATGAGGGCGATCACCACGGCGAAGATGGGACGGTTTATGAAGAATTTCGGCATGCGGCGCCTCCCTTATTTATTTGCCGCCGCCGCTTTCGGAGCGCCGCCGAACGGCACCGCCTTCACGGGCGTACCCGGTCGCGCTTTCTGCAGCCCTTCCAGGATGACACGGTCGCCTGCGTTGAGCCCTTCGCTGACCAGCCAGCTGTCGCCGATGGTCCGGCTGACTTTGATGACCCGCGGCTCCACCTTCTCCTCGTTCCCTACCACCATGACCATCGCGTCGCCGGCCGGGGTCCGGGTGACCCCGCGCTGCGGAACGAGAATCGCCCGCTCGTTGACCCCTTCCTCAAGGAGCGCACGGACAAACATGCCCGGCAGCAGCGTGTGCTTCGGGTTGGGAAACACTGTGCGCAGGGTGAGGGAGCCGGTGCTCTGATCCACCGTGGCCTCGGAGAACTTCAGAGTTCCGGCCAGGGCATACGGAGTGCCGTCTTCGAGGAGCAGCTTGACCTTTGCCGTGCGGGCACCCGCCTTTTTGAGACGGCCCTCTGCCAGGGCTTGCTGCAGGCGCAGCATTTCGGAGCTCGACCGGGTGACATCGACGTAGACCGGATCAAGCTGCTGTATCGTGGCGAGGGCGCCCCCCTGATTCGCCGCTACCAGGGCTCCCACCGTCACCGCCGACCTGCTGATCCGCCCGGAAATGGGAGCGGTGACGCGGGTGTATGCCAGGTTGATGCGGGCGGTCTCGAGTGCGGCAGCGGCGGCCTCGACATCCGCTTCCGCCTGCTTCAATGCTGCGTTCGCATCATCATAGTCCTGCCGGCTCACCGCGTTGATGGCGACGAGCTCCGTATACCGCGAGGCCCTCAGCCGGGCGGGCAGGAGATTGGCTTCGGCCCTGGTGCGGGCGGCTTTTGCGCTGTTGTAGGCCGCCTGGTAGGCGGCGGGGTCGATCTGGTAAAGCACCTCACCCGCCTTGACGTCCGA